>JAJJPM010000089.1:0-16093 GCA_032907525.1 Gammaproteobacteria bacterium
TCGCGCTGACCGTGGGCGGCGAGCATCCGCAGTTCGTGGCGGCGTTGGAATTCGCAAACCAAATCAGGCGTGCCTACGGTGATTCAGCTACCGCCATCACCGTCACCGGCCACTCCCTCGGCGGCGGCCTGGCGCAGCTGGCCGCGGACGTGTTCGGCTTCGGCGGCGTGACCTTCGATGCGCCCGGCATGGAGCAGCTGACCGAGGGCGCGGCCGCGGAGCAGTTCACCGAATTCCTGACGGCCAATGATCTGAGCTTCGACAACGTCCCGTCCGATCCCGCGGTGTTCAGCAACCTGACCGTGGCCGGCAGCGTGATCTCCTCGGTCGGAACGCATATCGGTTCGAGGCCGGCGCCGGTTCAGGTGGAGAACGGCACGCTCAACGTCATCGAGCTGATGGCCGCCTGGACCATTTCGGGCGGCGTCGCGGTGCCGATGCTGATGATGGCCATGAACCAGCTGGACCGGCATTACATGGCGAACATCTACGCCGCGCTCCGGGAACAGAGTGAGCAGGGACAGCTGCTCGACCGGATGATGGAGCAGTTCCTCGTCAACGGCGTGCACGGCTACAGTACGCCCCACCGCACCCTGTGGTCGTTCTTCGAAAGCCTCTTCGACGGTGTGCCGCCGCTGACGCAGAGCCAGGCGCGGGCGGTGATCGCCGACATGGACGCGCTGCTGGCCACGCCGCTGTTCGATGCCAGCCATACCGCCGCGCAGGCGGACCTGCTCAGGGCGCAGGACCGTCTGAAAATGGCGGTGCAGACCATCACGATCACGCCGCCCCTGGACATGTCGCAGTGGACGGAGGCGGCCGACGGGCCCCGCTCGATCTCGTTTCTGGTCACGATCGGCGAGACGCTTTCCCTGAGCGAACAGATCATCGTCGTGGACTTCCCGGACAACGTGTTCGACGAAGACGGGTTCGATCTGAACAATGATTTTTCGGTCACGGGCGCGGAGCGCCGATCGGGTCACTTCGAGATGCGCATACCGGCAGGCCGGACCTTCGCCGTACTCACATTGACGGCCTTGGGCGATACGGACACGGACGACGAGATCATCGGCCGGCTGCGGTTCACGCCGCAGTATCGGACCGCTGCCGACGGCGAGGTGACGCGCACGGTCGAGGGTTTGCGGATCATGGATGCCGGCGTACCGGCGGATCCGGTCTTCGATGCGGAGATCGCCGGCGATCTGGTGCCGCTGGATCAGGACGACTCCACGCCGGGCGTGCAGGTCGGCTACGACGAGCTCGGCAATGTCGTCGTCGACCCCGGCAGCAACGACGGGAACCGCGCAGACACGCTGTTCGACAGTGCGGGCAACGACCGTATCACGGCGCTGGGCGGCAACGACGTCATCGACGCATGGCGGGGCGGGGACGATCGGCTGGAGGCGGGCGACGGCGACGATGTCGCGGGCGGCGGTGCGGGCGATGACGTGCTGATCGGGGGCGCCGGCCGGGACATCCTCCTGGGCGGAGCCGGCAACGACGTCCTGTTCGCCGAGGATGAAATCGGCGTGGACGCCGCGCGCACGGCCGGCGAAACGCAGGCCGGCAGCGGTACGCGGGGCGACTGGCTCGACGGCGGCGAGCAGAACGACATCCTGATCGGCGCCGCGGCCGACGACGCGCTGCTGGGCGGCGGTGGCGCGGACACCCTGATCGCGGGTGGCGGCGACGATCATGTCATGGGCGATCAGAGCGCATCCCGCGTCGGTACGGAGTGGGCCATTACGCGCGAGGTGCGAGACGATGCGGGCGTGCTGACGTACGTGCGCACGGTCGTGGACGCCGAGGTCGCGACCTCGGCCGACGGCGGGGCGGATCTGATCTTCGGCGGCGCCGGCGAAGACTGGCTGTTCGGAGAACTGGGCGACGACGTCATCGACGGCGGGACGGAGGACGACGTGCTGTTCGGCGGCGAAGGCAACGACGTCCTGTTCGGACAGGGCGGCGCGGATCGCATCCACGGGGACGGCACCTCGGTGCCGGCCGGTGCGCACGGCAACGATCAGCTCAGCGGCGGCGCCGGCGATGACGCGCTGTACGGCGACGGCGGCAACGACCGGCTCGACGGCGGCGAGGGCGCCGATCTGCTGGCCGGCGGCAGCGGCGACGATGTGCTGATGGGCGGTGACGGGGACGACGGGCGGACGGATGCATCCGGCCTGGTCGGTGCGGACGGGACGGCCGGCCTCGTCGGCGGCAGCGGGCACGATGTCCTGTTCGGCGGTGCGGGCAACGATTATCTGTTCGGCGACGACGGCGGCGTTCCGGCCGGCGGACACGGGAACGACGTCCTGCACGGCGAGGCCGGCGACGATCTTCTGGTCGGGGACGGCGGCAGCGATACGCTCGTCGGCGGCACGGGCAACGACGAGCTGCGGGGTGGCGAGGGCAACGACACCCTGAACGGCGGCGAGGACGATGACATCCTGAACGGCGGAGCGGGCGCCGACATCCTCGACGGCGGCACGGGCGACGACGTGCTCTTCACCGATGCGCAGGACCTCGTGATCTGGCGCGCCGGCGACGGCTCCGACACGGTGCATGGAAGGGCGGGCCGGCTCCGGCTGGAGGATATCGGCAGCGACGCGATCGGCATACGGCAATTCGACGGAGCCGAGGGCGAGCAGTACCTGGGGATCGCGGCCGGCGCGCACACCCTGTGGATCGACGGCGGGTTCCTGGCGGCCGACGGTTGGTACGGGTTCGCGGACGGCAGCCTGGACCAGGCACGGCTGATGCGGCTGGCGCCGGCCGTGAACCTGCACGGGACGGATGCGGACGACACCTTTTACGGCAGCGACCAGGACGACGTGCTGATCGGCGATGCCGGCACGGGCTCCGCGGCCGACGGCGACGACGTGATTCACGGGCAGGGCGGTGCGGATCATATCGAAGCGGGCGCGGGCAACGACCGCCTCGACGGCGGCGCCGGCGCCGACACGCTGCTGGGTGGAATCGGCGACGACCTCTACGTCGTCGACGATGTCGCGGATGCCGTCATCGAAGACGCCGCAGCGGGCAACGACACCGTCGAGACCTTCGTCGGCTTCGCGGCGCCCGCCCAGGTCGAGAACGTCGCGCTGAGCGGCGATGCCGCGATCGATGCCGCGGGCAACGTCCTGGCCAACCGTCTGTTCGGCAATGCCGCGGCGAACCTGCTCGACGGGCTGGCGGGCGACGATCTCCTGCTGGGCCGCGGCGGCGACGACACGCTCGCCGGCGGCGCGGGCGCCGACCGGTTGTTCGGCGAGAGCGGTCATGACCGGCTCGACGGCGGCGCGGGCGACGACCTGCTGTATGGCGGGGCCGGCGACGATGTCTTCGTGGCGGCGCCCGGGAGCGGCGTGGACATCGTCATGGACGTCGAGGGCGCCAACGCGATCGCGTTCGGAGAGGGAGTTACGCGCGAAAGCCTCGCCGTCGCCCAGTACCAGGGCGATGATGGCGCCCATTATCTGCGCATCGGCTACGGCACCGGCGATGCGATCGTCATTCGCAACGGCCTAGCCGGCGTGGTTCACGAATACCGCTTCGCGGACGGCGCGGTCGTCACGCACGCCGATCTCGTGGGGCAGGCGCCCGTGCCGCTGCTGATCGAGGGAACGGCGCGCGACGATGTGATGCACGGCAGCGACATGGATGACCGCATCGACGGCGGGGCCGGCGACGATCACATGTACGGTGCCGCGGGCAACGACGCACTGGCGGGCGGGCCGGGTGCCGACGGTCTGAACGGCGGCACCGGCGACGATGTGCTGGACGGCGGCCTCGGCGACGATGTCCTGTCCGGCGACGCCGGGGCGGACAGCTACCTGCTCCAATGGGGCATGGGCACCGACCTGGTGGTCGAGGACGGCGCAGACACGAGTACGCTCGCCCTCGGTCCCGGCGTCCGCTTCGAGGACCTGGACGTCTGGCTGGAGGCGAACGACCTGCGGGTGCGGTTCAAGGGCGGCACGGACGGCGTGCGCATCCGGGATTACGCCGCCATGCCACAGGTCTGGCAGATGCGCGATGCCGCCGGCGCGACGCGCCCGCTGGAGGATCTCGTCGGGCCGCCGCCGGCCGCCCGCGTTACCGCGACATTCGAAGAGATCGCCGAGGACTACGGCAACCGCGTGCGGGCGCTGTATACGACCACGCTCGCCCGGCTCGGTTATGTGCCCGACGCGGACGGCGTGCTGCGGCGCACCGCCTCCGGCGTCGGCACCTCGAGCAGCGGCACCAGCCACTACAGTGCGGCGTTCGCGGTCCTGCCGGTCACGGTCGAGGGCGGTTCCTATGTGCAGCAGAGCGGACCGTTCGTCCGCGAGCGCACACTGGTGAGCCAGACCACGACCCGGGTCGCCGACTATGACAGTCGGCCGGGCGCGGTCGCACTGGCGGGCGGATCGGGCGGCGGAACGGCACGGTTTTATCCCTCAGGCGGATACGCCGGCTTCGAGATTCCGTCGGGGGCCACGGTCGTCACCGTTCACGGCGGTACCGAGGCGGAAGACGGCGGCGGCAGCCTGGCGGTCGACGGCTACACCGGGGCGATCGGTTCGACCCGGGCGCTCGGCTACTGGGTCTACGGCGGCGCGGCCCCGGCCGGCGTCGCCACGCGCACCGTCACCCACTCCGTCTATCGCTACGATGACACGCTGACGCTGGAACAGGTGACGGGCAGCGACGGAGACGACACGATTGCGGTCCAGGGCCACGCCGTCGCCGATGGCGGGGCCGGCAACGATGTGATCTCCGCAAGCTATCCACCCGTGTGGGGCGGACCATCGCAGTACAGCGGGGCCCTCTGGGAATATCAATATGGCTACGGTCTGACGGACAGCCGCGTGCTGGGCGCGGTGCTGTACGGCAATGCCGGCGATGACGAGCTCCGCGGAAGCGACGCGCACGACACGCTCATCGGCGGCGCGGGCACCGATCGTCTGGACGGTCGCGCCGGCGCCGACACCTACGTCGTCGGCATCACCGACGGCTGGGATATCATCGAGGACACGGGGCATCTCCATCTGCGCTGGGGCGAGGTGGGCCCGCCGACATCGCCGTATTCGGATTGGTACTACCGCTCCGTCGGCTATCCGAATTATATGTGGTACGGGGTCGACGACCCGCTGCCGCCGCTGCCGCGGCTGCAGCCCAACGATTATCTCGCGCTGCAACCGCTGATCGAGGCGGGCGTCATCGAACGCGACACCGTCGAGTTCGCGCCCGGCATCGCGGCCACCGATCTCACGTTCTCGTGGGGAACCCATGTCTCCGACGGCTCAGGACTCGCGGTCACGACGCTGGACATCGCCTGGGCGCCGGATGCGGGCGTGCGGGTGGTCATACCTCATTCCGTGCCGCCGGCGGAGGATCCCGAGGGCCCCGACCCGTCGCCGCCGAACGCCCTCTACTTCCAGCTCGACCGCACCGACGGCCATCTGGGGCGCGGCATCGAGCAGTTCCGCTTCGCGGACGGATCGATCCTGTCCATGCGCGACATGCTGGCGCTGGCACCGCCGCCGCCGACCTTCGATCCTCATCGCGACACCCTGCCTTTGGATGGTACTGCCGACGGCAATCTGCTGGTCGGCACGCACGGCTCCGAATGGATGAAGGGCCTGGACGGCGACGATCTGCTCTACGGCGGGGACGGCTCCGATCATCTGGACGGCGGCCGCGGCGCGGATACGCTGTTCGGCGGTGACGGACGCGACGGCTATGTCATCGACGATCCGGGGGATCACATCGTGGAGTTCGCCGGAGAGGGCACGGATACCGCGGGCAGCTTCGTCGACTACACCCTGCCCGACCAAGTCGAGCGGCTTTACCTGCTGAAGACTGCGATCGCGGGGACGGGCAATGCCCTGTCCAACGATATCCTCGGCAATGGCATGGCGAATCTGTTGAACGGCCTGGGCGGTGACGACCTGCTGATCGGCGCCACGGGCGACGACATCCTCATTGGAGGTACCGGCAACGACAGGCTGGAAGGCTGGAGGGGCAACGACACCTACCGTTTCGCACGCGGGGACGGACACGACCGGATACGGGACTTCGATACCCACGATCCGCGCCTCGCGGACTACGGCCCGACGACCGACGCCGTGGAGCTCGGCGTCGACATCGCCCACGACCAGCTCTGGTTCTCGCGCGTCGGCAACGACCTGCGGGTGGGGATCGTCGGCACCGACGATCGCATCGAGGTGGAGGATTGGTATTTCGGCGAACGGTTTCACGTCGAGGAAATCCGCGCAGGCGACGGCTACCGGCTGCTGCACGGCCAGGTCGAGCAACTGGTCCAGGCGATGGCGGCGTTCGCGCCGCCGGCCGGCGGCGAGTTCGATCTGCCGGAGAGCTATCGCGCGGAGCTGGAGCCCGTGATCGCGGCCAACTGGCAGGCCGCCTAGGCGCTGCGGCCTCTGCCCACGGCAGGCCGGTCGCGGGCACCTCGCCCCGTGACCGGTTTGGCATTTCAGTGGCCGTTCACCCTGTGAAACGCGGGGTTGTGGAACGGCATGCCGCCCCTCTATATCATGGCCGCATTCCCATTCCATGAAGAAGGAGCGACACGATGACTCGTTGGACGGCAATGATGCGGCGCTGGGTGCTGGCCCTTACGGCGGTGTTCGGGTTCATGAGCGTGGCGGTGCCGGTGGCGCAGGCGGGCATGATCTCGGTCGAGCGGCACGCGGCCGTCGCTTCGGAGGCCGCGGCGCAGGACAAGGTGCAGGCCTTCCTGGCGCGCGCGGATGTCGAGGCGCAGCTGATCGGCCTCGGCGTCGATCCGCAGATGGCGCGCGAGCGGGCCGCGAACCTCAGCGGCGCGGAGCTGGCGCGCGCGGCCGATCTGGCCGATCAGCCGGCCGGCGCGGGCGTGGTCGGCGCGCTGGTGTTCATCTTCGTGCTGCTGCTGATCCTCGACATCCTCGGCGTGACCGACGTCTTCACCTTCGTGAAGAAGTGATGCCGATGCGGGCGTGGGCGCGGTTCGGCCTGCTGGCGGCGGTGCTGCTGCTGTCGGCCTGCGCGACCGCGCCGCGCTCCACCCTGCCTTCCGATGCCCCGGCGATCGAACTCGCCGAGGTGCCGTTCTTCCCCCAGGAGGATTACCACTGCGGTCCTGCGGCCCTGGCCGAGGTGCTGCAGTGGACAGGCGTGGATGTCACGCCCGAGGCGCTGGCGCCGCGGCTGATGATCCCGGCGCGCCTGGGCACGCTGCAGATCGAGCTGCTGGCGCAGACGCGCGCCCAGGGGCGGGTGCCCTACGAGATCCCCGGCGATCTCGGTGCGGTCTACCGGGAGCTGGCCGCCGGCCGGCCGGTGCTGATCCTGCAGAATCTCGCCCTCGACTGGTCGCCGATGTGGCATTACGCCGTGGTGATCGGCATGGACCCGGCGGCGCGCACGGTGATCCTGCGTTCGGGGCGCGAGCGGCGCAAGGTGGTCGATGCGGCGGTGTTCGAGCGCACCTGGGCGCGTTCGGACAAATGGGCGATGGTCGCGCTGCCGCCCGACGAACTGCCGGTCGCGGCCGAGCCCGCCCAGGCGCTGCAGGCGGCGATCGCGCTGGAGCAGCTGGGCCGCCTGCCCATGGCCGAGGCCCTGTACCGCGTCGCGGTACAGCGCTGGCCGGATCAGGCCATCTTTCAGCTGGGCCATGCGAACGTCCGCTACGCGCAGGGCGCGCACGCCGATGCCGAGGCCGGCTACCGGGCGGTCATCGCGGCGTTTCCGGAGGAGGCGGCGGCCTACAACAATCTGGCGCTGCTGCTCGCCGAACAGCGGCGCTGGGACGAGGCGGAGGCGCTGATCGAGCAGGGCCTGCCGCACGCGGGTGCGCTGCGCGACGAGCTGCTGGACACCCAGGCGCGGATCCGCTGCGGACGCACGGGCGATTGTCCGTGAACGGGGCAAGACGTTTTAGCCACGAAATCCACGAAATCCACGAACGGTATGTGAGGAAAACCCGTCTCTCCGAAACGGGGTTTGCAGCTCTATACCTGTCCGTGCTTTCCGTGTTTTCCGTGGCCGGGTTTCGCCTTTAAAGGACTTTCGTGGATTTCGTGGATTTCGTGGCCATCCGAAGATCTTGTCCGTGTTTTTCTGTGTGCTTCCGTGGCTGAAATGGGTTAGATGAACGGTATCGCGCCGGATGTTTTCGGTCGCGGGCGATCCGAAACATCCGGCGCAATGCGGGGATCGCTCAGCGCGCGGTCTTCTTCACGAACGGGAAGACGTCGGTCAGGCCGAGCAGGTCGGTGATCAGCAGCACCAGGAAGATGAACACCAGCGCGCCGACGAGGCTGTCGCCGCCGGCGGGCAGGGTGTCGAGACGCTGGCTGATGTCGGCGACCTCCTGGTCGGTGAGGCTGTCCACACGGGCCTGCGCCTCGGCGGGGTCGACGCCCATGCCGCTCAGGCGCTCGCGCACGTCGTCGCGCTGCAGGAAGTCCTGCACCTGCTGGCGCTGCGCGTCCGCCGCGGCGCTCTGCTCGACATAGTCCGGCGTGGAAATCATGCCGGCCTGGGCCATCGGCGTGTACAGCGATACGAAACCGAAGGCGCCCAGGACGAAGGGGGCGATTCGGCGGCAGGTCGTACGCAGCATGTTCATGAGATCGGTCTCCAGTTGGAATTGTGGGTTATAAGCGAATGGCACTTGCCTAAACTCCTTCTTGGCCACGGAATCCACGGAACAACACGGAAAGCCCTCATTGCGTAAGCCTGGGATCATCTCCCCGCGGTCGGTCTTCGGATTTTTACAATACGCCTTTTTCCGTGTCATTCCGTGGGTTCCGTGGCTATGTATTTCAAGACATCAGTCAAGTAGGTGCCATTCGGTTATAGCCCGTTCGACAGCATATAGAAGGGTAGCCCACCGGCGTGTGAGCGCCATCACACTTGCTCAGCGGGCGGCCGCGGCGGCCCGCGCCGACACGCGCCGGTACTCGCCGCCCAGCCGGACCAGGGCGTACATCCACAGCAGGCAGGTCGCCAGCACCAGCCAGCCCAGGTCGCGGGCCGACAGGCTCCAGGGCAGCCACTGGGTCAGCAGCAGGATCAGCAGCGAGCCCAGCACCTTGAACATCCGGTAGCCGAACATGTCGATCCAGGCCTTGGCCTTGAAGATCAGCACCGGATCGATGGGGATGTAGAGCAGTTCCTTGGACGCGCGGTTGATGGAATACGACAGCCCGCGGTCGGCGATCTTCAGCGCGCTGCCCGCCAGCAGCGTCGCGTTCGACATGAAGTACAGGCTGCCGGCCATGACCGACAGCGGCTGCGCGAACAGCCCGCCCAGGGCGCCCAGCCAGCGGTGGATCAGCGGCGTGATCAGCAGGTTGACGGCGATCGCCACCGCACTGAGGATGCCGAACACGTCCGCCAGGTACACCGTGCGCGCCTCGCGTCCCTCGATGTGCGTCTCCACCATCTTCATGAACTGGAACTCGACCAGCGGTTCCACCACCTGCGCCAGCAGCAGGATCGCCGCGATCAGGAACAGATAGCGGTGCTTCGCGATGAAGTGCCACTGGTCCCGCTCGGCCTCGTCATGATTGGCGACGCCCGGCTGTTCGACGTACAGCCCCAGGCGCCCCATCAGCACGCTGAGCAGCATCAGCAGCGCGACGATGCCGGCCGCGACCGGCAGCAGGTCGAAGGTGTCCAGCCCGAGACGCTCCACCCAGGTGGCCGACAGCACACCGCCGGCCACGCCCCCGAGCAGCCCGCCCGTGGCGATCAGCCCGTACCAGCGCTTGCCCTGATCGGTGCTGTAGGCGGTATTTGTCAAGCTCCAGAACTGTTCGACTAGAACCACGCTCAGCATGTCGACGAATATGTAAAACGCGAACGGCAGCACAAATGCACTGTGCGGCAGGGACGGGTAGAAGCCGATAAGACAGGCAATGATGATCGCGCAGGTCGCCAGCACGACATTCAGGCGCGAGTGCCGTTCGATCAGCCGGTGATACACGGTGATGAGCAGCCCCAGGCCGACCGCCGTCGCGATCCACACATACGGCAGGCGGTCGCTGCCCAGCGCGGTCACGAAGATCGACCGGCTCGCGGGCTTGAGGTGATACAGCGCCGTGATGATGAGAAAGAAATTCGTGAACAGCAGCACGGCCTGAGCGAGGCGGCCGTTGCGAAATGTTGGCATGAGGTTTGCGATCCAGCGGTATTCGGTTACCATGAGCCCTGCAGGTCAGGGGGGAGGTCGTTGCATGTTGCGACTGATAGCGGTGTTCGGACTCTTGCTGGGGCTGGCGGTATCGTCCCAAGTCGTTAACGCAGAACAGCATTTCCCCCGGCTTCGGGATGCCCAGGATCCCGCCCTCCAGCGCCAGCTGGAACAGCGCATCAAGCGCCTGAATCTTGACGGGCCGGTCAAGAAGGGCCAACTGGCCATCGCCCTCGTCGACGTCACCGATCCGCAGCACCCCAGCCTGGCCCACGTCAACGGCGACAGCATGGTCTATGCGGCGAGCCTGCCGAAGATCGCGATCCTGCTGGCCGCGTTCGAGCGCGTTCACGAGGGGAAGCTCGCGCTGGACGACGAGCTGCGCGGACTGATGACCGACATGATCCGCTATTCCTCCAACACCGCGGCCACCGAGCTGATCCACCGTGTCGGGCGCAACTATATTAACAACGTCCTCAGTTCGCCGAAATACCGCCTCTACGACGAGCGCTACAACGGCGGCCTGTGGGTCGGCAAAGAATACGCGCAGGGCGTGGCCTACCGCCGTGATCCCCTGCACAACCTCTCTCACGGCGCGACCGCCTTCCAGGTCGCCCGCTTCTACTATCTGCTCGAGACCGGCCAGCTCGCCTCGCCGGAACTGTCGAAGGAGATGAAGGCCATCCTCGGCTCGCCCGGCATCAACCACAAGTTCGTGAAGGGCCTGACCGCGAACTTCCCGGACGTGCAGATCTACCGCAAGTCGGGGACGTGGCGCCACTGGCACGCCGACAGCGCCATCGTCGAGCACGCCGGACGCACCTACATCGCGGTGGCGCTGGCCGAGAGCCCGAAGGGCGGCGAGTGGATGTCCAACCTGATCTGCGAGCTCGACGGCATCATTCTGGAACAGCCGGTGCGGACCGCAGGCCTCGCAGCAGCGCGTGCA
Organism: Gammaproteobacteria bacterium; assembly: GCA_032907525.1. Lineage (GTDB taxonomy): Bacteria > Pseudomonadota > Gammaproteobacteria > Thiohalobacterales > Thiohalobacteraceae > JAHJQQ01. The sequence continues at coordinate 11,142 of JAJJPM010000089.1, forward strand.
GCCGGGTCGCCAGCGTCTGATGCTCCACGGCGGAGTTCCGCTTCAGAACGTTTGATGTGATCGCGACCATGTAGAACAGCCGCGGCTCGCCCGCCGGTGATTCCACGATGGCCACCGAGTTCATCAGGTTCTCGACGTTGCCCTGATATTTTTTGCAGACGAAGCCTTCCTCCGGCTGGCAGCGGTACAGCGAGCCGGACTTGAAGTACACCGCCGCATCCCGCAGCACCGGCGCCGACGCATAGCGGATGCGCGTCTGCGTCATGTACATCAGCCGCTTGATCTCCAGGCTCGACCACGGGTCCACCAGCCGGCCCTGCTCCATGCGCAGCAGATAGCGGATCAGCTCGTCGGTGGTCGCGACGCTGTTGGTGCCGGGCGCGCGCCGCTTGCCCTGATGGGTGAAGAAGCTGCCCTGGCGCAGATCCTCCGGATCCAGACCGTTGCGCGTCGCCGATGATTTCACGGTGTCGACCCACAGCTCGCCCAGCGCCTTGCGCGGCGTCTGTTCCAGAAAGGCCTGCATCCTGTCGGGTGCGGCCGGATAATTCGCCCCGAAATGCCGCAGCAGCAGCACCTGCTGCATGACCATGCTGGCGGCCGCGTTGGAGCTCGCCGACATCATCCAGTCGAGGTAGCTCCACAGGTTCGCGGTGTCGCCCTCGCGCAGCGCACGGCGCCGTATGCGGTTCTCGTCGGGACGCCAGAACGGCACGACGTGATGGTCGGTGCGGATGAAGGCGTCCGCCGTCACCAGGCTGTCCTTCAGCACGCGCCGGCGCGCCTCGATGTCGTCGGGATGGATGTCCGCCAGCGTCTGCATCATCGCCAGGCTCACCATCAGCTTGCCCACGCTGCCGGGATTGCGGCGCGTGTCGCCGTTGTGCTCGGCATACAGGGGCGCAGCCGGATCGCTCAGGTCCAGCACGCTGATGCTGTAGCGCTTCGCGTCGGCGCCGAGCAGGCGGACGATGCGGCGGGTGAAGTCGGGATCGGGCGCCGGGATCTCGAAGTCCGGATGGTCCTGCAGCTGCAGCCGGATCTGCGCGGCCGGCAGCTGCGCGCCCGGCGGCAGTTTGTTGCCCGGCACTTTGCCCTGCTGCGCGAGCCGATACCCCTCCAGCCGCGCGATGCCGGTCTCCTCGAAGGCGTCGATGGGATAGCCGAAGGCCGTCCCGAGGCACAGCGCCAGCGCGCAGCCGAGCAGGCGGCGGGCGGTCTTCGGCGGATGCGGTCGTGGTGGCATGGTCTGGATGTTAGTCGAAGTCAGTGAGGAGTGAGGAGAAAAGATCTTGGCCACGGAACCACACGGAAATACACGGAAGCGCCGGGGGCAGACTTACACTCACCCTCGGGGACAGACTTAAGTCTGTCCCCTTAGCACCGCTGCAAGCGGCCATATCACCTGCAAGGCCTTTGGCACAAATATTTTTTCCGTGTATTTCCGTGTGATTCCGTGGCCATACCGGGTTTCACTCCTCACTCCTCACCCCCAAGTCCACCACGGTATCCGCGCCGCGCACCGCGGCGCGGTCCATTCCGATCAGATACTGGCTGCGGCGTGCCCGTGCGCTCTCCACGAAGGGACGGATCTGGAACAGTGCGAGGCGGCCGTCGCGGAAGCCGAACTCGATGTCCGCCGGGGCCGGCAGGCCGCCGTCGCCGCCGGGCATGGGGAAGCGCCGTTCGACGTCGTCGGCCAGGCGCCGCAGCTGTTCGGTCTCGGCCTCGGTGAGCACGCGCTCGGCGCCGCTCGCCGGAACGCGTACGATGCCGCCGCCGGGCGCGGCTTCGGCGCGCAGGGGCGCGGAGGCCTGGGCGAGCAGGCGCGTCTCGCCGTCGGCGCGGCGCACCCGCAGTTCTTCGGCGGCCTGACCCTCGACCGCGCCGCCCACGCCCTCGGACACGGCGATCGACAGCCAGTGGCGGTCGCCGCTCTCGACGTCGGCCGTCACCAGCACGCCGGACTTCTGCGCGGGGAAGGTCTGCAGCAGCAGCACCGCCGGATAGACGTGCCGGGGCTGCGGCATGTGCGCCTGCCGCCAGGCATAGGCGCGTTCCGTGAAGGGCGAGGCCCACACCTGCTGGATGGCCTGCACGATCGGTTCGAAGCCGACCACGTTGGGCACGGTGCGGTTGAGTCCTGCGCCGGTGAAGCCCGGCAGGTCCTCGACGTTGGTGTCGCTGCGCACGAACACACCGACTTCGTGGGCGCTGCCGAACACCTCGGTCATCGCCGCGCGCAGCCGCATGCGGAACTCTTCGCCGGGGTCCGTATGCGTGATCCAGTCGCGCAACGCCGCGAGAAAGGCCTGCACCTCTTCACGCTGCCGGCCCGGCTCGGTGATCGTGCGCAGCCGTGCGTATTCGGCGTTCAGCCAGTCGTAGGCGCTGGGGCTGTCGGGCCGCTCCGGCGCGATCGGCTTGTCGAGCAGCGCGCGGAACGCGCCGAACGGGATCGCCAGGCCGGCGCTCACCGCTTCGGGATAGTTGCGGCGCAGTTCGCCGAGGTTGGCGGCCTTGGGGCCGACGGTGCGCCCGGAGTCGCGCGCCGAAATGCGTTCCAGCGGCATCGGCTCCGTGTGTTCCAGATCGAGCTTGTCCAGATCGGGCTCGATGACGATGTCGTCGGCGAGCGTCTCGCGGCCGAAGACCTCATCCCAGCGCGGTCCGTCCACCGCGATCTCCACCGCGCCGCGCGGACTCACCGCCATGACGATGGGCTGGCCCATGTGTGCCTCGATCTCGGCCAGAAGCGCATCGTCCACGACCACGTTGGGAATGCCGAGGTTGCGGGCCAGCAGCTGCACATGCGACAGCGAGCTGCCCTCGCCGCGCGTGAGTATGCCGGCGACGCGCGGGAGTTCCGGCGTGGTCGATGGCAGCAGGTAGATGCCGTCGCGGCGGAAGTCCGCTTCGTCCTGCGGCGGCGGCAGCAGAGTGCCGCGGCTCAGGCCGGGGTTGAGGGCGCGCAGGCCGGTGGCCTGCTCCCGTCCGAACAGCGTGTGCCGCACGCCGGCGAGGTCGTTGGCGTCTTCAGTGAGTCCGTCGAGCACGCGCGTGAAGGCGAGCAGCGGGCTGGTGCGCAGCCGGTCGGGGATGTAGTGCACCGCGTTGGGCGTGAGCACCGTCCAGCGCTCGACCGTGAGTCCGAAATGGAACTCCATGCCGCGCTGCGCCCACTGGGGCACGCGCGCGAGATAGCGCAGCGCGGAGAGGTAGGCCTCGACGCGCAGCGGTCGCGTCGCGAGGAGCTGCGCGATCTCGTGTTCGGCCGCCTGCCGCTGACGCGCCGACAGCAGACCGGCGGCATACAGCCCCTTCGTCATGTCCCGCAGCCATTGGAGACGCGTGGCCCGGTCCGCCGCCTGTGCCTCTTCGACGAGCCGATTGCCGAGGGCATAGATCTCGTCCTCGATCGCGAGACCGGCGAGCAGCACGCGGATGCGGTTCGGCGGGCTCAGGTCGCCGGGTGCGGCGATGCGCTCGCGCCAGTCGGCGCCGTAGTCGGCGGCCAGCGTCAGGCGCTGCGCGAGATCCCGCGTGCCGCCGAGGCGCGCGGCGGCGGCACGCAGCTCGGCCTTGAGCGCGCGGTTGGGTGTCTCGTCGGCCAGCGCCTCGAGCTGGCGCAGCGCGGTCCGCGGCGCGTACAGCGCCTCGAGCTGTTCGGCCAGACGCGCGTACTGCTCGGCGAGCTCAGGCAGGCCACGGCTCGCGGCGTGCTCGCGCACCAGCTGCGGATCGTTCGCGTCGGGGATGCCGTGGATCTTCACCCGCAGCGGCTGGAAGGCCGGGTCCTTGTCGGCGATCTCGATGGCCAGCTGGCGCGCCTCGCCGGCGGTCGAAGGCTCCAGCCGCACGGGCAGCAGCCGCGCCGCCTCGCGCAGCAGCAGATAACGCCGCGGCGCCAGCCAGTCCGGATCCTCCACCAGTGCCAGCAGCAGCTGCCGCGCACCGTCGTGCTCGTCCTCGATCTGCAGTGCGCCGCGGTAATAGCGCGCCTGCCGGAACAGGAAGCCGTCGTCGTTGGCGATCAGGAACTGCTCGAGCAGGATCTGGCGCAGACGGTCCAGATGCGCCGCCGGCCCGACGAAATCCAGCGGCTGAATGTCGGCCAGCAGGTTCGCCACCAGGTAGCCGTCGTTGCGCATGGCCAGGATGCGCGTGTTCCATTCGCCGTGCTGCACGCCGCCGCCGTGTTCGCTGCAGGCCCCCGGCGTGGGCGGCAGGATGGCGCCGTCCTCGCAGAACCAGCGTATGCGGCTGAACGGACCGCGCGGCTCGCGCTTCATCTGGTCGACCCACTGCCGCAGCAGCTTCGGGTCCAGCGGCTCCGCGGCGCCCATCTCCAGTGGCGGCGTATCGGCCCCTACGGAAAACACGGACACCGCCAGCGCGAACAGCAGGAAGGACAGACGGCGGGCGAGCGGGGTGGGCATGGCGGATATATATAAGGTGGGATCGGAGCGACCGGCTGACCAACATTCGGGCACGGGGGCGTGTCCCGGGCGGCTGACAACTCTAGGGGCAGCCGCCCCCGAATGCAAATGCCCCGGGCCCCTCCCGCGAAGAGCGGAACACGGCCGCCGCCGGAAGCCCGATTGCATGCCGCCGGCCGGTGGTTTACCCTACGCGCTCTTTGCGGCTGGAGGTTCCTGGCGGGAACTCCGCGGCCGTGGGTTCAGGTGCCGTAACCGTTTGAAGTAGGGAGGTTGCGGCCTTCCGGAGGCCCGAGTAACGAGCACGCCGCGTGCTCCGATGCTTGAATACCGCAGCGTCGAAACAGCGGATGAAAGACCAGGTTCCCGGAGAGGTGTCCGAGCGGTTGAGCCGAGGCGCAGCCGAGACAACGCCGGAGCGCAGCGGAGGCGGCCCCGACTGAAAGGAGGGGCGAGGGCCGGAGGCCCGAGTAACGAGCACGCCGCGTGCTCCGATGCTTGAATACCGCAGCG
>JAJJPM010000090.1:0-16058 GCA_032907525.1 Gammaproteobacteria bacterium
AACGGGGGTGGTACATGTTCTAGGCCCTCCTTTAATGGAGACTCCATAAGCGGCATCCATTCATCCATCCCACGCGACCACACTAGGGTATATGGATCAATCTGGCCGTCTTGATAACTTGTAATAAATTCATCCTTCGTTACCTGTAATTGCTGACCGGATTTATCTATGTAATGGACATCCATCCGATTAACATCCTTTGACTATGAATTGTCGACACATAAACACATGACGTTACGGATAACGCACCGGCGTAGCAGTTGATAACATGGTTAAAGAACTGTTTCCATCATCAATGAATGACGGGTTTCAGATACTCTAAGCTCGCCTTTCGATACATCTTTACAGCATTCTCTTCCAGCTGCCCGACGCTGAGACCGTATTGTTTCAATAGCGAATCAAGCATACGATCTGATATATCGTTTGCCTGTCGAATTAGAGTCCTGATGTTTCTGACTTCATCAATAAGAGCTGTTACTCCGTCTGGAGTCAGTGTTGCCTTGAGCCTGTCCTCTCGCCTGAAAAATGAATGGACAAGTTGATTCCGGATAATCAATGCGTCCTTCAATAGTTTTTCTTCCGATTCAGTAACGGTGACGCGCCGCTTTAAGAGCCCAATAAGTTGACCAAGCGTCTTGTCTGAGTACGATATAAGGGCCTCGATTCCCGGCACCTCCTCTCCCTGCCGCGCAGTCTGATCGAGAAGCGAGAGGATAAGCTCAATTGAGCTTTCAAGGACCTGGGCATCATGAACCGCCGCGCCGAATTCGGCCATCAGAGGCTTTATGACTTCGTCCATTGTCTTCTAACCAGTTTATTAGGCGGCTTACGCAATATTAATATAGTTGGCGGCGCAGGATTCGCCATCGCAATGATGGCCTGCATCGTTCTTTTGTCCAATAGTTTCGAACCGGGCAAGTGCATTTGCAATAGGGCGCCAATGAGTGATTAGAGCTTTGTTTAAAGCGACGATAGGATTATCCGGCTTATTGGTAATCATCCATTACCTGCGATGCAGAGTCTCGCTCGTCGTTTTCGATTGTCTTGGCTGTGAGCAAGATGTCCGCTTTGGGTCGGAGGCAGTAGTAGCCGAATAGAGAATTTATTCTCGCGCATGGTCTGCTTCCGGCCGATAGCAGATCTTCGAGTGAAGCAAACCCTCACTCCCCGCTTCGTCCGCTTTTCGCCGCCCCGCCGGTGTTCGCCCGGTGGGGGGCTTGGTCTTTCCTTGTCTTCTACCGCCCGATATCCGTCACCACATCCAGAATCACCCGGCTGCGGTCGTCGATGAGCACGATGTCGGTGCCGATGCGCAGCCGCGAATAGCCTCTGGGCAGCGGGCTCAGCCGCATCTCGAGTTCGCGGTCCAGGTGCCGTGTCTCCAGGCCGGGCGGCAGGGTGCCTTTGCGGTGCAGCTGCTTGCGCAGGCCCGGTGGCAGCGTTTCGCGCTTGGCCAGGCCGGGCGGCAGGTTCCTGCGGTACCAGCGGTGGATCTCGTCGCGGTCACGGTCGCTGAATACCAGCGTCACGCGGCCGTGTTCGTCGCGGACGGTGACCGCGCCGCGCGTCGACGTTCCGCTGGCCGCACAGCCACCCAGCACCAGTGCGCCGGCCGTCAGCAGGCCGCCGATCATGAACCGTCTGCGTGTCAGCATGTTTCCCCCTTGGTGGACGCCTCGTGTGTGAATCGGATATGACCCAAGCCTGGGCTGCCGCCGCTGAATGGGGCCTGAACCGCGCTCACTCCGCAGGCCGCGGCGCCGAGATCCGCGCCATGGTGTCTTCGATCCACGCCTCCGCCTGTCTGAGGATCTCCGCAGCCGAACGCCCCTGGCTTTGAATCGGCGGGCCGATCACCACCTGGATCTCGCCCGGCCGCATCAGGAAGCTGCGCGCCGGCCAGTATTCGCCCGCGTTGTGCGCGACCGGCACGATGGCGTGTCCGGTCTGCTCCGCGAGCACGGCGCCGCCGATGCGGTAGCGTCCGCGCTCGCCCGGCGCCATGCGCGTGCCCTCGGGAAACACCACCACCCAGCGGCCGGTCTCCAGCCGCTGCCGACCCTGGGTCACCAGCTGCTCGACGGCCTTGCGGCCGGCCTTGCGGTCGATGGCGATGGCGCCGACCATCGCCAGGCCCCAGCCGAAGAACGGGACCCTCAGCAGTTCGCGCTTCAGCACCCAGACCTGCGGCGGAAAGATCTCCTGCAGGGCGAGCGTCTCCCAGGTCGACTGGTGCTTGCTGAAGATGATCGCCGTGTCCTTGGGGATGTTCTCGCGGCCGGTGACGCGGTACGTCAGTCCGCAGCTGTACCTGAGCCACCACAGGTTCAGCCGCGCCCAGCGCGTGGCCACCGCATAGCGCACGCGGAAGGAGAACGGAAAGCACAGCACGGTGGCCATGGCGAATATCGGAATGGTGGTGAAGAACACCACGCCGAACAGTCCGGAGCGGACCACGCGCAGGGCGGTCGATGCGTTCATGCCTCACCCCGCTCGGCGAGCAGGGCATCGACCACCGCGGCGAGGTCGGCGAACACCGGGATGTCACCGAACCCTTCCGCCTGCAGCCGCGCCTGTGTCTTCGCGCCTTTGCCGGTGAGCACCAGGATGGGCTGCGCGCCCACGCTGCGCGCCGCCTGCAGATCGCGCAGCGAGTCGCCGATCGCGGGCACGCCCCGCAACGAGACGTTCAGGCGCCGCGCGATGTCCTGCAGCAGGCCGGGCCTGGGCTTGCGACAGTCGCACTCGTCATCGGGGCCGTGCGGACAGAAGAACACCGCATCGATTGCGCCGCCGACATCGGCGAGCGCGCGGTGCATCTTCTCGTGGATGCGGCTCAAGGTGTCGGCATCGAACAGGCCGCGCGCGAGGCCGGACTGATTGCTCGCCACCACCACCCGGTACTCCGCGCGGTTGAGCCGCGCGATCGCCTCCAGGCTGCCTGGAATGGGAATCCATTCATCGGGCGATTTGATGTAGGCGTCGGAGTCTTCGTTGATGACACCGTCGCGGTCGAGGATCACGAGTCGCATAGTTGGAAGTTCCCGGCCACGCCAGGCGGCGTCAACCGTAGGATGGCCACGAAACCCACGAAATCCACGAACAATGCCGACGAGAAAGTTCTCTCCTCATACTTTTTCGCGGATTTCGTGGGTTTCGTGGCCATCCTCGCTCATTCCATGTCGCGGAATTCTGAGACGCGGATGCGGCCGTTGACCATGCGCGATTCGCGCTGCATCAGCTTCTCCATCTTGTCCCAGAAGGCCTGCCCGAGATCGAAGTCCTGCGCGATGGCGGTGCCGATCAGCAGGATGAACAGATCGGCGCACTCCTCCGCGAGCAAGGCCTTGCCCTTGCCCTTGGTGACGCAGGAGGAGATCTCGCCGAGCTCCTCGGCCATCAGCGCCACGCGGTAGGTCAGCTCCTCGCCGCCGGTGTTCTTGAAATCGTGCTTGTCGTGGAAGGCCTGCACGGCCTTCAGCATCGCCTGGTAGGAATCCTGTTCGTTCATCGCAGTACCCCGGTGTGGAAGGCCCCGGCCCGGCAGGCCGGGTGGCCTCGCGGCGGTGCGGCACAGCGCACGGGCGGGTGTCGGCAGCAGGGATGCTGCCGTCAAGCCTACAGGGACGTATTCACGGCGTCCCGCCCGTGCGCTGTGCCGCACCACCTATGACGTTCTCGGCAACTCCATGCGACGAACGGCCGCTGCCGTCCTTCGCATCGACCCCTATTGCAGCCGCGACAGATCCGCCGCCCGCAGGAACAGCGACTGCAGCTGCTGCAGCAGCGCGAGTCGGTTGGCGCGCAGCGCGGCATCCTCGGCCATCACCATGACGTTGTCGAAGAAACGGTCGACCGGCTCGCGCAGCGCCGCCAGCCGCCGCAGGCCCGTGGTGTAGTCGCCGCGGTCGAACGCGCTTTCCACTTCGCCGCGCAGCTCGTCGAGCCCCTTGGCCAGATCGCGTTCCGCCGCGTCGACGAGCCGCTCGGCCGCGACCGCCGCGGGGATCGCCTCCTCCGTCTTGCGCAGGATGTTGCCGATGCGCTTGTTGGCCGCGGCGAGGCTCTCCGCCTCCGGCAGCGCGCGGAACTCGGTGACCGCGTGCAGGCGGGCATGGAAATCCAGCGGGCGGGTCGGGCGCTGCGCGCGCACGGCATCGAACACGTCGGGTGCGATGCCGGCATCGGTGTAGTAGGCGCGCAGCCGTTCCATCATGAACTCGAACACGCCGTCGACCGCCGTCCCGGCCGCGAGCGCCGCGGGGAAGCCGGCGGCCGCCGCCGCGAGCAGTTCGGCGAGATCGAGATCGCGACCGCCTTCGATGAGGATACGCAGCACGCCGAGCGCGGCGCGGCGCAGGGCGAAGGGATCCTTGTCACCGGTCGGCGGCTGGCCGATGGCGAAGATGCCGACCAGCGTATCGAGGCGATCGGCGATCGCCAGCGCCTGGCCGGTCGCGGTTTCCGGCAGCGCATCGCCGGCGAAGCGCGGCCGGTACTGTTCGTCGATCGCCTGCGCGACCTCGTCGGGCTCGCCGTCGTGCCGCGCGTAGTAGCGCCCCATCACGCCCTGCAGCTCGGGAAACTCGAACACCATCTGGGTGAGCAGGTCGCACTTGGCGAGCATGGCCGCACGCTCCGCCAGCCGCGGGTCGGCGCCGAGCGCGGCGGCGATGTGGGCGGCCAGCCGCGCGACGCGCTTCTGCTTGTCGAGCAGCGTGCCGAGCCGGCTCTGGAACACCATGGTGCCGAGCCGGTCGATGCGCGCCTCCAGGCGCTGCCTGCGGTCCTGGTTCCAGAAGAAGGCCGCGTCCGTGAGGCGCGGGCGCACCACGCGCTCGTTGCCGGCCTTCACCTGCGCGGGATCGCGGCTGACGATGTTGGATATGGTGATGAAATGCGGCAGCAGCCGGCCCTGTGCATCGACCACCGGGAAATATTTCTGGTTGTCCTGCATGGTCGAGATCAGCGCCTCGGACGGCACCTCGAGAAAACGCGTCTCGAAATCGCCGACCACCGCGACCGGCCACTCCACCAGCGCCGTGACCTCGTCGAGCAGATCCTCGTCGATGAGGGCGCGGCCGCCGGCGGCGACGCCGGCCTCGATCACCTGGCCGCGGATCGCCTCACGGCGTTCGGCGAAATCGGCGAGCACCCGGCCCTCGGTCTGCAGCAGCGGCGCATAGGCGGCCGGCTCGCCGATGTAGATCGGGGCCGGGTGATGGAAGCGGTGTCCGCGCGTCTCGCGGCCGCTCCTGACGCCGAGGATCTCGGCATCGATGACCTCGTCGCCGAACAGCAAAACGATCCAGTGCACCGGCCGCACGAATTCGGCCGTACCCGCGCCCCAGCGCATGCGCTTGGGGATCGGCAGCTGGCAGAGCGCCCGGTCGACGATATCGGGAACGAGCTCGGCCGTGCCGCGCCCGCGTTCCATGACGCGGTGCACCAGCCAGGCGCCCTTGTCGGTCTCGAGCTTCTCCAGCTGCTCGACACCGACGCCGCAGGAACGCGCGAAGCCCTGCGCACCGGGCGTCGGATTGCCTTCGTCGTCGAAGGCGGCTGCCAGCGCCGGGCCGCGCCGGATCTGCTCACGGTCGGCCTGGGTCGCGGCCACGGCCTCGATCCACACGGCCAGCCGTCGCGGCGCGGCATAGTCGTGCACCTCGCCGAAGGCGAGGTCGGCCTGTATCAGGCCCTTGCGCACGCCGTCGCTGAACGCGCGGCTCAGGCGCAGCAGCGCCTTGGGCGGCAGTTCCTCGGTGCCGATCTCGATCAGCAGGTCGCGGGTCTCGTCGGTCATGCCGCACCCTCCGGCCTGCACATCGGGAAGCCGAGCGCCTCGCGCGCGTCGTAATAGGCCTGGGCGCAGGCGCGCGCCAGGGTGCGCACGCGCAGGATGTAGCGCTGACGCTCGGTCACCGAGATCGCGCTGCGCGCATCCAGCAGATTGAAGCTGTGCGAGGCCTTCAGCACCATTTCATAGGCGGGCAGCGGCAGACCGGCCTCGATGAGCTTCCGGCTCTGCGTCTCGCACACGTCGAACCAGCGGAACAGATCCTCGACCGGCGCGTGCTCGAAGTTGTAGGCCGACATCTCCACCTCGTTCTGGTGGAACACGTCGCCATAGGTCACGTCGCCCTGCGGACCGCGCGTCCAGACCAGGTCGAACACGCTCTCCACGCCCTGCAGATACATGGCGATGCGCTCCAGGCCGTAGGTGATCTCGCCGGTGACCGGCCGGCAGTCGAGGCCGCCGACCTGCTGGAAATAGGTGAACTGGGTGACCTCCATGCCGTTCAGCCATACCTCCCAGCCCAGGCCCCAGGCGCCGAGCGTTGGCGATTCCCAGTTGTCCTCGACGAAGCGGATGTCGTGCACCAGCGGATCGATGCCGAGGCTCCGGAGCGAGCCGAGATACAGCTCCTGGATCTCCAGTGGCGAGGGCTTGAGGATCACCTGGAACTGGTAATAGTGCTGCAGCCGGTTCGGGTTCTCGCCGTAGCGCCCGTCGGTGGGGCGGCGCGAGGGCTGCACGTAGGCCGTGCGCCAGGGCTCGGGCCCGATGGAGCGCAGGAAGGTCGCGGGGTGGAAGGTCCCGGCGCCGACTTCCAAATCAAATGGTTGCAGGATGACGCAGCCCTGCGCGGCCCAGTATTCCTGGAGCGCCAGGATGAGGCCCTGGAAGGTGCTCGCGTCGCGCCCGGCGGCGGCGCCCGTGGTATCCGCAGACATCGACATGAATCAACTGCTTAAGCTTGGGGAGCCGGCAGTATAGCCGGTCGGGTGGCGGGAGGTAAGCGGGCAGTGTGGGGCGGAAGGGGCAAGGCCGGTAAGAGTGTAAAGAGTGAAGGGGACAGACTTAAAACCCGGAAGGGGACAGACTTGAGTCTGTCCCCCTTTATTCGGGCCGGGGGGCGATCAGAACTGCAGGCCCATCCCCACCGAGATCAGGCTGCTTTCGATCTCGGTCTCGAAGATCTCGTACTCGATGCGCGCGTGGAACTGCTCCATGAAGCGGACGCGCGCCCCGACGCCGTACATCAGGTCCTCGCCGTCGTAGCCGACGGTGTCGATGTCCTGATCCCAGAAGAACACGCCGGCCTTGGCGTAGAGGCTGAAGCTGTTGCCCAGCGGCAGGGCCGCGAGGCCGGCGGCCGTGAAGCCTTCGGTCTCCAGGTCGACGCCGCCGTGATTCATGTCGCCCAGGTCGGTCCAGCCGGCCTCGAAGCCGAAGTTCTTGGTGAGCATCATGCCGCCGTAGACCTTCCAGCCGATGTCGGTGTCGTCCATCTCCACGCGGCTGCCGGCGATGGTGGTGGAATCGTCGATGTCCACCGAGCCGACCCCGAAGCCGACGAAACGGTCCGCCGCCCCTGCGGCCGAGGACAGCAACAGCGTCGCCGCGGCGACGCTCCAGGAAACTTTTTTCATGACTCGCTCCTCCATAATTTTAGTGTTCTCGGGTCGTTCGTCCGCCCTTCGGTCGCCGTCCTGATGTGACGGATATGACGGAAATGCAAGGCCCGATGGATGTTAAGCCGTGGCGCCGGGCCTGACAACCGCACCCGCGACGGCGGATCCGGGCCGGCGCACCGGCATGCCGACCGGTGTCGGGGTGGTGTGGAATCTGCATGGGAGTCGGTTGCCGGCAGGGCTCGCGGCCGCGCGTCAAGCGGCCGCGGCGCGATGCCGTTAAGCTTGCAACGACAGGAGGCATGTATGCGTCAGTTGATCCTGGAGCCCACATCCACCGCCCAATGGCACGCCCTCGTCAGCGAGGCCGAGTCGGCCGCGGACATGCACCTCGACGAGACCCTGGAGAGCTACCTCGTCTTTCTGCTCATGCGCTTCGCCGCACGGCCCGACATCGCCGGCCGCGCCATGGCCATCGAATATCTGCGCGGCCTCGCCGAGACCGGCCAGCTCCAGGAGGCGCAGCTGCGCGATGTCGGCGACCAGTGCCTGCTGTTCTCGGGTCTGTATCCGCAGCATGCCGAACGCCGTCTGGTGCGGGTGTCCTATTACGTCGACCTGGGCCGCGGCGCCTACGGGACGCTGGCCGAGCGGCTGCGTCATGCCGGCGCCGAGGTCTATCAGCAGCTCTGCCAGGGCTTCGTCGCCCTGATGGACGTGCTGCAGGCGATGCGGGGGCTGGGCGGCCAGCCGGTGCTGGCGCCGCTGCAGAATCTCGAGCTGTGGGCCGACACGGGCAGCCCGGGCGCCCTGCGCGGCCTGCGCGGCGTCACCGACGCGACCCCGGTGTCCGCGCCCCAGGATCCCGAAAAACCCCATTAGATCAGTAGGTTCTGAGGCGACGCCGTGCCGCGCGTCGCCTGCCCTCCGCGGCCGCTTTGGGCTACACTATGGCCCCGTTTTTCCCAGGTGGGCGGCATGTCCGACAAACGCAAGGCAGTGGCACTGATCTCCGGCGGCCTCGATTCGATGCTCGCGGCCAGGGTGATGCTGGAGCAGGGCATCCACGTCGAAGGCATCAATTTCTTCACCGGCTTCTGCGTCGAGGGGCATACCCATGCCATCCGCCGCCAGGATGCCGCCAAGCCCAAGCGCAACAACGCGCTGTGGGTCGCCGAGCAGCTCGGCATCAAGCTGCACATCGTCGACGTCATCGAGGAATACAAGGACGTCGTGCTCAATCCGAAGCACGGCTACGGCGCCAACCTCAATCCCTGCCTGGACTGCAAGATCTTCATGGTGCACAAGGCGCTGGAATGGATCGACGCGCACGGCTTCGACTTCATCATCACCGGCGAGGTGATCGGCCAGCGCCCCATGTCGCAGCGCAAGGACACCATGCCGGTGGTGGCGCGCGAGTCCGGCGCCGAGGACCGTCTGGTGCGGCCGCTGTGCGCGCGGAACCTGCCGCCGACCCTGCCGGAGCGCGAGGGCTGGATCGACCGCGAACGCCTCTACGGCTTCAGTGGCCGGTCGCGCAAGCCGCAGATGGCGCTGGCCGCGCAGTTCGGCTTCACCGACTACGCGCAGCCCGCCGGCGGCTGCTGCTTCCTCACCGACGAGCAATATTCGGTGAAGCTCGCGGACCTGTGGAAGGCGCGCGGCGAACGCCGCTACGAGCTGGACGACATCATGCTGCTGAAGGTCGGCCGTCATCTGCGGCCGCGTCCCAACTTCAAGCTCATCATCGGGCGTGAAGAGGGCGAAAACCATTTTCTGGAAGGTTATCGCAAACAATTCGTGCATATGCATGCCGTGGACTTCGAGGGTCCGCTGGCGCTGGTCGACGGCAAGGCCGACGCCGACGATCTGGAACTCGCCGCCCGCCTGGTGTGCCGCTACGGCAAGGGCCGCGATGCCGAGCGCGTGCGGGTGCGCATCACCGATCCGCAGGGCGACAGCCGCATCGTCGAGATCAAGCCGCTCTTGCCCGACGAAGTGCCGCAGGCCTGGTACGTATGAGCGAACACGAGCTCGACGCGCGCAATCTGCTGTGCCCGCTGCCGGTCATCCGCACCCAGGACGCCATCAGGCAACTGCGTCCGGGCGACCGTCTGCGTGTACACTGCACCGATCCCGGCGCGCTGCACGATATCCCGACCTGGTGCCGTATCAACGGTCATCGCGTGTGCGACATCGTGCAGGAAGGCCGGGAGATCAGCATCACCGTCGAGGTGGCGGACGAGGAGTCCTGAGGCGTGGCATCGGAAAACCGGGCTGAATCCGTCCCGATCGAAGGGGCGGGTGCCAGGCGTTACAGCGAGATCCGCCGCGTCACGGTCGTGGGCGCCTGGATCAACGCCGCGCTGGCGACCATCAAACTGCTGTTCGGCTATCTCGCCCATTCGCAGGCGCTGATCGCCGACGGCCTGCATTCGCTTTCCGATCTGGCCAGCGATTTCCTGCTCCTGTTCGCCGCCAAGCACGCCACGCGCGACGCCGATGAGGACCACCCCTACGGCCACGGCCGCATCGAGACCGTGTTCGGCATCGTGCAGGGCGCGATTCTGGGCGGATTCGCCATCGGCATCGCCTACGACGCCGCCCACCGTCTGCTGGAGCCGGCGCGGCTGTTGCAGCCCACCGTCGCGGCTCTCGCGGTCGCCGCGGTATCGATCCTCGCCAAGGAGGCGCTGTACCGGTATACCATCAAGGCCGCGCGCAAGCTGCGCTCCAACATGCTGCGCGGCAATGCCTGGGATCACCGCAGCGACGCCATTTCCTCGGTCATCGTGCTGATCGGCGTCGCCGGTACGCTGATGGGCATCCCCTATCTCGATGCGCTGGCCGCGATCGGCGTGGCCCTGATGATCATCAAGATCAGCTGGGAGCTGATCTGGCAGAGCCTCCGCGAGCTGATCGACACGGCGCTGGACGCCGAGGTCGTGGAGAAGATCCGCGACGAGATCCTGCAGGTCGGCGGCGTGCACCGGGCGCACACCCTGCGCACGCGCAAGAGCGGCGGCGACGCGCTGGTCGACGTGCACATCCAGGTGGACCCGACGCTCAGCGTGTCCGAGGGACACCGCATCGGCGAGAAGGTGCGGGAGGCGCTGATCGCGCGCATCGAGGAGGTCGCGGACGTCACCGTGCACATCGATCCGGAGGACGACGAGACCTGCTCCCCGTGCGACCACCTGCCCCTGCGCGACGAAATCCTCCAGCGTCTGCGCCGCCGCTGGGAACCTCTGCCCGAGGCGGCCGCCATCGAGGACATCACCCTCCACTATCTGGACGGCAAGATTCACGTCGACATCACCTTGCCCTTAGAATGTGTCGCCGACCGCGAGGCGGCCCGGGCCCTGACGGACGCGTTCCGGCGGGGCGTCGAACCGCTGACCGAGATCGGTGAGGTGAGGCTGCTTTTCCGGTAACCGCACCAACTTGATGCGTCTATCGGTCGACACGCACTTTTTTAGTGCATTCCCGGTGCCCGGCCGTGGAGCGTTACCGGCAAGATACTGAACTATAATCGTTTATTTCTGTGGCATGCTTCGTGCTCGAAGCTGCTCAAAGTTGGACCGGCTTTTTGCACTGCCCCGGGGCGTCCGCCTGAAAACGCGCCGCGGGTGCAGCGATTGGACACGTTACCGCGTTGGAGAGAAACCCCATGACCGCAGCCAAGGTACAGAAACTCATCAAGGACAACGGCGCCAAGTTCGTTGACCTGCGCTTCACCGACACCAAGGGCAAGGAGCAGCACGTGACCGTGCCGTCCAGCACCGTGGACGCCGGCTTCTTCAAGGACGGCAAGATGTTCGACGGCTCCTCGATCGCCGGCTGGAAGGGCATCAACGAATCCGACATGGTGCTCATGCCGGACCCCGCCACTGCGGTGATGGATCCGTTCTCCGACGAGTCCACCCTGATCATCCGCTGCGACATCCTCGAGCCCAATACCATGAAGGGCTACGAGCGCGACCCGCGTTCGCTCGCGCTGCGCGCCGAGGCGTATCTGAAGTCCACCGGCATCGCCGATACCGCCTACTTCGGGCCGGAAAACGAGTTCTTCATCTTCGACGACGTGCGCTGGGGTTCGAGCATCAGCGGTTCGTTCTGCAAGGTCGATTCCAGCGAGGCGTCGTGGAACACCGAGCGCGTCTACGAAGACGGCAACATGGGTCACCGTCCGACCGTCAAGGGCGGTTATTTCCCGGTCCCGCCGGTCGATTCACTGCACGATCTGCGCGCCGCCATGTGCCTGGCCCTGGAAGAGATGGGCCTGGGCGTGGAAGTGCACCACCATGAGGTCGCGACCGCCGGCCAGTGCGAGATCGGCGTGAGCTTCGGCACGCTGGTGAAGAAGGCCGACGAGGTGCAGATCCTCAAATACGTGATCCAGAATGTCGCCCATGCCTACGGCAAGACCGCGACCTTCATGCCCAAGCCCATCGTCGGCGACAATGGCAGCGGCATGCATGTGCACATGTCGCTGGCCAAGGCCGGCAAGAATCTGTTCGCCGGCAACAAGTACGGCGGCCTGTCCGAACTCGCCCTGTACTATATCGGCGGCATCATCAAGCACGCCCGCGCGCTGAACGCTTTCACCAATCCGTCGACCAATTCGTACAAGCGCCTGGTCCCGGGTTTCGAGGCGCCGGTCATGCTGGCCTATTCGGCACGCAACCGTTCCGCATCGATCCGCATTCCCTTCGTCTCCAATCCCAAGGCGCGCCGCATCGAAGTGCGTTTCCCGGATTCGACCGCCAATCCGTATCTGGCCTTCGCGGCCATGATGATGGCCGGCCTGGACGGCATCCAGAACAAGATCCACCCGGGCGATGCCATGGACAAGGATCTGTACGATCTGCCGCCGGAGGAAGAGAAGAAGATCCCGCAGGTCTGCCACGCCCTGGATCAGGCGCTGGACGCCCTGGATGCCGACCGCAAGTTCCTCAAGGCCGGCGGCGTGTTCACGGATGACGTGATCGACAGCTATATCGCCCTGAAGATGCACGAGGTTACGCGCATCCGCATGACCACCCATCCGGTCGAGTTCGACATGTACTACAGCCTGTGATGCCACGCGGCAGGGCCGGGGATGCTTTTCCCGGCTCTGCCGCCTTTTTCCTTTCCCCCAGGTTCTCTGCTGCCCCATAAACCCGAAAACCGTATTTGCCACGGAAGCACACGGAAAAACACGGACAAGATCATAGGCTTCACGCGACAGCCCACATCACCCGCCACGCGCTGAGGCAGAGCTCCGCGACGCGATTTCGTTTCCGTGCCTTCCGTGTGTTTCCGTGGCAGAGGAATGTTTTCGGGATAAACGTGAGGGGGCAGCGGTGCCCCGAATTCATATTGCATCCGCGCACGTCCGGATTTATGTTGACGGCATGCGCAGATCACTCGCCTTCCTGGTGTTGTCCGGTGTTCCCCTGCTGGCGTCGGCGGCGATCTACAAATGGGTGGACGCCGACGGCACGGTGCATTTCAGCGACACGCCGAGAGAAGGCGCCGAAGAGGTGCATGTCGCACCGCCTCAGACCTACTCGGCCCCCAGGTTCGCGCCGATCACGCCGCGGCCCGCCGAACCCGAGGCGCCTGCCGCCTATGAGCGTTTCGAACTGCTGGCCCCCGCCGACGACGCGGCCCTCCGCGAGAACACCGGTGCCATCACCCTGAGCTTCGCCGTCGACCCTCCGCTCAAGACCGGAGCCGGCCATCGGCTGGTGGTGCTCCTGGACGGTAAGCCCGTGTCCGAGAGCAAGTCCGCGACCCTCACGCTGGAGAACGTCGACCGCGGCACCCACAGCCTGCAGGGGCAGATCGTCGACGCCCGCGGCACCGTCCTGATCAGCAGCCCGTCCATCACGGTGCATCTGCTCCGCCATTCCATCCTCAATCCTCCGGCCGCCGCCCCGTCCCCACCCTGATCCGCGGCCTGGTCCAACAATGGTGCACCGCAACGCACTATAATGGTGCGTGATGAGTGCGAACCGGCTGTGCACAGCCCGCGACCACCTCCCCATGCCGACCGCGGCGTAGGCCGGATATCTTTCAATACGTTGTTTCAACTTGATTTATGTCGGCAGTGAAGGCTGGCCGGCGTCGCCGTCTGCCATTGGTTTGCTTCTTGCTACGGACCCGACATGAACGCCCGACCCCTGAATCCACGCCGTCGAGAAGACCGCATCCTCGAGGGCCTCAGTACCGCAGTCCTGGTGTTCGACGGGGAGTTGCGGCTGGACTACCTGAATCCCGCGGCCGAGATGCTGCTCGCCGTCAGCGCCCGCCAGGCGGAGGGCCACAGGCTGGGCGACGTCATCCCGGGCGCCGGTGAACTCGCCCAGCGGCTCGATCTGGCCCTCAGGGGCGAGCAACCCTTCACCGAGCGCGAGCTGCACCTGCACACGCCGGCCGGCCAGGAGATCATCGTCGACTGCGCGGTGACGCCGCTGATCGACCCCCAGGGCGGATCACTGAGTGGATCCCTGAGTGGATCGCCGAGTGGATTCTGGGGCCGTCCGCAGATACTGGTGGAACTGGTCCAGGTCGACCGCCATCTGCGCATCGCCCGGGAGGAGAGCCTGCTGGAGCAGCACCACGCGGCGCGCCAGCTGGTGCGCGGCCTCGCCCACGAGATCAAGAACCCTCTTGGCGGCCTGCGCGGCGCGGCGCAGCTGCTGGAACGCGAGCTGGAGGACGAGGACCTCAAGGAATACACCCGCATCATCATCGGCGAGGCGGACCGCCTCCGTTCCCTGGTCAACCGCATGCTGGGTCCCAATCAGCTGCCGCAGCGGCGCCGCTGCAATATCCATCAGGTCGTCGAGCACGTGCGCAACCTGGTCGAGGCCGAGGGCAACCCCGGGCTGGTCCTGGTGCGCGATTACGACCCCAGCATTCCCGACTTCCAGGCCGATCCCGAACAGCTGATCCAGGCGGTGCTGAACATCGTGCGCAACGCCGTGCAGGCGCTGGCGGGCGAAGGCCGGATCGTGTTGCGCACCCGGACGCAGCGCCAGGTCACGATCGGTCCCCGCCGCCACAAGCTCGTGGTGCGGGTCGACATCATCGATGATGGACCGGGCGTGCCGCCCGAACTGCAGGAAACTCTTTTCTATCCGATGGTGACCGGCCACGCCGACGGCGCCGGCCTCGGTCTGTCGATCGCGCAGTCACTGGTCAACCGGCACGGCGGCATCATCGAGTGCAGCAGCCGCCCGGGCCATACCGAATTCACCATCCTGCTGCCCCTGGAGCCCGTGGATGACGAAGGCAGATAAGATCTGGGTCATAGACGACGACCGCTCCATACGCTGGGTGCTGGAAAAGGCATTGAAGCAGGCGGAGATGGATGTGGTCAGCTTCTCCGGCGCCACCGGCGTCCTCGACGCCCTGGAACGCGGCCGTCCCGATGCGCTGGTCACCGATATCCGCATGCCCGGCGTGGACGGGATCGAGCTGCTCCGCGAGATCCACGAGCAGTATCCGGATCTGCCCGTCATCATCATGACCGCGCATTCCGATCTGGACAGCGCCGTCGCGGCCTATGAGGGCGGCGCGTTCGAATACCTGCCCAAGCCTTTCGATGTCGACGACGCCGTCGCGCTGGTGCAGCGTGCCGTGCAGCACCGCCGCCGGCAACAGGCGGACGCCGGTCACGAGGCGCTCACGCAGCCGGCCGAGATCATCGGCGAAGCGCCTGCCATGCAGGAGGTCTTCCGCGCCATCGGCCGCCTGTCGCGCTCCAACATCACGGTGCTGATCAACGGCGAATCCGGCACCGGCAAGGAGCTGGTCGCGCGCGCCCTGCACCGCCACAGTCCGCGCAAGGAGGCGCCGTTCATCGCCCTGAACATGGCGGCCATCCCGCGTGATCTGCTGGAGTCGGAACTCTTCGGTCACGAGCGCGGCGCCTTCACCGGCGCGCAGAACCGCCGCATCGGCCGTTTCGAACAGGCCGACGGCGGCAGCCTGTTCCTCGATGAGATCGGCGACATGCCCGCCGAGCTGCAGACGCGCCTGCTGCGGGTGCTCGCCGATGGCGAGTTCTATCGCGTGGGCGGGCATACGCCCGTCAAGGTCGACGTGCGCATCATCGCCGCCACCCACCAGAATCTGGAGCACCTGGTGCAGGAAGGGCGTTTCCGCGAGGATCTGTTCCACCGCCTCAACGTCATCCGCATCCACATCCCGCCGTTGCGCGAGCGCCGCGAGGACATCCCCCTGCTGCTGCGCTTCTTCCTGGAGCGGGCCGCGCAGGAGCTGAACGTGGAGGCCAAGACGCTGCGCCCCGAGGTGGCCGCCTATCTGTCGCAGCTCCCCTGGCCGGGCAATGTGCGGCAGCTGGAGAATCTCTGCCGCTGGCTGACGGTGATGGCGGCCAGCCGCGAAGTGCACATGCAGGATCTGCCTCCGGAGCTGCTGGAGACCGCCGGCGCGCCCGACGCCGCGGCCGTCGCGGGCGGCACGGCCTGGGAAGACGCGCTGCGCGCCTGGGCCGGTCAGGCGCTGGCACGCGGCGAACAGGATCTGCTGGCGCGCGCCACACCGGCGTTCGAACGCATCCTGATCGAAGTGGCCCTCGCGCGCACCGGCGGCCGGCGCCACGATGCCGCACGCCTGCTCGGCTGGGG
>JAJJPM010000091.1:0-3579 GCA_032907525.1 Gammaproteobacteria bacterium
ATCTTGTCGATCTCGTCGATGTAGACGATGCCGGTCTGCGCCTTTTCGACGTCGTAGTCGCACTTCTGCAACAGTTTCTGAATGATGTTCTCGACGTCCTCGCCGACATAGCCGGCCTCCGTCAAAGTCGTGGCATCGGCGATGGTGAAGGGGACGTTGAGCAGACGCGCCAGAGTCTCGGCGAGCAGCGTCTTGCCGGAACCCGTCGGACCGATGAGCAGGATGTTGCTCTTGGACAGCTCGACGTCTTCCTTGCGGCTGCGCGCCTCGAGCCGCTTGTAGTGGTTGTATACGGCAACCGACAACACCTTCTTGGCGCGTTCCTGGCCGATGACGTATTCGTCGAGGACCTGCTTGATCTCCTTCGGCTTGGGCAGTTTGCTGCCACTCGCCGCGGCCTTCTCCTGCATCTCCTCGCGAATGATGTCGTTGCACAGCTCGACACACTCGTCACAGACGAAGACGGAGGGTCCGGCTATCAGCTTGCGTACTTCATGCTGGCTCTTACCGCAGAAAGAGCAGTAAAGGAGCTTGCCGTCGTCTCCCTTGCCGTTTCGATCGTTACTCATAACCTACCCTCTCTCAGCTCAGACGCAGATCGGCCTTCCGGTTGCGATGCTTGAGGTGCCGCCCGTCCCCCTGGCAGGGTCGCCTCGCCACGGTCCGCATCCAACCCGCCCACAGGCCCCATTCAACTACGGTTCTGCCGAGCTTACAAGCAATCCCCGTGCCCACCTGGGGACATTTCCTTTGACTGATCAAGATTTAGCCACTTCAGCGGCGCGGTGCGACAGGACCTTATCGACCAGGCCGTAATCTCTCGCCTGCTCCGCACCCATGAAATTGTCGCGGTCGGTGTCCTTCTGGATCTGATCCATGGGCTGCCCGGTATGCTTGGCCAGGATGGTGTTCAGGCGCTCTCTCACCAGCAGGATCTCCCGCGCATGGATGTCGATGTCGGTGGCCTGACCCTGGAAGCCGCCCAATGGCTGATGGATCATCATGCGCGAGTGCGGCAGGCAGTAACGTTTGCCGCTCGCCCCGCCCGCCAGCAGCACCGCGCCCATGCTGGCCGCCTGGCCGATGCACATGGTGCTGACGTCCGGCTTGATGAACTGCATGGTGTCGTAGATCGCCAGGCCCGCACTCACCGAACCGCCCGGCGAATTGATGTACAGGTGAATGTCCTTGTCGGGATTCTCCGACTCGAGGAACAGCAGCTGGGCGACGATCACGTTCGCCATGTAATCCTCGACCGGGCCGACGACGAACACCACCCGCTCCTTGAGCAGGCGCGAGTAGATGTCGTAGGCACGCTCGCCGCGCGCAGTCTGCTCGATCACCATGGGCACCAGATTCAGTGCCTTCGTGTACTGCGCCCCACCTTTGCCGTAATCGGTCATGTGTAGATCCTTGCGAATGAGTTCGGATTGGCGATCAAGCGCTCAAGGTCTTGCGGATTTCCGTGAGCTCGTCGAAGGTGCAGCTCTTCTCCACCACCTTCGCCTGGCCGAGCAGCCACTCCACGACCTGCTCCTCGAGGGCCAGCGACTGGGCACTGCCCATGGCCTCGCGGTTTTCATAATACCACTTGACCACCTCGTCGGGATTCTCGTAGCTGGCGGCGATACCCTCGATGAGGCGGCGGACGCGCTCCGGATCCACCTGGATGCCATTGCGCTTGATGATCTCGCCGATGATCAGTCCGAGGGCGACGCGCCGGTGCGCCTGCTTCTCGAACAGGCTGCGCGGCAGATTCATGCCCTGCGCGCCGCCCATCTGCTGGTGGGACTCGCGCATCAGCCGCTCGACCTCCTCGTCCACGAGCGCCGCCGGCACGTCGATGGTGTTGCGTTCGAGCAGCTGGCTGAAGGCGCGTTCCTTGACCACCGCCGTGACCATCTGCTCGAGTTCACGGCCCATGTTCCTGGCGACCTCTTCGCGCAGGGCGTCGACGCCGCCCTCCACGCCCAGCGACTTGGCGAACGCGTCGTCGACCTCGGGCAGCCTGAGTGCCAAGACCTTGTTGACCTTCACCTTGAATTGCACCGGTTTGCCAGCCACCTCGGCGCTGTGATAATCGTCGGGGAAGCGCAGATCCATGGTCACCTCGTCACCCGCCCTGGCGCCGATCAGGCGATCCTCGAAACCTTCGATCAGGCGCCCGGCGCCGATCTCGAGGGTCATGCCCTGGCCGCTGCCGCCGGCGAACCCGGCACCGTCGATGGTGCCCGCAAAGTCCACGTTGACCTGATCGCCCTTGGCGGCGGCGCGATCGACCGTCTCCCAGCTCGCGCGCTGCTGGCGGAGTTTGTCCAACATAGCGTCGATATCCTGGTCGCCGATGGTGACGACCGGCTTCTCGATCTGCACGTCGGCCACGGAGGCGGGTTCGAATTCGGGATAGACCTCGAACTCGGCGATGAATTCCAGAGCCTTGCCCTGTTCGACCGTGCGCGGCTCCAGCTTAGGCTGACCCGCGGGCCTCAGGTTCTGCTGCGACAGAGCCTCGTGCAGGCTGGAACTCATGACGTCGCCGGCGACCTCCAGATGCACCTGCTGGCCGTAGCGCTGCTGGACGATCTTGAAGGGCACCTTGCCAGGGCGGAAGCCCGAGATGCGCGCCGTGCGGGCCAGTGACTTGAGCCGGTTGTCGACCTCCTGGTCGATGCGCTCGGCAGGAACCTGCACGGTCATGCGGCGACCGAGGGTACCGGTGGTTTCTACGGAAACTTGCATGCGTTCACCTCTGTAGGAGACGGCCTGTCGCCGGTTCTCGAACCGGTCGCGGCCGCCGATCAGCCCTGACGATATTCATTTGATTCATGTGACTCGGCCGCCCGCCCGGGACCGCACGCCGAATCGCAACTGGTGCGAAAGGAGAGACTCGAACTCTCACGGGTTGCCCCACTGGAACCTAAATCCAGCGCGTCTACCGATTCCGCCACTTTCGCGAATGCGCCCCCCACACGGCCACGAGCGGCGAAACGCCCGCATTATACCGCCATGACAGGGCGGCGCGTAGCCCCCCGAAGGCAGGCAACTCTCTGAAAAATAGCCGGGAACCACAGGAGATCGGAAGGGGAATTTGGTGGGCCGTGTAGGACTCGAACCTACAACCAATTGATTAAGAGTCAACTGCTCTACCAATTGAGCTAACGGCCCATGAAAGGGCGGCTATTGGACCAGAAACCGGCTTCTGATTCAACAGCCCTGACCGGCCCGGGCCGGTCGGAAATGGGGTGGACGATGGGACTCGAACCCACGACGACTGGAATCACAATCCAGGGCTCTACCACCTGAGCTACGTCCACCATCGAAACTGCTGCCGTCCGCCGGGAATCCGGCCGGCGGCGATTCCCGCCGGCGGTATTGGCGCGCCCGGCAGGATTACTCGGGCCTGTGGGCCCTCGCCCCTGCGGGGCCGGCGGCGCTCCGCGCCACCGTTCAAAATCGCTCCGCGATTTTGTCGAACCTGCCGATCGGATACGTCGCAGGTTCGAGTCCGCTTTCTTCCAGCCCCGGCCCGGGCATTGCCGGCGGCGATTCCCGCCGGCGGTATTGGCGCGCCCGGCAGGA
>JAJJPM010000092.1:0-15977 GCA_032907525.1 Gammaproteobacteria bacterium
ATGACCTCCCCCGCGACCAGGGGAGGATGAAAACAGGGATCCGGCCATCGGGATTCGGGATTCGGCAAACCCGCAACCCTCTCTCCCGAATCCCGAATCCCGAATCCCCTCCTCAATCCATAAACAGCGAGCTGACCGATTCCTCCGCGCTGATGCGGCGCATGGTCTCCGCCAGCATCTCGGCGATGCTCAGCACGCGGATGCGCGAACACTTCCGCGCATCCGGGCGCAGCGGGATGGTGTCCGTCACCACCAGTTCGTCGAGCACCGACTTCTCGATGTTCGAGATCGCCGGCCCCGACAGTACCGCGTGCGTGCAGTAGGCCATGACACTGCGCGCGCCGTGATCCTTCAGCGCGCGCGCCGCCTGGCACAGCGTGCCGGCGGTGTCGACCAGGTCGTCGACCAGGACGCAGTCGCGGTCCTCGACCTCGCCGATGATGTGCATCACCTTCGCCACGTTGGGCTTCGGCCGGCGCTTGTCGATGATGGCCAGGTCGGCGTCGTCCAGGCGCTTGGCGATGGCGCGGGCGCGCACCACGCCGCCCACGTCCGGCGACACGACCATCAGGTCGGGATACTTCTGCCGCCAGATGTCGCCCAGCAGGATCGGCGACGCGTACACGTTGTCCACCGGGATGTCGAAGAATCCCTGGATCTGGTCGGCGTGCAGATCCACCGTCAGCACGCGGTTCGCACCGACCTTGCAGATCATGTCGGCCACCACCTTTGCGGTGATGGGCACGCGTGCCGAGCGCGGCCGGCGGTCCTGGCGGGCGTAGCCGAAATACGGGATCACCGTGGTGATGCGCGCCGCCGACGACCGCTTGATGGCATCGACCATCACCAGCAGTTCCATCAGGTTATCATTGGTAGGATCGCAGGTCGGCTGCAGCACGAACACGTCGCGGCCGCGCACGTTCTCCATGATCTCGACCATGATCTCGCCGTCGCTGAAGCGTCCGACCACCGCCTTGCCCAGCGGCATCTTCAGGTAGTTGACGATGTCCTGGGCCAACTGCGCGTTGGCATTCCCGGTAAACACCATCATCCGGCTTTCGGCTTCGGCCACGGCAAAACCTCTGACGCAGGTTGTGTGTATTTAATTGGCTGGGGCGCCAGGATGACTCACGGCCTGCGGCCGTTCGCCCCTCCGGGGCCGGCTCCGCCGTTCTCTCGCGCTGCGCGCTCGAGTCGAACCTTACGGCTCTCATCCTGGCGCCGCGCCGCGCACTCCGTACATACGTCTGCGCGCAACGCGGTCCAGTGAATATTGGCTGGGGCGCCAGGATGACTCACGGCCTGCGGCCGTTCGCCCCTCCGGGGCCGGCTCCGCCGTTCTCTCGCGCTGCGCGCTCGAGTCGAACCTTACGGCTCTCATCCTGGCGCCGCGCCGCGCACTCCGTACATACGTCTGCGCGCAACGCGGTCCAGTGAATATTGGCTGGGGCGCCAGGATTCGAACCTGGGTATGCGGGAATCAAAATCCCGTGCCTTACCGCTTGGCGACGCCCCAATGATTCAGGGGCTAGGGGCTAGGGACTAGGGACTAGGGACTGGGAGTTCCGTGTAACCCCTAGTCCCTAGCCCCTAGCCCCTAGCCCCTAGACTCCAACGCCTCATGCAACGGCGACCGGTTGCGGCCGCGCGCGATCAGCGCGCGCCAGCCTGCGGGCAACTGCGCGAGCGCCTGTTGCGCGATGTCGCGGTCGGCGAAGGGCGCGAACACACAGGCCCCGGTGCCGGTCAGGCGTGCCGGCGCGAACCGGTTCAGCCAGTCCAGCGCGCGGCCGACCTCGGGATGACGCCGGCGCACGACGGGCTCGCAATCGTTGCCGCCGGCCCCCGAAAGAAAGTCGGCTATTGTGATGGGCGGCGTCTGGCGTGTCAATTCGGGCACCGAGAAAATCTCAGCCGTTGAGACTGTTACGTCCGGAACGACGACCAGGTACCAGGGCTCGGGAAGTGTCACCGGGGTGAGCCGCTCGCCCACGCCCTCGGCCCAGGCGGCCTGGCCGCGCACGAACACCGGCACATCCGCGCCAAGACGCAGACCCAGCTCCGCCAGGCGATCGATGGAAAACCCGATATCCCAGAGCCGGTTGAGGACGACCAGGACGGTGGCCGCATCGGAACTGCCACCGCCGAGGCCGCCGCCCAGGGGCAGCCGCTTGTCGACCGTGATGGTGGCGCCGAGGCCGGTGCCGGCCTCGGCCTGCAGCAGCCGGGCGGCGCGCACCGTCAGATCGCGCTCCGCCGGGACGCCGGGCAGGGGCGTGGCCAACTGGACTCCGCCACCGGGCTCGACCCGCAGACCGATGCCGTCGGCGATGTCCAGAAACTGGAAGACCGTCTGCAGCGTATGGTAGCCGTCCGGCCGCCGCCCGGTGACGTGCAGAAAGAGGTTCAGCTTGGCGGGCGCCGGCCAGATCCTGGCCTCGCCCCGGTCGGGCGGCATCGCGGCCATGCGCTCAGCCGGGGTCGCCCGCGGCCCAGCGGTCGATGATCAGCCTGGCCTGGAGACCGTCGCGGACCAGTTCGATGCGCCGCGGCAGGCCGGCATCGGCGGGCGGTTCCTGGTAGGCCGCATAGCGGATGTCCCAGCCGTCCTGCTGCAGGCGCAGCGGCCGGCCGGCAGCGTCGTAGGCCCAGCGCGCCGGCCGTTCCGGCACCGCCAGCCCCCGCACCCAGAAGCGCAGGCCGTCGACCGGCAGCACCCAGCCGGTGTGCCGTTCCAGCAGTTCCGCGGCATCCGCCGCGCGGTCGCGCAGACCGTCGGCGCGTTCCAGGCTGACACCGTCAGCGTCGCCCTGCAGACGCACGGCACCCTGGCCGAGCGGGCCGCTGAGCTCGATGCGGAAGGCCGCACCGGTCTGCACCCAGCGCAGACTGGCGTGCCAGCCCTCGCCGCCCGACTGCACGGCGATGCGCCCGTCCAGCGTCCAGTCGTCGGCCGCCGGCGGCGTCCAGGCGCGCTCGGGCGCGGGCATCCGGGCACAGGCGCCCAGCCACAGCACGGCGGCGACCGCCAGGACTCGCACGACCACTCGCGACGGGCGGGAACTCACAGGCCGTGCCGCTCCAGGGTCCGCTGCAGCGGCTGGTTGTCGGGATGCTCGCGGCGCGCCTTGTCCCAGACGCGGCGCGCCTCGGCGTGGCGCCCCTGGACCCACAGGACCTCGCCGAGGTGGGCCGCGACCTCCGGGTCCTCGCCGCTCAGGGTGTAGGCGCGCTGAAGATGTTCGACCGCCGCGTCCAGCCGGCCGAGACGGTACTGCACCCAGCCCATGCTGTCGACGATCGCCGCCTCGTCGGGTGCCAGCGTCAGCGCCTTCTCGATCAGGGCGAGCGCCTCCTCGAGCCGTTCGTTGCGATCCGCCAGGGTGTAGCCGAGGGCGTTGAGGGCGTGGAAATTGTCCGGATCCGCATCGACGATCCGGCGCAGATCGC
The DNA here is from genome assembly GCA_032907525.1 of Gammaproteobacteria bacterium. Taxonomy (GTDB): domain Bacteria; phylum Pseudomonadota; class Gammaproteobacteria; order Thiohalobacterales; family Thiohalobacteraceae; genus JAHJQQ01. The sequence continues at coordinate 3,451 of JAJJPM010000092.1, forward strand.
GCTCGGCCAGCGCGGACTCGCCGAGCCGCTCGGCCAGCAGGGCGCGCGCGTACAGCACCTCGTGATTGTCGGGCGCCTCGGCCAGCACATCGTTATAGAGCCGCATGGCCTCGGCGAGCTCGCCGGCGCGGATGAGAATCTCGCCCTCGACCAGATACAGGCGCACCGCCAGCCGCGGGTCCTGCAGGCGCAGCGACTGGAGATGCCGGCGCGCACCCGGCAGGTCGCCGAGATCGGCCTGCAGGTCGACGGTACGGATCTGCGCCTCCAGCCAGTAGTCGCCCTCGGTGATGGTGGCGTACCAGTCCAGGGCCCCCTGCTTGTCGTCGCGCAGTTCGGCGACGCGCCCCAGATAGTAACGTGCCTCCTGCTCGCGCTGGCCGGAAGCCAGCAGCTTGCGGAAATGGCCTTCCGCCTGCTTGTACTGCTTCTGCTCGACCGCGAGCAGACCCAGCGAGAAGCGTGCGTCGGCGTGGTCGGGCTTGCGCCGCACGACCTCCCGGAACTGCACGCCGGCGGCGGACAGGTCGCGCAGATCCAGCAGCAGGCGCGCCAACGCCAGACGCAGGTCGATGTTTCCCGGCTGGGCGGCGATGGCCGCCTCGAGCTCGTGCCGCGCCTGTTCGGGCTGCTCCAGCTTCATGTGCACGGCGGCCCGCAGGACGATCGCATCCGCCCAGCCGGGGCGCAGCACCAGCGACCGTTCCACCTCGCTCAGCGCCAGCTCCGCGTTGTCGGCATGCAGGGCCAGGCGGCTGTAGGCCAGGTGCGCCTCCGCGGAATCCGGGTGCGCCTGCGTCAGCCGCTCCATGAGCGTCAGCGTCAGTTCGCGGTCTTCGCTGCGCGCCAGCAGGCCGGTGATCATTTCGTAGGCCTGCTCGTCGTCCGGCGCGGCGGACACCAGATAGTCGAGCTGCTCGTAGGCCTCGTCGACGATGCGCGCGTGCGTCGCCAGCATGGCCAGCGACTGCCGCGCCTCCAGACGCGCCGGATCCAGTTCCACCCAGCGGCGTGCGGCGGTCAGGGCGGCATCCTCGTCCTTGGCGAACAGCGCGATGCGCAGGGCGCGCTCGGCGACGCGCGGATCGTCGCTCTCCTCGGCGGCCCGCAGGTAGTGGCTGACCGACACGTCCAGGCGGTCGCGCTGGCCGGCGACCTCGCCGAGCAGGATGTCGAACAGCAGGGCGCCGCTCAGGGTGCCCGGCTCCTCGGTGCCGGCCGTGGGGGCCGGTTCCCGCAGAATCGGCGCCGTGGCGTCGGCCGGCACGGCTTCGGGCGCGGCGGGTTCCGGCGGCAGCGCCGCACAGGCGGTCAGGAGTACGGACAGGGGGAACAGCAGCAACCGTATGGAGAGCTTCATTGGAGGCCGTCGCACCGGCCGGACGCGCCGGGCCGATCCTTGCAGGTTGTCAGGGCTTGCTATTCTAGCAGCATGTCGGCCCGAATCCGGCAATCGCCGGCCGGCCGCCGACGGGACGGCCGCGGCTCGCTTGTATTCACCCCCTGCATCCCGCAGAATTTCCTGCTCATTCCGGCAGCCTTTCGTTCATGTCCCTCATCGCCCTAGGCATCAATCATCGCACTGCGCCGGTGGATATCCGCGAACGCGTGGCGTTTCCGCCCGAGCGGCTGGGTGACGCCCTGCGCGAGCTCGCGGGCCTGCCGCAGGTGCGCGAGGCGGCGATCCTCTCGACCTGCAACCGCACGGAGATCTATTGCCATCTGGAGGGCAGCGACACCGGAACCGTGGTCGATTGGCTGAGCGGCTACCATCGGCTGAGTCCCGAGCAGCTCGCACCCCTTCTATATATATATCCGGACCAGGACGCCATCCGTCACATGTTCCGCGTCGCCGCGGGCCTGGATTCCATGATCCTGGGCGAGCCGCAGATCCTCGGCCAGATGAAGACCGCCTTCCAGAGCGCACGCGAGGCCGGCACGCTGGATGCGCAGCTGGGCAAGCTGTTCCAGCACACCTTCACCGTCGCCAAGCAGGTGCGCACCGACACCGCCATCGGCGCGAGCCCGGTGTCGGTCGCCTTCGCGGCGGTGAGCCTGGCGCGGCAGATCTTCGGCGATCTGAGCGCGCACACCGCGCTGCTGATCGGCGCCGGCGAGACCATCGAACTGGCCGCGCGCCACCTCGCCGACCACAAGCTCGGCCGCATGATCGTCGCCAACCGCACGGTCGAGCGCGCCCACGCCCTGGCCGCGGAATTCAACGGCTACGCCATCGCACTCTCGGAGATGCCTGCGCACCTGGCGGAGGCCGACATTGTCATCTCCTCCACCGCCAGCCAGCTGCCGATCCTCGGCAAGGGCGCGGTCGAACGCGCGCTGAAGACCCGCAAGCACCGCCCCATCTTCATGGTCGACATCGCCGTGCCGCGCGACATCGAGGCCGAGGTCGCCGAGCTGGCGGACGTCTATCTCTACACCGTCGACGATCTCCAGGAGGTCATCCAGGAGAACATGAAGTCGCGCCAGGAGGCGGCCGCGCAGGCGGAGGAGATCATCGAAGTGCAGTGCACCCACTTCATGGGCTGGCTGCGCTCGCTGGACGCCGTCTCGACCATCCACGAGTTCCGCGACCGTGCCGACGCCCTGCGCGACGAGGTGCTGGAGAAGGCACGCCGCCGGCTGGCGCACGGCGAGGATCCGGACGCGGTGCTGCAGTATCTGGCCCACACACTCACCAACAAGCTGATCCACAATCCCAGCGCCACGCTGCGCCAGGCCGGCTACGACGGTCGCAGCGACTTCATCCGTGCGGCACGCGAGCTGCTGGGCCTCCCGAAATCCGATGCCTGACCGGCGCGCATCCGCGTGAAAGACTCCATACGCACCAAGCTCGAGACCTTGAGCGACCGCTTCGAAGAAGTGGGCATGCTGCTGTCGACGCCCGAGATCATCAACAGTCAGAACAGGTTCCGCGCCCTGTCCATCGAATACGCCGAGCTGGAGCCGGTGGTGCAGTGCTTCGCGCGCTACCGGCGGGCGCTGGACGATGTCGCCTCCGCCGAGCAGATGCTGAAGGATCCGGACGCCGACATGCGCGCCATGGCCCAGGACGAGCTGACCGCCGCGCGCACGCGTGCCGAGGCGCTGGAACTGGAACTGCAGAAGCTGCTGCTGCCCACCGATCCCTACGACAACAGCAACATCTTCCTCGAGATCCGCGCCGGCACCGGCGGCGACGAGGCGGCGATCTTCGCCGGCGACCTGTTCCGCATGTATTCGCGCTACGCCGAAATGCGCCGCTGGCAGGTGGAGGTGCTGAGCGAGAGCCCCGGCGAGCACGGCGGCTACAAGGAGATCATCGCGCGCATCATCGGCCAGGGCGCCTACTCGCGCCTCAAGTTCGAATCCGGCGCGCACCGCGTGCAGCGCGTACCCGCCACCGAATCGCAGGGCCGCATCCACACCTCGGCCGCGACCGTCGCCATCCTGCCCGAGGTGGAGGAAGTGGAATCGGTGGACATCAACCCCGCCGATCTGAAGGTGGACACCTACCGTGCCTCCGGCGCCGGCGGCCAGCACGTCAACAAGACCGACTCGGCCATCCGCATCACCCATCTGCCGACCGGCATCGTGGTCGAATGCCAGGACGAGCGCTCGCAGCACAAGAACCGCGCCCGCGCCATGTCGCTGCTGGCCGCCAAACTGCTCACCGCCGAGCGCGACAGGCAGACGGCCGAACAGACCGAGACGCGCCGCCGGCTGGTCGGCAGCGGCGACCGCTCCGAGCGCATCCGCACCTACAACTTCCCGCAGGGCCGGCTCACCGACCACCGCATCAACCTGACGCTGTACAAGCTCGACAGCATCATGGAAGGCCACCTCGACGAGATCATCGAGCCGCTGATCAACGAATACCAGGCCGACCAGCTCGCCGCGCTGCAGGCGTGAGACCGCGGGCGAGCGCACCAACCCTCAAAACGGGTTGGCCACGAAACCCACGAAAATCTCCAAGGAGAAAACCCGGCCACGGAAACACACGGAAGCACACGGAATACAAAACCCGCTGCATCCCCCGCCTTCCGTGTGTTTCCTGTGCTTCCGTGGCTGAAATGGGTTTTCCAGACAAACGGAGAAGGGGACAGACTTAAGTCTGTCCCCGGGGTTATCGGGTTTTTACCTGAAAGATTTTCGTGGCGGATTTCGTGGGTTTCGTGGCAAAAATGATTTTGTCCGTGTCTTCCGTGACGCTTTTCCCGACGGACCGTCATCGCCAACCAGCATTCAAACACTTATCTCCGAAATCGCCGCCACGGTTTGAGTCGCCGGGCGAATTCCCGTAGCCTTCGGCCCCTACGGCACATTGTCATCGGCCGCTTCGCGGCAACTCGAGGATGACGGGTACCGCCCGTCATCCGTTCCGCGTGTCCGACGGTCTTCCGCCGGCCACGCTCCAGGTACGGCCGTCACCCGCAGGTGACGGCGGTTCGGCAGGTCCGCAGTCGACAATTCGGTTCCTTCCCCGCGGGGAAGCCGCAACAGACGGCCATTCGATCGTCTGCCGACGTCGCGCGCCCGACCGTGCCCACAGCAGAGAAGAGGTTCGCATGTCCCAGCCGACGAACATTCAGATCAGGCGCGCCGCGCTGTATGGGGAGTACACCCGCAACACCCGCTTTCAGGTCTACACGGAACGCCAGCTGGACCAGATCGCGCCCCTGCGGCGCCTGTCCGAGGAGCAGCGCTTCGCGATGCGCGTCGTCGCGCAGGTGCTGCCGTTCCGGGTCAATCAGTACGTCATCGACGAGCTCATCGACTGGGATCGCGTCCCCGACGATCCCATCTTCCAGCTCACCTTCCCGCAGCAGGGCATGCTGGCGCCCGACGATTTCGGGCGCGTGGCGGACGCCTTGCGCAGGGGCGCGGATCGCGCCGAGGTCAAGCAGATCGCCCGCGAGATCCAGGCGCGGTTGAATCCGCATCCTGCCGGCCAGCAGGAGCTGAACGTGCCCATGCTCGACGGCGAGCCGCTGCCGGGCGTGCAGCACAAATACCGCGAGACGGTGCTGTTCTTCCCCAGTCAGGGCCAGGTGTGCCATTCCTACTGCACGTTCTGCTTCCGCTGGGCGCAGTTCGTCGGCGACAAGGAACTGCGCTTCGCCAGCAACGAGGCGGAGACTCTGCACCGCTACCTGGCGCGCGACCGCGCCATCACCGATCTGCTGGTCACCGGCGGCGATCCCATGGTGATGAAGACGCAGAACCTCGAAGGCTATCTGGAGCCCCTGCTGCAGCCACGGCTCGATCACGTGCAGACCATCCGCATCGGCACCAAGTCCATGACCTTCTGGCCGCAGCGCTACGTGACCGATCCGGATGCCGACGCCCTGCTGCGCCTGTTCGAGAAGCTGGTGCGGCGCGGCAAGCATGTCGCGCTGATGGCGCACTTCAATCACTGGCACGAGCTGGAGACGCCGGTGGTGCGCGAGGCCCTGCGGCGGGTGCGCGACACGGGCGTGGTGATCCGCACCCAGGCCCCTCTGATCCGGCACATCAACGACGACCCGGACGTGTGGGCGCGCATGTGGCGGACGCAGACCGGCCTGGGCCTGGTGCCCTACTACATGTTCGTCGAGCGCGACACCGGCGCGCGCCACTACTTCGAGGTGCCGCTGGCGCGCGCCTACGACATCTATCGCGACGCCATCCGCCAGGTGTCCGGCCTGAGCCGCACCGCGCGCGGCCCGTCCATGAGCGCCGGGCCGGGCAAGGTGGAGATCCAGGGCATCACCGAAATCCACGGCGAGAAGGTGTTCGTGCTGCGCTTCATCCAGGGCCGCAATCCGGACTGGGTGCAACAGCCCTTCTTCGCCCGCTACGACCCCGAGGCCACCTGGCTGGATCAGTTGCAGCCGGCCTTCGGCGAGGAGCGGTTCTTCTTCGCCGAGGAATACCGCGCCATGTGCGAGCAGGCGCTCAAGGCCGCCCTGTAGGAACGCCCAACCCGGCGCCGGCCGGGCTATAGTGTGTGAATCGAAGACTGCCGCGCAGCCGCGCCGGGTTCGCACATGCTCAAGACATGCCTGATGGCCGTCATCCTGCTCGCATCCCTCGCGATCCTGCAGGGCTGCGGGCCACCGCGCATCCTCGACGCCGAACGCGGCGGCTACGTGCCGTTCCGGCAGGGCGTCTTCGAACTGCACCGCGAGCTGACCGTCCGCGCCGGACGCACCCGCGTCTATCTGCAGGACGGCGAGGTGGTCCCGGGCGTCGACGAATTCCGTCCGCACTGCCAGTTCGAGGTCAACACGCTGCGCCAGTCGCCGCAGACCGTGCACCCGGACAGCTTCGCCATCACCGGCGTGTCCACCCGCAGGGACACCGTCGTCGCGGCGGACCACGTGCAGGTGGCCGCCCTCGAGACCGCCGCGGTCGGCGTGGGCATCGGGGTGGGTTTCGGAGGCTTCTTCGACGGCCGCGAGCCGCGGCGCATGCACGCCTACGTCTTCCGCCTGCACTCCGACCGCCAGCCGGATGTGCGCGCCCTCACCTGCGGCGGCGCCTTCGACGACGCCTGGCTGGCCGAACTCCCCACACTGCAGGAGATCGCCGCGGCGCTGGGCGGGTACGGACGGCTGGTGTTGGAGTGAGACAATAAATCTCGGCCACGGAATCCACGGAACAACACGGAAAGAACCAGTGCTGAAAGCAGGCCTCGTCGGGTGCGTCGCTGCACAGCCTGACGCACGAGGTTTTCGTGACCTGCCACGATCCGCCGACGTCATGGTCCTCGTGATTTTTCCATGAGAGACTTTTTCCGTGTCGTTCCGTGGATTCCGTGGCTAAGATTTTTTTGCTTCCCTCCTCACATTCCACCCCACGCTCACCGCCGCCAGCGCCCAGACGATCACCGCGCCGCTGGGGAGGTCGTAGAGCGCCGATACGATCAGCCCCAGCGCATAGCCGACGGCACCGACGGCATAGCCGTGCAGCAGCTGCCGGCGGCCGTCCAGTGCGCGTGTGGCCAGTGCGGGGATGATCAGGCTGGCGAACACCAGGTACACGCCGACCAGCTGCACCGAGGCGGTCACTGTCACGGCGAACAGCGTGTAGAAGCCCAGCCGTCCCAGGCGCCGGCCGAGCGCGAACCACAGCGCCAGGATGCCCGCATACAGCATCGCCACCGGCGCGAGATCGCCGGGCGTCACCCACAGAATCTGGCCCACCAGCAGATCCTTGAGCTGCTCGCCGCCGTGCGGATCGTGGCTCAGCAGCAGGATGGCCGCGGTCGCCGCGAGCACGAAGGATGCGCCGATCAGCGCCTCCTGGAGCCGCGGCCAGCGGCGCTCCGTCCAGGTGAGCGCGAGCGCGCCCGCCAGCGCCGCGCCGACGGCGGCGGCCTGCACGCCCCAGCCGCCCTCCGCCCAGCCGAGCCGATGCGCCACGATCACGCCGATGCCGGCGATCTGGGCGATGGCGAGGTCGATGAAGATGATGCCGCGCCGCAGCACCTGCTGACCGAGCGGCACGTGGGTCGCGACGACCAGCAGCCCGGCCAGCAGCGCGGGCCCCAGGATGGCGCTGTCGAGCAGCGCGATGTCGGGTGCGGCGAAACTCATCCCGACCACCTCGCTTGCCACGGAACCACACGGAAACACACGGACAAGGTCATGCACCTCGCCCAGGCGCTCCCGCCGGCCGCTTCAGGAGCGCCCTGTGTTGCGGAGCCACGGCTCATGACTCGGCGAGTGAAGAGCACCGTCGTTCGTGTGATGCGTATGATCCCGTCCGTGTGGTTCCGTGTGGTTCCGTGGCCAATGCGGTTTTTTGGACTCATTGCAGCGCCCCGAGCAGCCGCGCCAGCGTGTCGTCGAACAGCCCCTGCAGATCCCGCGCACCGGCACTGCCGCCGACCGTGAAGGGCAGTTCGACGCGCGCGATGCCGGTCTGCTGCGCCAGCCATTCCGACGGACGCGCATCCTGATAGGCTGCGTGCAGCACCAGCTTCGCCGGCTGCGCGCGCAGTGCCGCCAGCATGCCGGCGAGATGCCCGCTCGACGGCGGCACGCCGGGCCGCGGCTCGAGCGCGGCGACCTCCACCAGCCCCAGCCAGTCCAGCAGATAGGCCCAGCTCTTGTGCTGGACCACCACCGGCACCCCGTGCAGCGGCGCGGCCTGCGCCTCCCAGCGGCGCAGCGCCGCCTCCCAGCCGCGCGCGAAGGCCGCGTGCCGCTCGGCATAGACGGACGCGCCCGCAGGATCCACCTCGGCCAGACGCGCGGCGAACGCCACGGCGACCCGCGCGATGTTGCGCGGATCGGTCTGGATATGCGGATTGCCCGCGGCGTGCACGTCACCGTCGGCGCGATCCAGACGCACCGGCACGTCTCTGAGCGTCACCTGCTCCGCCGCCAGGAAATGCCCCGGCCGTCCCGGCTGCACGCGCGCGTTGGCCGCCTTGCGCAGCAGCATGGGCAGCCAGCCGGCCTCCAGATCCGCGCCGGTGCAGATCAGCAGGTCCGCCTGCCGCAGCTTCGCGATCAGCGACGGCCGTGCCTCGATGCGGTGCGGGTCCTGCAGCGCGGTGGTGGCGCTGAACACCTCCACGCGATCGCCGCCGAGCTCCTGCGCGAGCGCCGCCCATTCGGGCTCGCAGGCGAACACCTGCAGCGCGAAGACCTTGGGCGTCACCAGCAGCAGCGCGACGACGCCCAGCCAATACCTGTGTGATGTCATAGCCGTTCCTCACTGCTGTCCCATAAACCCGAAAACCGCATTTGCCACGGAAGCACACGGAAATACACCGACAAGGTCATACGCCCCGCCATCCCCGTTACCTGGACGGTGGCGCCCAGCGCTTCATGCCCCCGCGTTTCCGGCCTTCCGTGTGTTCCCGGGACGAGGGGGACAGACTTAAGTCTGTCCCCTGTGAATTCTTTCCGTGCCATTCCGTGGGTACCGTGGCCATTTTTCCAATACACCTGCGTAAGTAAGTGTCATTCGTCCTAGTACGCATGCGCGCCGTGCGCGCCGAGACTCATGATGTACTGCAGGTACCACTGGTGGTCGGTGACGGGGCGCGAGCGGTCGCGGTTGTACTGCAACCGCAGACGGCTGAACTCGCTGCGCGAATAGTCGACCATCAGCGCGTAGCGTTCGGGATCGTGCAGGCCGCCGTCGAGGCCGGCTTCGGCCAGCACCTCGGCATCGCTGCCGGTGTTGTCCGCCGTCAGGCGGTCGTAGCGCAGCCCCGCCCGCCAGCGCGGCATGAACTGATAGACGGCCTGCGCGTACCAGCCGCGCTGCTCGCCCGAGTACCACGTCTCCTCGACGGGATCGTGGGCGATGGCGACCGTGCCATTCTCGTCGCGCAGGAAATACTCGCCCTGCAGCTTCAGATAGGTGCGGGTCGGATTGCCGTCCGGCGCCCACTTCCACACCGCGTCCAGCGCGCTGATGCGGCTGTCGCCGCTGAAGCTCACGTCCGCCTCCCCGGCCCCTTCATGGGCGTGGCCGCCGCCGGTGCGGTCGGTCACGTCGGCGCGCCAGTGCGACAGACCCAGCTGCCAGCTGTGGCTCGGGCCGACGTCCCCGCCGAGCTTCGCGAAGACGCTGCCCGCGCCGAGGCCGCCGTGACTCGCGCCGGCCGCGGGGAAATCGCCGCCGCGCAGCCATTCGGCGCCGAGCGTGAGATACAGATCGGTCGGCGCCAGCCAGGCGAGCTGCAGGCCGTCGTCGTTGAGCTGGTCGCCGAACAGCGCGCGGTACACCAGCGGGGCATCGGCGAAGTCCCAGGCATGGGCGTGCTGCTGGTTGAGATAGCCGATGCCGGAATAGAAACGCCCGGCGCGCAGCGTCAGCCCGTGCCCCAGTCCGGGCGTCTCGACATAGGCCTCCTCCAGTTCGATCTCGGTGGCGCCGTCGTGAGTGGCGATGGCCGCGGTGAGCTGGCCGAAGAACAGATCGTCGACGTTGGCGCTCATCATCAGCTCCGAATGCGCGACCGAGAAGCCCTCCTCGCCGGGGCCGGCCTCGCCGCCCGTCTGGAAGCCGTCGAGCCGGTAGTCCTCCGGGTCGCGCGAGAAGGACGACAGCTTGCCGTCGAGGATCAGGCTGATGTCGGGATTGAAGCCGCGCGCGCGGTCCGACACGGACGCTGCGACCGGGCCGGTGTCCACCGGCGGCGGCGTGGAAACGGCGGGCGCGGGCGGCGCCTCGGCGGCCTGCAGGCGCCGCTCCAGCGCCTCGATGCGCCGTTCGTATTCGGACCTCAGGGTCTCGATCTCCTGCCGCAGGGCGTCGAGTTCGGTGCGCGGTTCCGCGGGGGGCGCCGCATGGGCGGACGGAACGAGCGCGGCCAGGACCGCGCCCGCAAAGGCGATGTGCATTCGCATGACTGTCTCCGGAAACTGATGTGGGCTCGGCCGGCGGCGGGTGCGGGCGCGCACGGAACGCGTTCGCGCAGGCCCCGCCGGTCAGAGCGGTGGTGTTTCGATCAGCTCAGAGACGGGACGGGCGGGGCGCGGGCGAGGAAGGATCGGATCTGCGCGGCCCGGGCGGGCGCCGGGCGCAGGGCGGACAGGGCCGGGGTACGGGCCGCATCGACCGCAATGGCCGCCGCCATCGGCACAGCATCGCCGACATGCTGCGAGGCGATGCACAGCGCGCAATAGGCGTCGGGCTCGGCGGCGTCGTGCTCCAGTCCGTGCAGGAGCAGCCCCAGCTGCGCCAGGAACAGCAGCACGGCCAGCAGCGCGACGGGGACGAGCGCGCGGCGCGGAGTCAGTGACGGATTGGCTGTGGCGGAACGGGGCATCGGGACTTCAATCGCCATCCAGGCATGGGATCGGGGTGCGACGGGGCCCTACCTTAGCGCCGCCATGGCGCGGGAGCAACCGTCGACGGCTGCGCCCGGCGCACCGCGCACGGTATGATGCCGTCTGCCCCGCCGTCCGCCGACCCGCATGCCGCCGACCATCGCCACCGCCCTGCACGCCGCGCTCGCCCGGCTCACCCGCGCCGGTGCCGACGCCGGCGACGCGCGCCTGGACGCCGAGGTGCTGCTCGCCCACGCACTGGACAAACCGCGCAGCCACCTGCGCGCCTGGCCGGAGCGCGTCCTTACACCCGAACAGGCGGCCCGCTATGAGGAACTCGTCGCGCGCCGCGCCGGCGGCGAGCCCGTCGCCCATATCCTCGGCCGGCGTGAATTCTGGTCGCTGGACCTGGACGTGACGCCCGCGACCCTGATCCCGCGCCCCGAGACCGAACTGCTGGTGGAACTCGCGCTGGCGCGCATCCCCGCGGATGCGGCGCTCGCGGTCGCGGATCTCGGCACCGGCACGGGCGCCATCGCGCTCGCCGTCGCCCGCGAACGGCCGCGCTGCCGGGTGACGGCGACGGACCGCTCGGCGGCGGCGCTCGAGGTGGCGCGCCGCAATGCCGCGCGGCTGGGGATCGGCGGCATCGATTTCCGGCACGGCGCCTGGTACGCGCCGCTGGCCGGGCTGCGCTTCGATCTGATCCTCAGCAATCCGCCCTATGTCCGCGCGGACGACCCGCATCTCGCGCAGGGCGACGTGCGCTTCGAGCCGCCGGGCGCGCTGGTTGCCGGCGCCGACGGCCTGGACGACCTGCGCGTCATCGTCGCCGGCGCGCCCGAGCATCTGCACGGCGGCGGCTGGCTGCTGGTCGAACACGGTTACGATCAGGGCGGGGCGGTCGCGGCCCTGTTCCGCACCGCCGGCTTCGCGGACGTCGGGACGATCCGCGATCTCAACGGACAGCCGCGCGTGACGATCGGGCGCCGACCCTGAGGGCGGAGCCAAGCCGCTGAGCGGCAAGAGGTTCAGCGAATGCTTATATACGCCAGCGCACTGTGCCGTCCCGTAACTCCCCCCTCCGAAAACACTGCTTTCAGCCACGGAAGCACACGGAAAAACACGGACAAGATCATAGGCTTCACACGCCAGCCTACAGTACCTGCCAAGTGCTGAGGCGGAGCTTCGTGAGCGGTTTCATTTTCAGTGCCTTCCGTGTGCTTCTGTGTGCTTCCGTGGCCGATCCGCTTTTCGGGTTTATGGGACCGCAGCGAAGCCGGCGGCTTGATGACCCTGCACGGCCTTGATAAATGCGCCAGACGGGTTAGCATCAGCTGCATGGATACGAAACTGACCGATACCGTCAAACACCGCGAGATCTGGTTCCGCGAACCGCACGAGGATCCGAACCAGGCCCGCTCGGCGACGCTCGTGCTCAGCGATGTCGAGGGCGTACTGCAGGTCCGGCCGCAGCATCCCACGCTCATCCATGTCTCCTACGACATCACCTACATCACGCTGCAGGTGATCGACAGCCTGCTCGACGAACTCGGCTTCCATCTCGACAACAACCTGTTCATGAAGCTGCGCCGCGCGCTGTACTACTACAGCGAGGAGGCCCAGCAGGAGGCGCTCGGCTGCAGCCGCGGCCGCGGCAACTGCACCCAGGCGGTGTTCATCAACCGCTACCGCCAGCTCGAGCACGGCTGCCGCGACCCGCGCCCGGAGCACTGGCGGCGGTATCTCTGA
>JAJJPM010000093.1:0-46774 GCA_032907525.1 Gammaproteobacteria bacterium
CTGATTCAAAGCAATACCCGCTCCACCCCGCCGTTCTTCACCCGTTCGATGAAGTCCTTCTGCCATTGGCCGCCGAGCATGCGGTTGGCCAGCTCGACGACGATGTAGTCGGTCTCCAGGCCGGTGTCGTCGGCGTAGCGCATCAGGCCCTGCTGGCAGGCCGGGCAGCTGGTGAGCATCTTCACGTTGCCGGCCACGGCGCGGTCGGCGCCGGTGAGGTCCCGGATGCCCTGGTGCAGTTCCTCTTCCTTGCGGAAGCGGATCTGAGTGGCGATGTCCGGGCGCGACACGGCCATCGTACCGGCCTCGCCGCAGCAGCGGTCGGAGAGCTGCACCGGCTGGCCGAGCAGCCGGGCGGCCACGCCGGTCGCGGCGTGGGTCTTCATGGGCGTGTGGCAGGGTTCGTGGTAGAGGTACTGCACGCCCTCCACGCCCTCGGTGCTGACGCCCTTCTCCATCAGGTACTCGTGAATGTCGAGCAGCCGGCAGCCGGGGAAGATCCGGTCGAACTCGTAGTCCATGAGCTGATCCATGCAGGTACCGCAGGACACGATCACGGTCTTGATGTCCATGTAGTTGAGCGTGTTCGCCACGCGATGGAACAGCACCCGGTTGTCGGTGCTGATCTTGCGGCCGCGCTCGATGTCGCCGCCGGCGGTCTGCGGATAGCCGCAGCACAGATAGCCCGGCGGCAGCACCGTCTGCGCCCCGACCTCGTAGAGCATGGCCAGCGTCGCCAGACCGATCTGGGAGAACAGCCGCTCCGAGCCGCAGCCGGGGAAGTAGAACACCGCGTCCGATTCGTCCGTGACCTTGGCCGGGTCGCGCAGGATCGGCACCAGCTTGCTGTCCTCCACACCAAGCAGCGCGCGCATGGTCTGGGTCGGCAGACCGGCGGGCATGGGCTTCTTCACGAAGTTGACCACCTGCTCGCGGATGGGCATGGCGCCGGTGGTGGCGTGCGGGATGCCGCCGTTGCCGCCGAAGCGCAGGCGGCGCGCGACCTGATAGGCGAGCCGCTGCCCCTGGTAGCCCCACTCGATCATCGCCTTGCGCATGAGCTTGATGGTGCGCGGGTCGGTGATGTTGAGGAATGCCATGGCCGCCCAGGTGACCGGGCTGGTGCGCTTCTGCCCCCGCTCACGCAGGATGTGGCGCATGCGGATGGTGACGTCGCCGAAGTCGATGTTCACCGGGCAGGGATTGAGGCACTTGTGGCAGATGGTGCAATGGTCGGCCACGTCGTTCATCTCGTCGAAGTGCCGCAGCGAGATGCCGCGCCGGGTCTGCTCCTCGTAGAGGAAGGCCTCGATCATCAGCCCGGTGGCGAGGATCTTGTTGCGCGGCGAGTACAGCAGATTCGCCCGCGGGACGTGAGTGGTGCACACCGGCTTGCACTTGCCGCAGCGCAGGCAATTGCGGATGTCGTCGTTGAGCGCGCCCAGCTCGCTCTCCTCGAGCAGCAGCGCCTCCTGCTGCACCAGACGCAGCGAGGGCGTGTAGGCGTTGTCCAGGCCGGAGCCGGCCAGCAGCTTGCCGGCGTTGAAACGGTTGTCGGGGTCGACCCTGCGCTTGTAGGCGGCGAAGGCCTCGACCACGGCCGGATCCAGGTACTGGATCTTGGTGATGCCGATGCCGTGCTCGCCCGAGATCACCCCGCCCAGGGAGGTCGCCAGGGCCATCACCCGGTCGACGATGCGCTCGGCGGCGTGCAGCATCGGATAGTCGTTGGAGTTGACCGGGATGTTGGTGTGCACGTTGCCGTCGCCCGCGTGCATGTGGGTGGCGACGAACAGGCGGCTGGAGCGGATGCGCCTGTGGATGGCGTCGAGCTGCGCCGTCACCCCCTCCCACTCGCGCCCGGCGAAGATCTCCTTCAGCGGCCGCTCGACCTCCTGGCGGTAGGAGATGCGCAGCTCGCGCTTGAGCAGCAGGGACAGCAGCGTCTCGCCCGGCAGCAGGCGGGTGGCCAGATCCTCCGGCAGCAGGGCGGCGTGCGCCGTCGCGGCCTGGTCGAGGTTGTCCAGCAGCCGGCCCCAGCGCGCGGCCACGGCATGCAGATGCTCGCGCGCCGCCTCGGTCTTGGCGGCGACGATGGCGCGGTTCTCCGCGCTGTCCTCGTAGTCGGTGCCGATGCGCAGCTCCGGCAGTTCGCCGTTCAGGTACTCCAGCACCGCGGCGATCATATCCAGCTTGTTGCGCGTGGAGTGCTCGATGTTGATGCGCTCGATGCCCTCCTCGTACTCGGCCAGGCGCTCCAGCGGGATCACCACGTCCTCGTTGATCTTGAAGGCGTTGGTGTGGGCGGCGATGGCGGCGGTGCGGGCGCGGTCCAGCCAGAAGCGGCGGCGCGCCTCGGGGCTCACCGCGACGAAGCCCTCGGCGCCGCGGGCGTTGGCCATGCGCACCACCACCGAACCGGCGTCGGCCACGGCGTCCTCGTCGTCGCCGGAGACGTCGATGAGGAGCACCATTTTCGGCAGCTCGCGCCGCGGCGCCTTGGTGCTGTAGTTCACCGCCTTGATGTAGCGCTCGTCGAGGTGCTCGAGGCCGGACAGCAGCACGTCGGCGCGCGCGTCCAGGTAGTCCTTGGTCTCGACGATGGCCGGCACCGCGCGGCGCAGGTCGGCGCCGAAGAACTCCAGGCACAGCGTGCGCGTGAATTTGGGCATGCGGTGCAGCACGAACACCGCCGAGGTGATCAGGCCGTCGCAGCCCTCCTTCTGGATGCCGGGCAGGCCGCCGAGGAACTTGTCGGTGACATCCTTGCCCAGGCCCTGCTTGCGCAACGACGCACCCGGCAGCCGCAGGAGCTCCGGCTCGCCGACGCGGGTGCGGCCGTCGCGCGCATAGCGCGTCACGCGGAAACTCACCGTCTCCTGATCATGGATCTTGCCCAGGTTGTGGCCGAGGCGCTCCACCTCCAGCCAGTGGGCGTCGGGCGTGACCATGCGCCAGGACACCAGGTTGTCCAGCGTCGTGCCCCACAGCACCGCCTTCTTGCCGCCGGCGTTCATGGAGACGTTGCCGCCGATGGTCGAGGCGTCCTGCGAGGTGGGATCGACCGCGAAGGCGTAGCCGGCCGCCTCCGCGCGCTCGGTGACGCGGCGGGTGATCACGCCGGCGCCGGCGCGCAGCGTGGCGACTTCGCCGTCCACGCCCTCCAGGCGGCGCAGCTCCACCTGGCCCAGCGCGTCCAGCTTCTCGGTGTTGATCACCGCGCTGTCGCCCGACAGCGGCACGGCGCTGCCGGTGTAGCCGGTGCCGCCGCCGCGCGGGATCACGGTCAGCCCGAGCTCGATGCAGGCCGCGACCACCGCGCAGACCTCCTCCTCGGTGTCGGGGCTGACGACCACGAAGGGCATCTCGACGCGCCAGTCGGTGGCGTCGGTCGCGTGCGAGACGCGCGCCAGGCCGCCGAAGTCGATGTTGTCGGCGCGCGTCACCCGTCCGAGGCGGCGGCGCACCTTGCGGCGCAGCTCGCGGGTGCGCGGGAACCACGCCTCGAAGCGCTGCACCGCGGCGCGTGCCGCATCGGCCAGCCGCAGGGCGAGTTCGTTGCCCTCGGCGCGCGCGACGATCTGATCGAGGCGGTGGTGCAGCGCGTGCGCCAGCGAGGCCCAGCGCTTCGGATTGTCGAGCAGGTCGTCCTGGATGTAGGGGTTGCGGTCGACGACCCACATGTCGCCCAGCACCTCGAACAGCATGCGCGCCGAGCGGCCCGTCCTGCGCGAGCCGCGTAGCCGGTTCAGCACGTCCCACATCTCCGCACCGAGATAGCGGATCACGATCTCGCGGTCGGAGAAGGAGGTGTAGTTGTAGGGGATCTCGCGGATCCGGGCGGTCTGGGTCATCGGGGTCGGTCGGGGCACGGCGTCGGGCGGCGGTTGGGACGCGCTATTCTAGCACCTGCCGGGGCACGGGATGGGCCACGGAATGCGTGGAAGATTTCAAGGCGAAACCCAGCCACGGAAAACACGGGCAAAACCCTTTTGCCACGAAACCCACGAAATCCACGAAAGGTTTTTTCTGTAAACCCGCCTATTCAACTTTCGTGGATTTCGTGGGTTTCGTGGCTATGATTCGTTTTTGTCCGTGCCTCCGTGTGTTCCGTGGCAAAGGTGTTCGTGACGCAAAAACGTGGCCGCCTACATAGGGGCCGCTCACGCCGCCCGGCCGCGCGGCCTGACCGACAGTTCGAGGCCGAGTGCATGCAGGATTTCCACCAGACTGGAGAAACGCGGGTTGCCGTTCTCCGAGAGTGTGTTGTACAGCGCCTCCCGGGACAGGCCGGTGCGCTCGGCGAGTTCGGACATCCCCATCACGGCCCTGGCCACGTCCTTCATTGCCGCCAGCATTACTCGCTGGTCGCCGTCCTCCACTGCGGCGTTGATGTATTCCGCGATGTCTTCCGGCGTTTCGAGGTAATCCGCCGGATCGTAGGGCACCGTCTTGTCACGCTTGGCCATGGCAGGCCCTCCAATAGGATTTCGCCAGGTCGATGTCACGCTGCTGCGTGGATTTGTCGCCGCCACACAACAGAATGACCACGGTTTCGCCATCCCAGGCCTAGTAGACGCGATAGCCTTTCCCTTCCGGTATGCGCAGTTCGCGCACACCCTCGCCCACCGGTTTCCAATCGCCTTCCAGCCCCAGCGACAATCGCCGAAGCCGTATATGAATGCGTTGTCTGGCGCGAATGTCCCGAAGACCGTTCATCCATGCGTCGAACGGCACCCTTCCCTGGGCATCGCGGTACTTGCGGATTTCGACCATGCCACAAGTGTAATTTATAAATTACGGAGATCAAGCCCCCAAGATCGGGCGCGTAGTTGTAGGGGGTCTCGCGGATTCTGGCGGGGCTGGCGGTCATCGAATTCGTCGGGGCACGGCGCGTGTCGGGCGGCGGTTGGGAGGCACTATTTCTAGCACCTGCCGGGGTGGGCTATGTTGCATGGAAAACCGGGGTTTGCACGGCCGAACGAAGCCAGAGCAAGCACTGGCATTGTAGTATCCCGCTAGCCAGACTATAGTCGGGTAGTAATAAGTCATACCGAGAGGAGATCGCCGATGTCCGCCGTCAAGAAAACCATTTCCCTGCCCGCCGAGCTGGCGCGGGAAGCCGAAGAGATCGCCAGGGCCGAGGGCAAGACATTGAGCGCCGTCATCCAGGACGCCCTGCGCGCGGCACGCGCCATGCGACTCAAAGCCGAACTCGAGAACCTGCAGGGTTTCTGGGGCCGAAAGGCAAGAGAAAAGGGCATCCTCACCGAAAAAGATCTGGAGCGGTATCTGCAACAGTGAGGGTCGTTTTCGACACCAACATTTTCGTCTCGGCCCTTGTCTTCCCCGGCAGCCGGGCCGACGAGGCGCTGACCGCCGGCATGGATGGCCGCATCGAACTGGTCATTTCCAAACCCATCATTCACGAGGTCCTGGAGGTTCTGGCCAGGAAATTCGCCCATGACCCCGAGGCACTGGCCCGTGTCGCCGTGTTTCTCGCCGAACTCGCCACCCTCGTCCACCCGCGCAGGCGGCTGCATATCCTGAGTGACGAACCCGACAACCGCATCCTGGAATGCGCCGTCGCTGCGCATGCCCCGATCATCGTCACCGGCGACCGTGCCATGCTGGCGCTGAAAGCGTACGGGGATATCCGGATAACTTCCTTGAAGACGTTCCTGGAGCTGCTGGAGGAATAGCGGCCAATGCCGGGCGCGCGCCTGCGGCGCCGGACCCGGCCTGCGTATCGAAAACGTGGTCTGTCCCCGATTTCCGCGACGCACCGGGATGTCACGGACAGGGGCAACGAAGCCAAAAAGAAACGGGGCCCGAAGGCCCCGTTCCCGGTTCGAATCCGTCTTGCGACGGGATTAGAACTTGTGGCGCATGCCGATACCGAAGTGGTCGGTCTCGCCGCAGCCGGCGCAGTCTTCGCTGACCTGCGTGAAACCGGCATACGTGCTGGTGCGCTTGCTGAAGTTGTACATGCCAGCAATCGTCCAGGCATCGTATTCCGTGTTGCCGACGGCGTCGTCGTCATCACCCTGACCATAGGCTGCGTACAGCAGGGCGTTGCCCATGGTGTAGGACGCGGCCAGATGCCACACGTCGGCGCCTTCGTTCTCGGCGGTGCTGGAGTCGCCCGGCACACCGTTGGCGATCAGACCGCCGTCGGACTCATACTGGCCATAGACGGTCGCGGCGCCGAAGCTGAACTTGCCGCCGACCTTCCAGGCGTCGTCCGCGCCGCCCTGATCAGAGGTCACGTAGTCGGCGAACACCAGCGCCGGACCATTCTTGTAGCGGGCGCCGAGGCTGTAGGAGTCATCGTCGGCACCGTTGCAAGCGTCAAGGTCAACTGCGTTAGTCGTACCCACACCGCAGGCGTCGTCGAACGAGTAGGTCACCGCGCCGCTCAGACCGTTGAAGTCCGGGGTGTCGTAGCCGATGGCGTTGGTCGCGCGGCCTTCGCCGTTGCCACCGTCACCCAGGTGCAGGGCGGACTGTAGGCCAGCCATACGGCCCTGGAAGCTGGTGCGGTAGAAGGGATCGATCATGGCACCGGAGGCCTTGTAGGTGGTGCTCATGGTGCCGAAGCGCAGCTTACCGAAACCACCCTGCAGGCCGACCCACTGGTCGCGGCCGGAGAAGCCGCTGGCGGCGGTGTCGTTGCCGGTCGGGTCGATCTGGTATTCCAACATGAAGATGGCCTTCAGGCCGTTGCCCAGGTCTTCCGAACCCTTCACGCCGATGGCGGACTGGTTGGAGTTCATGTTGATGTCGTCGCCATTGACGCCGGCACCGAGATTATCGACGTCGAGGGAGTCGATCGACACGTCGACCTGACCGTACAGGGTCGCCCTGCAGACCGATCCACTGATCGCGGCCGGTGACGCCGGTGGTGCTGGTATCGCCACCAGACACATCAACTTCGTATTCCAGCATGAAGATGGCCTTCAGGCCGTTGCCCAGATCCTCGGAACCCTTCACGCCGATGGCGGACTGGTTGGAGTTCATGTTGATGTCGTCACCGTTGAGAGCGGGACTGGCGTCGATGTCGACGGAGTCGATCGACAGGTCGACCTGACCGTACAGGGTCACGTCGGCATTGGCCGCGAAGGCCATGGAACCAGCCAGCGCACCGGCGATGGCGGCGGAAAGAATCTTCTTGTCCATTGAGTGTTCCCCTTATCCAGATTAGGAGTGGTTTGAAACAGGGGTGAATCTAGTCCACCTTCTGCACGAATGCAACACCTATTCGCAAAAAAACTACAACCCGGAGGAGCTGTAGTTTTTGAGCAACACTACATGTGGTGACGCCTGGAGCCAGCAACGGCCAGCGCCCCAAAATCTTGAGGGGTCGGTCACAGAAAAATTTTTTCAGGGTCGGCGGGAAGATGGCCGGACTGTGGCGTGTACGCGCCAAACGCCAGCCACGGAAAACACGGACAAACACCTTTTGCCACGAAACCCACGAAATCCACGAAAGCCATGAGGGCGAAGCCGGTCTCTCCGAAAGGGGAGGTGCAACCCGCGATCCGTCCGTGTTTTCCGTGGCTGGGTTTTCGCCTTGAAATCTTTCGTGGGTTTCGTGGATTTCGTGGCCATCGGATCTTGTCCGTGTTTTCCGTGGCCGGGCTTCTTTCCCCGGATTGCCGGCTCATCCGGATTATGCTAAATAAGGCATATCATGGACGATGAAAAGCCGCTGTACTGGGTAGGCTCTTCCCTGGACGATCTGCGCCGCTTCCCGGATGAAGTGAAAGACCTGATGGGCTATGCACTGCAGATCGCCCAATGGGGCGACAAGCACCCTGACGCCAAGCCGCTCAAAGGCTTCAAAGGCGCCTCGACCCTGGAAGTTGTCGAGGACCATGACGGCGACACTTATCGGGCGGTCTATACGGTTCAGTTCAAAGATGCCGTTTATGTGCTCCATGCGTTTCAGAAGAAATCAAAACAAGGGATCAAGACACCCAAGCCGGACATGGACCTGATCAAATCGAGATTGAAAGCCGCCCAACTGCAATACCTGTCGAGCAAGAACCGATGAAGATCACCGTGTCAAAAAGTGGCGGCAACGTCTTCGCGGACATCGGCGCCAAACACCCCGAGGAAGCCCGCGCCAAGGCTCAGCTGGCTCACGCGATCGCGCTCATGATCGAGGCCCGCGGGCTCACGCAAGGCGAGGCCGCCCGGTTGCTGGGCATCGACCAGCCCAAGGTCTCCAATCTCGTGCGCGGCAGACTCAGTGGATTTTCACTGGACCGTTTGTTCCGTTTCCTCACCCTGCTGGGCCGCGATGTGGAGATCATCGTCAAGGACCGCAAGGGGAATGGTGAGATGCCGGGGCACATCAGCGTGGCGGTTGGGTAGGACAAGGCCCGATAGCCACGAAATCCACGAACGCCGGCTAATCGGGTGTGCAAAAACAACGTTCGTGGATTTCGTGGCTGAAAGGGCTTCGGGTTTGTCCGTGCTGTCCGTGTTTTCCGTGACCGACCTTTTGAAACACGAAACCCGCCACAAGGGCGGGTTCCGTGTTTATTGGCTGGGGGACTAGGATTCGAACCTAGATTAGAGGAGTCAGAGTCCACTGTCCTGCCGTTAGACGATCCCCCATTAATGCAGGTGCTAGTTGCTAGGCTCTTGGGCCGAGGAAAAGCTCAATGGTCCTTCGCTTGCCTTGCTGCAATAGCCGATGAGGCCATGCAGCATTTTGGACAGTTCTCGCGTCTCGGCCGAAACCTTCGCTGCAAACCGGCCATCCAGAAGACCGGCTTCTTTACCTATCAGAATTTGCGTCCAGAGTTCGCCGCAGGAGCCTTTGGCGATTTTCAAGAATCTTGCCCGCTCTTTCATCGAGTCCCGCTCATAGCCCTCGGCAATGTTCGAGGGAATGGACAAGCCCGACCGCGTCACCTGATCCTTGAAGCCAAGATCTCTGCAATGAGCCATTTCGGTATAAAGGTCGGCGCTCAGTCGGCAAGCACGCCGCCATACCTGCAGGTTCTTCAGCGCATCCATGCGCACCTCCCGGTTTTCCTCGGCCCTAGGCCCTAGGTCCTAGATCCTGCGTTAAGCGCAAAGCGCTTAACGCTTGCTGAACTGCACCCCACGCCGCGCTTTCCGCAGCCCGACCTTCTTGCGCTCGACTTCGCGGGCATCGCGAGTCACGAAGCCGGCCTTGCGCAGCGGCGAGCGCAGCGTCTCGTCGTGCTCGATCAGGGCGCGGGTGATGCCGTGACGGATGGCGCCGGCCTGGCCGGTGATGCCGCCGCCGCGGACGGTCACATAGACGTCGAACTTGTCCGCCGTGCTGGTCGTCTCCAGCGGCTGGCGCACGACCATGCGCGCGGTCTCGCGACCGAAATAGACGTCGATCGGGCGCTGGTTGATGGTGATCTGGCCGGTGCCCTTGCGCAGGAAGACCCGCGCGGTGGAGGTCTTGCGGCGGCCGGTGCTGTAGAACTGTTGCTGCGCCATGTACGCGTTCCCGTAATTCAGAATCTGATTAGAAGTCGAGCGGCTTGGGCTGCTGGGCGGCATGCTGATGCTCCGGACCCGCATACACCTTCAGCTTGCGGAACATCGCGCGACCCAGCGGGTTCTTCGGCAGCATGCCCTTGACGGCGATCTCGATGATCCGCTCCGGCGCACGCGCGCGCAGCTTCTCGAGGGTCGTGGTCTTCAGGCTGCCGACATAACCGGTGTGGTGATGATAGAGCTTGTTCTGCTCCTTGCTGCCGGTCACCGCAACCTTGTCGGCGTTGACCACCACCAGATAGTCGCCGGTATCGACGTGCGGGGTGTACTCCGCCTTATGCTTGCCGCGCAGACGGCGCGCCAGTTCGGTCGCCAAACGGCCCAGGGTTTTGCCGGACGCATCGACGACATACCAGTCGCGCTTGACGGTTTCCGGCTTGGCACTGTAGGTCTTCATGAGAGACGTAACTCCACACACCGACGACTAAGAAGACGCGGAATGGTATAGAAGTCAGGGACGAGATTCAAGGCCGTGGCGGCCGGGCGGTCTCCTGGCCACAGAAGGTACGGAAAACGCAGGGAAAAACCGGGGATGGCCACGAAACCCACGAAATCCGCGAAAGTCTATTAGGGATAAAACCCGGCCACGGAAAACACGGAAAGCACGGACGGATCGAGGGTTACACCCTATCTCTTTCGGAAAGACGGGTTTCTCCTACATGACTTTCGTGGATTTCGTGGGTTTCGTGGCCATCCCGAATCGCGGGCAAAAAAAAAAGCGCGACAGGGGTTGTCGCGCTAAAACCACCAAAGGAGGATGGAGGAGTACTGAACCGCCGGGTTTTGAGGGGGGCCGGCGATTCAGTATGTGAGAATTCTCTAATACTCGAATGTTCCTGTCAACCCCCCTTTTCCGGGGGCGGGCACCGTGACGCCTCGTGCACAGTAGGACCACGGGAGAACCGGAAAGTTTTGGTGGCACGGGGGCCGGAGGGCGCGGTGCAGGCGGTGCGTCAGGCTCCGCCTCGACGCACCCTAGGCCGGATTCGGACATGTAGGGTGCGTCGGCGCAGCGACGCACCGAGCTACGTGGGCGCGGAAATACCCCCGTCGCCCACCACGACCTGAGGGGTGCCCCCCCTCAAATCCTGAGCCGCTCGACGGGACGGCCGTTGACCAGGTGCTCCTCGATGATCTCGTCGATGTCCTCCCGGTCCACGTAGGTGTACCAGACCCCCTCCGGGTAGACGACCACGACGGGACCTTCGGCACAGCGGTCGAGGCAGCCGGCGGAGTTGATGCGTACCTTGCCGGGACCGGCCAGACCCAGTTCCTTGGACCGCTGCTTGGCGTAATCGCGCATCGCCTGGGCATCGAAGCGCTGGCAGCAGGCGCTGCCGTCCTCGCGCAGGTTGGTGCAGAAGAAGACGTGGTGTTTGTAGTAGCTCATCACGGCGGTTCCTTATCCTCGACAGACACACGATACAAGAGGCCGACCGGCCGGAACATAGCGCGGCCGGCGCTTGTATCGGGCAATGCGGCTCTTGTATCGTGCCGGCATGGACCGACACTACTCCCCCATCGACCATCTGCTGATCAATTTCGATCAGGCGCTGCGCACGGTGTTCGGCCGGCCGCTGGTCACGGGCCGCGCCAATCCGGCCGATGCCGCCCCGGAGACGGAGCTGAGCGATCGGGAACGCACGGCGTCGGCGCGGATGATGCGCATCAATCATACCGGCGAGGTCTGCGCCCAGGCCCTGTACCAGGGACAGGCGCTCACTGCCCGGCTCGACGCGGTCCGCGACGGCATGGCGCAGGCGGCACAGGAGGAGAACGACCACCTGGCCTGGTGCGAACAGCGGGTCGAGGAACTGGGCAGCCATACCAGCTATCTGAATCCGCTGTTCTATGCCGGTTCGTTCAGCCTCGGCGCGCTGGCGGGGGCGATCGGCGACAAATGGAGCCTGGGCTTCGTGGCCGAGACCGAGCGCCAGGTGGTGGAACATCTCGACGGCCATCTGCGGCGCATGGCCAGCGCGGACCGGAAGAGCCGCGCCATCCTGGAGCAGATGAAGATCGATGAGCAGCACCACGGCACCACCGCTTTGGAGGCCGGCGGCGCGGCGCTGCCCGGGCCGGTCAAGGGGCTGATGCGGGCGATGTCGAAGGTGATGACCGGGACGACATACTGGTTGTAGGGTGCGTCGAGGCGCAGCCTGACGCACCGGATTCCGTGTCACCTTCGGTGCGTCGCTGCGCCGACGCACCCTACGCGGCTCGCCCCGTCAGGCGAATGGCCACGGAAACACGCGGAACGCAAAACCCGCCGCATCCCCGCCTTCCGTGTATTTCCGTGTGCCTCCGTGGCGAATCAAAGATCACTTCAGACCGCGCTTGAGATTGCGGCCGTAGAAAATCTCCGCCATCTCGCGCTGCAGGCGTTCGCGGATCTGCTTCTCTTCCTTGGGCGTCAGCTCGTCGGCGCCGGTCCCGAACAGGTAATTGTCCAGGTCGAACTCCTTCAGGAGCATCTTGGTGTGGAAGATGTTCTCCTGGTACACGTTCACGTCGATCATCTGATAGCGCTCGCGCGTGTCCCGGGACAGGAAGTTCTGGATGGAGCTGATCTTGTGGTCGATGAAGTGCTTCTTGCCGCGCACGTCGCGGGTGAAGCCGCGCACCCGGTAGTCCATGATGACGATGTCGGACTCGAAGGTGTGGATCAGGAAATTCAACGCGCGCAGCGGCGAGATGCGGCCGCAGGTCGACACGTCGATATCGGCGCGGAAGGTGCTGATGCCGTTGTCCGGATGGCTCTCCGGATAGGTGTGCACGGTGATGTGGCTCTTATCGAGGTGCGCGACCACCGAATCCGGCAGCGGGCCGGGCGCCTCGGTGTTGGACAGTTCCTCGGAGATCACCGGCTCCTCGGAGATGAGCATGGTGACGCTGGCGCCCTGCGGATCGTAGTCCTGGTGGGCGATGTTGAGGATGTTCGCGCCGATGATGCTGGAGACCTCGGACAGGATCTGGGTCAGGCGCTCGGCGTTGTAGGCCTCGTCGATGTACTCAATGTACTCCTTGCGCTGCCGGCGGGTCTTCGCGTAGCAGATGTCATAGATGTTGAAGCTCAACGTCTTGGTCAGATTGTTGAAACCATGGAGCTTGAGCTTTTTCATCGTGCCTTTCACCATCGCAGAACACCCGTTGCCGTCAGGGGGCCGTCCGGCCCGTCATACACCGCCATCGTTATCGCCCCCAGGCGCGGGGCGCGCGATTATCCCACATTCGCGGCGACGGGGGGATGATAAATCATCTGCACCACCGTCCCCTCGGGGTCGGTGCAGTAGAAGCTGCGGGCGCCGTCGCGGTGGGTACGCGGCGCGGCCTTGATGGTGACGCCCTCGGCAGCCAGGAAGTCGTGCCAGGCATCGACCTGCTCGGGGCTGGCGAGCATGAAGCCGATGTGGTCCAGGGACTGGGGGCCGGAGGGGCGCGCGCCGGCCTCCGCCGGGCCGCGCCGGTGCAGGGCCAGGTTGTCCTGGCCGGCACTGGTCAGGTAGATGTTGTCGGGATCCGGCCGCCACTCCACCTGCATGCCGAGCAGGTCCACGTAGAAATGCAGGCAGGCGTCCAGATCATTGGCATACAGGGCCACATGGCGCAGTCCGAGCGTCGCGGCGGGGCGTGGCATACGATTCACCTTTAAATATTCTGAAAAAACTCATTTTCGCCACGGAAGCGCACGGAAGGCGCTGAAATAGAACAGCATCACGAAGCACCGCCCGGCACCTGGCATCAGCGCCTTCCGCGTGGTTCCGTGGCGGAAATCATGTCCTTCGCTTCGTCGAAAACGTCCGCTTCCGCGGCCCGGCACAGGTCGGCGCCGAAAACCCGCCGCAGCACCCACGGCAGCCCGATCGACCCGGCACCCAGCAGCCCGTCGTGGAAGTTCTTCAAGGGCATGTGCGCCGGCACCAGCCGGGTGCGCGCGGCGTTCAGCAGGGCCCAGCCGGCGGCGTAACCCATGGGCACCGCGGGAGAGCGCGTGTACCAGCGCAGGTCGGCCAGCGCCTGGGCCCGCGGAAATCCCAGTGCATTCTGCATGCGATCGGCCGCGGCCTCAACGCCCAGGCCACGGGTCTGCAGCTCGACGTCGAGCTGCACGCGCAGGGCGCGCCACAGCCGGTCGCGCAGCAGGATGAAGCGCTGTTCGGGCCGCCCCAGGAACCCCTGCTCCTGCATGAGCTGCTCGCAGTACAGCGCCCAGCCCTCATAGAGCGTGGCCGAGGTGTTCACCAGCCGTGGCAGGCTGCGCCCGGCCGGACTCAGGTTCGCAGTGACGAACTGCAGATGGTGGCCGGGCCAGGCCTCGTGGACGCAGGTGTGCATGAGCCCCGGATGGTTGTGCTCGGACAACGCCGCCGCATCCACCGGCGGCGTCACGTAATAGTAACCCTGCTGCTCCGGATCGTCGGGTGTCGGCGGCATGTAGGCGGCGAACGGAATCTGGTGACGCAGGAACGGGGGCGTCTCCACCACGTCCAGCCGCTCGCGCGCAGGCAGGGTCACGAGATCGCGCTCGGCCACGAAGGCGCGCGCGGCCCGCATCTGCCGCCGGTAATCGTCCAGGAGCGCCGCGGGCTCGGCATGTTCGGCGCAGATCTGCCTCCACAGGGCCTGCTGGTCGCCGTCCGTGCGCAGCTCGCGGGCGACGGCCTCGAGTTCGCGCCGGGTCTGGTCGAACAGGCGGACGCCGAAGGCGTGCAGGCGGTCGGCGTCGATGGAGAGACCGTGCCGTCGGGCCAGCAGGCGTTCGAACTGCTCGCGGCCGCAGGCGAACTCGCCCTGCGCACGCGGCCCGATCTCCGCCTCCAGGAAATGCCCATAGTCCTGCACCGCCCGCGCGGCACGCTCCAGCGCCTCGTGAATCTGCCCGCGCGGGAAATGGCGCAGCACGCGGGGATGCCGATCGAGGCCGCGCAGGTAGTCGGCTCCGGCCGCGGCGGAGGCCAGCGCCGATTCCAGCCACACGGGCGGCACCAGCTCCGGCATGTCCAGCAGATGGGCGCGGGCGCCGCGCAGATAGACGGGCACCTGCCCGACGCGCGCCGCGAAGGCGGCCGCGAAATCGTCGACCGGCAGGATGGTCAGCTGGTGAATGGCGTTGACGGGCAGATAGCGCTGCGGATCGCGCCGCCGCCAGTCGCGCTCGAGCAGCTCGTGATGCTCGATCAGCGCCTGGCCGGCGAGCAGCCGGGCATCGATGGCGCGATCCGGATCATCCAGGGCCGCCGGATCGAGCGCCTCCAGGCCGGCGAGGACCTTCTCGTGCAGCGCGGCGAGCGCACCGACGTCGTCGTCATCGTACGGCCGCAGGAGCCCCGCGTAGCCCGGCACGCCCAGGTCGACCGCGGTCTCCGGATGGAAGCGGAACCAGACGCGATAGTACTCTGCGATCAGCGCATCCAGGGCGGCGGCGGGGGTGGCGACAGCGCTGGGCGGCATGGGCGGCGGAACGCGGTCAGGCGCCGCGCTCAGGGCGACTCGACCACCTCGAAATCGTGAGTGATCTCGGCCGCCTTGCCGAGCATGATCGAGGCCGAACAGTACTTCTCCGCCGACAGCTGCACGGCGCGCTCGACCTGTTTCTCGCTCAGCCCGCGGCCGCTGACGATGAAATGGACATGGATCTTGGTGAACACCTTGGGCGCCTCGGCGGCGCGCTCGGCCTCGAGCTCCACCACGCAGTCCAGCACCGGCTGGCGGGCACGCTTGAGGATGTACACCACGTCGAAGGCCGTGCAGCCGCCCATGCCGAGCAGCAGCATCTCCATCGGCCGGGGCCCGAGGTTGCGGCCGCCGCTGTCCGGCGGACCGTCCATCACCACCGCGTGGCCGCTGCCGGCCTCACCGATGAAGGTGGCATCCTGCACCCATTTCACCCGCGCCTTCATCGCTCCTCCGCGCCATTGAGATTTTCGGGAAGCCTATCACAGATCATTCGCCCCTGGACCCCGGAGCGATGTTATAGTATCTATTACCTTGGGTCCGCCAGAGGCTCCAGGCAACAGGATTGCCATGAACACTGTCAAACTAAAAAGCACCGGCAACCCGTCGATCGATCGATTTCTGGAACACTGCCATCGACGGCGTTACCCTTCCAAGAGCGTCATCATCTACGCCGGCGACTCGCCCGATGTCCTCTATTACATCGTGGAGGGCTCGGTCACCGTCCTGATCGAGGACGAGGACGGGCACGAGATCGTCCTCGCCTACCTCAACCGCGGCGACTTCTTCGGCGAGATGGGCCTGTTCGGCGAGAGCAGCAAGCGCAGCGCCTGGGTCCGGACGCGCACGGAATGCGAACTCGCGGAAATCAGCTACAGCCGGTTCCGCCAGCTCGCCGAGGAAGATCCCACCATCCTGTTCGCCCTGGCCTCGCAGATGGCGGCACGCCTGCGCACCACCAGCCGCAAGGTATCCGACCTGGCATTCCTGGACGTCACCGGCCGCGTGGCCCGCACCCTCCTCGACCTCTGCAAGCAGCCCGACGCCATGACCCATCCCGAAGGCATGCAGATCCGTGTCACCCGTCAGGAGATCGGCCGCATCGTCGGCTGCTCCCGCGAGATGGTCGGCCGCGTGCTCAAGAGCCTCGAGGAACAGGGCCTGATCCGCGCCAAGGGCAAGACCATCGTCGTGTTCGGGACGCGTTAGATCAGGTTCTAGGTTCTAGGGCCGAGGGAAAACCTTCTATCCACACCTCGGCCCTAGAACCTAGAACCTAGAACCTGATCTAACGAATCATCAGCCGCCAAACAATTCCGCCAGTTTCTTCCCCGGATCGTCGGCTTTCATGAACGCCTCACCGACCAGAAACGCGTGCACGCCGTGTCCGCGCATCAGCGCGACGTCGGCCGGCGTGTGAATTCCGCTCTCGGTAACCACCAGGCGGTCATCCGGAATGCCCTTCAACAGATTCAGCGTGGTATCCAGGCGCGTCTCGAACGTGCGCAGGTTGCGGTTGTTGATGCCGATCATACGGCAGGGCAGATGCAGTGCGCGATCCAGCTCCTCGGCGTCGTGCACCTCCACCAGCGCATCCATGCCCAGTTCGGCCGTCAGGCCGGCAAGCTCCATGAGCATGGCGTCGCCCAGGGCCGCGACGATAAGCAGGATGCAATCGGCGCCCAGCGCGCGCGCCTCGTGGACCTGATACGGGTCTATCACGAAATCCTTGCGCAGCACCGGCAACCCGCAGGCCGCACGGGCCTGGCGCAGGTAGTCGTCAGAACCCTGGAAGAAATCGATATCGGTGAGCACCGACAGACAGGCCGCGCCGCCCGCCGCATAGCTGCGCGCGATGGCCGGCGGATCGAAAGGCTCGCGCAGCAGCCCTTTGCTCGGCGAGGCCTTCTTGATCTCGGCGATGACGCCGGCCTGCCCCGCGGATATGCGGCGTTCCAGCGCAGCGACGAAACCGCGCGGCGCGTCCGCCGCGGCGGCCTGCCGGCGGACGTCGCCCAGCGGCACGCGCGCCGCGCGTGCCGCGACCTCCTCCGCCTTGCGGGCGAGGATCTTCTGGAGAATGTCTGGATCGCCTGTCATTGTCATACCTACATGACCATAGGCCCGATTCAGGCGCGCGCCGCGTCGGGCGTGGTTGTCGGACACGCGGTTATGTCGCTGCATCCGGCCTACATCGATAGTTTCGATAACCAAGGCAGGGCGCGTCGAGGCGCAGCCTGACGCACCGAACCACCGCGATCATGGTGCGTCGCTGCGCCGACGCACCCTACACGCTGTTGCTCACCCGCACCAGCGCAGCGAGCTTCTCGCGCGCCGCGCCGCTGTCGATCACCTCGGCGGCCCGCTGCACGCCCGCCGCCAGGGTATCCACCAGGTCTGCCGCGTAGATCGCCGCGCCGGCATTCAGCAGCACGATATCGCGCGCCGGACCCGGCTTGCCGGCCAGCACGCCTTCGATGATGGCGAGACTTTCGCAGGCATCGGCGACCTTCAGCGCCCCCATATCGCTGCGCGGGAGGCCGAAGTCTTCTGGCACGATCTGGTAGGTGACGATCCGGCCATCCTTGAGTTCCGCGACCTCCGTCGGCGCCGCGACGCTGATCTCGTCCATGCCATCCTGCGAATGCACCACCAGCGCGTGTACGCTGCCCAGCCGCTTCAGCACCTCGGCGACCGGCCTGACCCATTCGCTGCTGAACACGCCCAGCACCTGGTGGGGCGCGCCGGCCGGGTTCGTCAGCGGGCCGAGCAGGTTGAACAGGGTGCGCACAGCCATTTCCTTGCGCGGGCCGACGGCGTGCTTCATGGCGCTGTGATGCATGGGCGCGAACATGAATCCCACACCGACCTCGTCGATGCAGCGCCGCACCTGTTCCGGCTGCAGATCGAGCTTCACGCCGGCCGCCTCGAGCAGATCGGCGCTGCCCGATTTGCTGGAGACGGCACGGTTGCCGTGCTTGGCGACACGGCCGCCGGCCGCCGCCACCACGAAGGTGCTGGCGGTGGAGATGTTGAAGGTGCTGCTGCCGTCGCCGCCGGTGCCGACGATATCGACCAGATGGGGGCCGTCCACCTCGACCCTGGCGGCGAGTTCTCGCATCACCTCCGCGGCCGCGGCCAGTTCGTCCACCGTCTCGCCCTTCATGCGCATGCCGATCAGGAAGCCGCCGATCTGCGCCGGCGTCGCCTGCCCGGTCATGATCAGGCGCATGACATCGGTCATGTCCGCGTGACTTAGATCGCGACCCTCGGTGATCGCGCGTATGGCTGCCTGCATGTCCATCAGTTCGTTGCCTTCTGGTCGATGGCCACGAAATTCACGGAACCCACGAAAGATGCTGTGTCCGGAAAACCCATTTCGGCCACGGAAACACACGGAAGGCGGAGAATGTGGCAGGCTTTGTATTCCGTGTGCTTCCGTGTGTTTCCGTGGCCGGGTTTTGCCTTGGAGGTTTTCGTGGGTTTCGTGGCCATCATCTGTTTTCCAGAAAATTGCGCAGCATGTCGTGACCGTGTTGGGTCAGGATCGACTCGGGGTGGAACTGCACGCCCTCGACGGCCAGCGTCTTATGGCGCACACCCATGATCTCGTCGAGATTGCCGTTCGCGTCCTGAGTCCAGGCCGTGATCTCCAGGCAGTCCGGCAGGCTCGCCCTCTCGATCACCAGCGAGTGGTAGCGTGTCGCCTCGAAGGGGTTCTCCAGCCCATGGAACACGCCGACGTTCCTGTGATGGATCATCGATGTCTTGCCGTGCATGATCTCGCGGGCGTGCACGATCCTGCCGCCGAAGGCCTGGCCGATGCTCTGGTGGCCGAGGCACACGCCGAGGATCGGGATCCTGCCGGCAAACGCGCGGATCGCCGCCACCGACACGCCGGCCTCGTTGGGCGTGCACGGCCCCGGCGAGACGACGATATGATCGGGCCCAAGCGCCGCGATCCCGTCGATCGTGATCTGATCGTTGCGATAGACGCGCACGTCCTGCCCCAGCTCGCCCAGATACTGCACCAGGTTGTAGGTGAAGGAGTCGTAATTGTCGATCATCAGCAGCATGACTACGCCTCCTATTTGTGCGCGCCGTCGAGGCCTTTTTCGGCCATGGCCACGGCACGGAACATCGCGCGACCCTTGTTCATGGTCTCGTTCCATTCGGATCTGGGCACGGAATCGTAGACGATGCCGGCACCGGCCTGGATGTGCAGCATGCCGTCCTTGATGACGGCGGTGCGGATGGCGATGGCGGTGTCCATGTTGCCGTTCCAGGCCAGGTAGCCGACCGCGCCCGCATAGACACCGCGCTTGACCGGTTCCAGTTCGTCGATGATCTCCATGGCGCGGATCTTCGGCGCGCCGCTGACCGTGCCGGCCGGGAAGGTCGCGCGCAGCACGTCCATGGCGCTCATGCCGTCCTTGAGAACGCCGGTGACGTTGGAGACGATGTGCATCACGTGCGAATAGCGCTCGATGACCATCTTCTCGGTGAGCTGCACGGTGCCGGTCTTGGCGATACGGCCGACGTCGTTGCGGCCGAGGTCGATCAGCATCAGATGTTCGGCGAGTTCCTTGGGATCGGCGAGCAGATCGCGCTCCAGCGCCTGATCCTCGGACTCGCTGGCGCCGCGCGGCCGCGTGCCGGCGATGGGCCGCACCGTGACGACGCCGTCCTCGAGGCGCGTGAGGATCTCCGGCGAGGAGCCGACGATGTGAAAATCGCCGAGATCCAGATAGAACATGTACGGCGACGGATTCAGGCTGCGCAGGGCGCGGTAGATGTCCAGCGGGCGCGACGTGACCGGGATGGACAGGCGCTGCGACAGCACGACCTGCATGATGTCGCCTTCGACGATGTAGTCCTTGCTGCGCGCGACCGCCGCCTCGAATCCCTCCTGGGTGAAGCCCGAAACGAAATCGGCCTCGCCGACGCTGCTCGCTGCCGGATGCACGTGTCGCGGCGCGGCGCGGCGCAGCATGTCGTCCAGCTGATCGAGGCGCGCCTCGGCCTGCGCCAGGGCATCCTTCCGGGCCGGATCGGCGTGAACGACGATATAGAGCTTGCCGCGCAGATTGTCGAACACGACGACCTCGTCCGACACCATCAGCAGAATATCGGGCGTCCCGAGCGGATCGGGTTTGCCGCAGGCGGCGAGGCGCGGCTCGATGTAGCGAATGGTGTCATAGCCGAAATAGCCGACCAGCCCGCCGTTGAAGCGCGGCAGCCCCTCGATCTCGGCGACCTTGTAGCGCTTCTGGAAGTCCTCGATCCAGGTCAGCGGATCGGCGACTTCGTGCGATTCGACGACGGCACCATCCTGCAGCACGTCGATCCGCTGCCCGCCGATGCGCAGCACCGTACGGCACGGCAGGCCTATGATGGAATAGCGCCCCCACTTTTCGCCGCCCTGCACGGACTCGAAGAGATAGGAATACGGGCCGTCGGCCAGCTTCAGGTAGGTGCTGAGAGGGGTATCCAGGTCGGCGAGCACTTCGCGCGCAACCGGAATGCGGTTGTAACCCTGTCCGGCCAGGCCGGAAAAACGCGTGGCATCCATGTAATCACCCTTGTGAATCGAATACGGAACGAACGACGATCTCGGCCCTCAGCCGCGCCATCGCCAGACCCGCATCGATTCATTCAGGGTGTACATCATTCACGCCGCCGCTTCGAGGAGCGGCCGGATCTCCGTCAGGGCGTCGATCACCGCGTCCGGATGGGACTTGCGGATGTCTTCGCCGTGGTTGTAGCCGTAGCTCATGCAGACGATCTGGAAGCCCGCGGCACGCGCCGCCTTCACGTCGCTGACCGAGTCGCCGACCATCAGCGCCCGGGCCGGATCGACGCCGAAGAACCTGGCTGCGTGCAGGAGCGGGGCCGGATCGGGCTTCTTCTGCGGCAGGGTATCACCGCTGACGATGATGGAAAAGTCGTCCGCGACACCCAGGTCGCGCAGCAGCGGTTCGGTGAATTGGGCGGCCTTGTTGGTCACGCAGCCGAGGCTATAGCCCGCGGCCTTCAGGTAGTCCAGCCCCTCGCGGATGCCCGGATACAGCCGGCTGCGCTTGGAGGTGTTCTCGGCGTACAGATCCAGGAAGATCGGGTAGGCCTTCTGGTAATCGGCCTCGTCCGGCTCGCCGTCGAGCTGACCGATGAGCGCGCGGCGCACCAGGCGCTCGACACCGTTGCCGACCCAGTTGCGTACCTTGGCTTCGCCGTGGACCGGCCGGCCGAGGGTCTTCATCATTTCGTCGACGCAATACGTCAGGTCGGGCACGCTGTCCACCAGCGTGCCGTCCACGTCGATCAGGATCATCTGCGGTTTCTTCAGCATGGGATGCGGGATCGTTACTTCGCGACCTTCGCCAGCTCGTCGCGCATCGCCTTGACGACGCTGTCGTAGCGGTTGGGATCACCGTCCTTGGCGGCATTGAAGATGGCCGATCCGGCGACGAAGGTGTCGGCGCCCGCCTCCGCGATCTCGCGGATGTTGTCGACCTTCACGCCGCCGTCGATCTCCAGGCGGATATCGCGGCCGGACGCGTCGATCAGCTTACGCGCCTCGCGGAGCTTGTCGAGCGTGGCCGGGATGAAGCTCTGCCCGCCGAAGCCCGGGTTGACCGACATCAGCAGGATCATGTCGACCTTGTCCATCACGTACTTCAGATAGTCCAGCGGGGTGGCCGGGTTGAACACCAGGCCCGACTTGCAGCCTTCGCTCTTGATGAGCTGCAGGGTGCGGTCGATGTGCTCGCTCGCCTCCGGATGGAAAGTGATGTAAGTCGCGCCGGCCTTGGCGAAGTCGGGGATGATGCGGTCGACCGGCTTGACCATCAGATGCACATCGATGTCGGCCTTGATGCCGAACTTGCGCAGGGCGTCGCACACCAGCGGCCCGATGGTCAGGTTGGGCACATAGTGGTTGTCCATCACGTCGAAATGCACGATGTCGGCACCGGCGTCCAGCACGTTCTTGACCTCTTCGCCCAGACGCGCGAAATCCGCCGAGAGGATGGAAGGGGCAATCTTGTAATCCGCCATGGTCTTGGCTCTCCGAATGCGTTGCTGGGGGCTCGTCCGAGCGCGTAAAGTTGCGCAATGTACCGTATCGCGGACCGATTTTCAGCCATCGGGGGCCGCGGCCGTCGACGCCACCCCGTCCGCGGGCGCGCGGAATGCGCGCCGACACCACCGGGAGATCGCCATGGGATTCCAAAAACTCTTGAGCTCGCTTGTTTTTTTGTCGGCATTCACGGTCATGGCGGGTGCCCTCGCCTCGGACACGGACAAGGAACAGCGCTGGGCCGACCAGATCGTCGATACCCTGCTGGTCGGCGAAGCGGAGTGGCTGGAGGCGGACGGCCACAAATTCCTCGCCATCTTTACGGAAGACCAGAGCGGCTCGCCCAAGGGCGGCGTCATCGTCCTGCACGGCATCGGCGTGCACCCCGACTGGGCCGACGTGATCTACCCGTTGCGCACCGAACTGCCGAACCACGGCTGGGCCACGCTGTCCATCCAGATGCCGATCCTGCCCAACGAGGCCGAGGTGAAGGACTACGTCCCGCTGATCGCTGAGGCGGGGCCGCGTATCCAGGCGGCGCGGGCGTTCATGAAGACGCGGGGTATCGAGCCCGTGGCGATCATCGCCCACAGCCTGGGCGCCGCCATGGCCAGCGCGACACTGGCGAAACAGGGCGACATGGGCCTGCGCGGCTTCGTCGCCATCGGCATGAGCGGCAGCGACCTCGACCCGCAGCTCGACACCACGGCGCATCTCGCCAGGCTGACGCTGCCCATCCTGGATCTGTACGGCAGCCGTGACCTGGATACCGTGCGGAATGCGGTGCAGCCACGCGCGGCCGCCATGCGCAAGGCCGGCCACGAACGGTTCCGCCAGATCGAGATCGAGGGTGCGGACCACTTCTTCATCGGCCTGGAAGACGAGCTGGTACGGCGCGTACGCGGCTGGCTGGAGCAGAACGTCACGGCCGGTGCCGCAGAATCGTCCGAGGACGCGGCGAACCCCGAATCCCCTGCAAACGACAAGGCGACACCATGAACAACCTCATGCCCCTGCTCATCCCCCTGCACCTGCTGGCCGCCGTCGTCTGGGTCGGCGGCATGTTCTTCGCCTACATGGCGCTGCGCCCCGCCGCGGCGACGCTGCTGCAGCCGCCGCAGCGGCTGCCGTTGTGGACGCGGACCTTCCAGCGCTTCTTTCCCTGGGTGTGGGCCGCTGTCGTGCTGCTGCCGGTCACCGGCTACGCGATGGTGTTCGGCGTCTTCGGCGGCATGGCTCAGGCCGGCCTGCACGTGCATGTCATGCAGGGCCTGGGCTGGCTGATGATCCTGCTCTACATGCATCTGTATTTCGCGCCCTTCCGGCGCATGAAGCGTGCGGTCGCGGCCGAGGACTGGCCGACCGGCGGCGCCCAGCTCGCGCGTATCCGCCGCACCGTCGGCATCAATCTCATCCTCGGACTGATCGTCGTCGCGATCGCCGGCGGCGGGCGGTATCTCTAGAAAGCGACTTCAACCACAAAGGACGCAAAGCCGCGCGAAGAACATCGAAAACATGATGGCCACGAAATCCACGAAACCCACGAAAAGGATTTATGTTTACACCCATTAGCTTTCGTGGGTTTCGTGGATTTCGTGGCTATATTAGGTTTTCCTTCGCGCGCCTTTGCGTCCTTTGCGGTAAAAGGTCATCCATTCCCGCGTGCGGCCTTGATGGTCTCGTAGGCGGCCTTGATCTCCTGGGTCTTCTCGGTCGCCAGCGCGATCATCTCCTCCGGCAGGCCCTTGGCGACGAGTTTGTCGGGGTGATGCTGATTCATCATCCGCCGATAGGCCGTCTTGATCTCGGCATCGCTCGCATCACGCCCCACGCCCAGTACCTTGTAGGCCTCGGCCAGGCGGTTGCGAGAGGGCGGCGCGCCCGGACGCCCGCCACCAGCGCCCGCGCCCGCCCCGGCACCCGCGAACGTGCGCGCCGCGCGCACGAGCGCTTCCAGATGGGCGAATTCCTGGCGGCTGAATCCGAGCCGGTCGCAGATATGCCGCAGTACGCGCGCCTCCTCGGCATGGAGGGCGCCGTCGGCGTAGCAGGCGTGCAGCTGGATCTCGATGAACATCTGGAGAAGATGCCGCCGGCCGTGGCATTCGCGACGGAACTGGTCGAGCACGGCATCCAGATCGAAGCCCGGCGCCTTGCCTTCGTTGAACAACCCGATGGCGGTGCGGCGCATGTCGGCATCCAGCTGCATGCGCGTCATCACCGATTCGGCCAACCGGATCTCGTCCCTGGAAACCTGCCCGTCAACCTTGGCGAGATGTCCCATCACCGCGAAGGTCGCGGTGAAGAAGGCGGTCTGCACACGCTCCTGGTCGCCGGGATCGGCGCCGGGAAGGCTGAAGCGGTCGATGCCCTTGTCGAACCGCCGCCCCAGCGCCGCACCCAACAGCGCCCCGAGCGGGCCGCCCAGCAGAAATCCGAAAGCGCCACCCAGTACGGTGCCCCACCATCCCACGATACATATCCCCCTTCGAGCGTCAGCCGATAGCCGCGTCACGCAGCACGGCCGTCACGCCATCGACCACGAATTGCACCGCCAGCGCCGCCAGCAGCAGACCGAGCAGTCGTCCGATCACATTCGCTCCCGTCTCGCCCAGCAGGCGCAGCAGCCGTCCCGACAGCAGCAGTGCGATCCAGGTCACCACCAGCACCAGCGCCAGCATCGCCATGACCACGGCCAGCACGACCGGCTGATCACGATGCCCGGAAGACAGCAGCAGGATGGTCGTCAGCGCACCAGGTCCCGCCAGCAGCGGAAACGCCAACGGAAACACCGAAATGTCCTGGCGGTGTTCGGCCTCGTGCAACTCGCCGCGGGTCGTGGACCGGAGGCCCGAATGCCGCGCGAACACCATGTCGATCGCCAGCAGGAAAAGCAGACTGCCGCCCGCGATGCGGAACGCCGGCAACCCCACGCCCAGGCCGGCGAGCAGAAAATCGCCCACCAGTGCGAATACCACGAGGATGACGGCGGCCAGCATTACGGCCCGGGTCGCGACGTGCCGGCGCGCCGCGTCCGTGAAGCTCGACGCGAGCGTACCGAACACCGGCGCGACGCCGATCGGATCGATGGTGACGAACAGCAGCAGCAGACTGTTCACACCGATTTCGAGCAGCCCGTTCATGCCAGAAACCGCACTCGCCGAGGAATCACACGGAAGAACACCGACAAGATCATGCACCTCACACGACAACGCTCCTCACCCGCCAGGCACTGGGCCGGGGCTTCCCGACGCTGTTTCATTCCGGTGTCTTCCGTGTGCTTCCGCGGCCGAAATGACTCTTCGGGTTCATAGCCTCGACACCGCTACAGCGCGCCCCGCCAGCTCGCCGCGGGGGAGCTGCGACACGGCCATCATCGCTTCGACATGAGGCGCATTCCTTGCGCCAGATCATACGCTTGCAATCCGCCCGCGAACAACGCGCGGCATCGCTTGCCAATGCCTGGCGATGCTCCTATAAATAGCCTTGTCCGTTGCAGACGGGCCGAGCGGATGGGATGTTGGGCTGCGCAGGAGACCACCGACATGGCGACCGAATACGAACCGCGCATCGGGGACTGGTATCGAACGGCCGCGGGCGACAATTTCGAGATCGTCGCGCTGGATCCCGACGACGAAACGCTGGATATCCAGTATTTCGACGGCACCGTCGAGGAGATCGACCTGGACACCTGGTACGAACTCGACATCGAGGCCATCGAACCGCCGGAGGACTGGTCCGGCTCCCTGGACATAGAGCGCGATGACTACGGCGTCGACCTCGACATGCGCGGCACCGACACCTGGGGCAATCCCCTGGACACCTTCGACCGCGAAGACTGATTCCGCCTTTACCTCGGCCGGCCTGTGGTCATTCCGCCGGTCGACCGCCTTGTCCGCCCGCGCGGCAGCCTTCTTCTATACTGGGGAATAGTCAGACCCGCCGGAAGCGCCGGCTCCGGTCGAGCGTTGCGCAGTGGGTCTGCCAAGGAGGTCGCCATGAGAAGAAGGCTTTATTTCCTGCTGCCTGACAGTGTCCACACCCGGCAGATCGTCGACGAACTGCTGCTCGCCCGCGTCGAAGAGCGCCATATCCATGTCCTGGCGCGTGAGGGCACACCTATGGACGGACTCCCCGGCGCCAGCCTTCTGCAGCGCAGCGATATCCTGCACGGCATCGAAATGGGGCTGGCCATCGGCGGCGCTACCGGTGTGCTCGCCGGTCTGACCGCGGTGGCATTTCCGCCCGCCGGCATGGACCTGGGCGGCGGCACCATCCTCACCCTGGCGGTGGCGGGCGCGGCCATAGGCGCATGGGCCGCCGGAATGATAGGCACCGACGTACCCAACAGCCAGTTGCGGAAATTCCGGCCCGCCATCGAACAGGGACAGGTGCTGCTGATGGTGGACGTGCGTCCCGGAGAGATCGAACGGATCAGCGAAATGATCCATCGACACCACCCCGAGGCGAGCGATCACGGCACGGAGCCGACGATTCCGGCCTTTCCCTGAGCGCCGCCCCCCCGGTGGCACGCCGCAACGCCCTGCAGGGCCGACGGCGTGCCGCCGGCATAGCCATGAACGGATCCACCCATGAAGACCGATCAGCTCGACAACCTGCATCCCTGGCATGTCACGCCTGCCTATGCACGCCTGATCCAGGCGGAACTCGCCCATGAGGTCGAACACCGGGATCGTCTGGGCCGGGTCCGGCACGTGGCCGGCGTAGACATCGGCTTCGAGGATGGCGGCCGGACCACGCGCGCCGCGGTGGTGATCCTGCGCCTATCCGACCTGTCGCCCATCGAACACATCGTCGTGCGCCGCCCGACCTCGTTCCCGTACGTTCCGGGACTGTTGTCGTTCCGCGAATTGCCCGCAGCGCTGCACGCCCTCGAGCGGGCGCGCGTCGATCCTGATGTGATCCTGTGCGATGGTCAGGGCTATGCCCACCCGCGGCGCTTCGGCCTGGCCTGCCATCTCGGCGTTCTCACCGACCGGCCGACCGTCGGCGTTGCCAAGCAGCGGCTGATCGGCGAATTCCGGCCGCCGCCGCAAAGGCGCGGCGCCTGGACGCCGCTGATCGACCGG
This sequence comes from Gammaproteobacteria bacterium, assembly GCA_032907525.1. Classification (GTDB taxonomy): domain Bacteria; phylum Pseudomonadota; class Gammaproteobacteria; order Thiohalobacterales; family Thiohalobacteraceae; genus JAHJQQ01. Next base: position 27,172 of record JAJJPM010000093.1, read on the forward strand.
GGTGAAGTCATCGGCGCGGCGCTGCGCAGCCGCCCGGGTACACGCCCCATCTTCGTGTCGAGCGGCCACCGGGTCGGCCTCGAGACCTCCATCGAGCTGGTCATGGCCTGCGTCACCCGCTATCGCCTGCCCGAAACCACGCGCCAAGCCCATCACCTCGCCTCGCATCCGGCACGCGCCCACTGAAATTCCTTATCCGGGTATCAGAGGCTTCGAACACGCCGCCCAAACGGCTGTTTTCGAGCACCCTTCCGCAATGACCGGGATCAACTCCACACAGTGTTAAATGTTGCCCCGGAGGCGCCGCTACTTTAGGGTACGAGGCGAAGGCGGCGTTTCCGCCGTCACAGGAGGTGAGCCATGGTGAAGGTCTACGATATGGTCACTTACGAGATCTGCGAGCCCGACGATGAGACGTCTGCCGCCCAGACCTCCCCTGCACGCGGCACCGACCGCGCGGCCCTGCACCTGGAGACCGGCCTGCAGCCGCTGGAACACGGAATCTCCCGGCGCCAAGACCTGATGCCGCCGTCGATGCGGGATGTCGACATCATGGCATTCCTGTCCGATATCGACACCGACTGACCCGCCCCCCGCACAAAGCGCCTGCGGACCCGTGTCCGCAGGCGTTTTTTTGTGTCCGCGCCCGGCTCACTCGCCGATGTGCAGCAGGCTCCCATGCCGGCGGGCGACCTGAAAGGCATACAGGAACAGCCCGCTCCCGACCGAGATGTACAGCAGATTCAGGCCGATGGCCGCCGCCAGATGGTCGTAACGGATCTGATGCTCCATCAGCACCGCCCGCATGCCCTCGAAGACATGGCTGGCCGGCAACGCCCAGGCCACCGGATGCAGCCATTCCGGCAGGGTCGCGATCGGGTAATAGATCCCGCTCACCGGCGCGATCGCGAAGATCGCCACCCAGGCCAGCGTTTCGGCGCCCAGTCCGTAGCGCAGCACCAGCGCCGATACCATCAAGCCGATGGCCCAGCCCATGACCAGGAGATTGAAGAAGAAGCCCAGCAGCGGGAGGCCCAGCGAGAAGATGGAAAACCCGAACAGCGGAATGGCCAGGACGGCGGCCGCGCCGACGCCGACGACCGTACGGATGAAGCTGATGGTGAGCAGCGCGCAGATGAGCTCGTAGGGACGCAGCGGGCTGACGAACAGATGGCCGAGATTGCGTGAGTACATCTCCTCGAAGAAGGCCAGCGACACCCCCAGCTGACCACGGAACAGCACATCCCACAGCAGCACGGCCGCGAGCAGCACACCGGAGGCCTGCGCCAGCCAGCTGCTGTTGGTGACGAAGAATTGGGTGATGAAGCCCCACAGCACCAGCTGTACGGTCGGCCAATAGAACACCTCCAGCACACGCGGACCGGAACTCCGCAGCAGATAGAGATAGCGCAGCACCATCGCGCCGACCCGGCGCGGGGCGAACAGCTTCGATGCGACTGCCAACGCAGACTCCTCAGGCCGCGCCCGCCGGCGCGCGCGCAATGTCCAGAAACACCTCTTCCAGCGTGCCACGGCCGTAGCGCTCCAGCAGTTCCGCCGGAGTCCCGCGGTCCACCAGCCGCCCGGTACGCAGCATGATCACGTCGTCGCAGACACGTTCGACCTCGGGCATGTTGTGGGATGCGAGCAGGAGCGTCGCACCGCTGCGGCGCTGATATTCCAGCAGATAGCCCCGGATACGGTCGGCGCTGTCCGGGTCGAGCGACGCGGTCGGCTCGTCCAGGAGCAGCACCTCCGGCGCATTCAGCAGCGCCTTCGCCAGCGATACGCGCGTGCGCTGCCCCGCGGAGAGCGTGCCGTAGGGCCGCTTGAGAAATGCGCCGATATCGAGGTCGTCGGCGAGTTCCGCGAGGCGCCGTCGGACCCGGGGGACGCCGTAGAGATGTGCGTACACGGACAGGTTTTCGGCTACCGTGAGCCGCTGCGGCAGATCGACGTAGGGCGAGGAAAAATTCATGCGCCCCAGCACCCGGTAGCGATGCGCGAGCATGTCCTCACCGAGGATGCGGATGGTGCCGGCCGACGGCGTCAGCAGACCCAGCAGCATGGACAGCGTCGTGGTCTTGCCGGCACCGTTGCCGCCCAGCAGCGCGCAGGCCGAACCTTGCGGCACGGCGAACGTCAGATCCTCGACCGCATGGATGTCGCCGAAGCGCTTGCTGAGATGTCCGACTTCGATGGCCTGCCGCTGCATAGCGGCAGCATGCCAGCCGCGCGAGGGCGAGACAACCGCCTCACAGCACACGCTCGCCGCGCACCAGGATCCAGCCTCCCTCCACCGTGACGGAAACGGGCGTCAGCGCCCGGCCGGCACAAGGACCCGCCACGCACCGACCGTCTTCGATGCGGAACAGCGCCGCATGCATGGCGCATTGGATCAGACGGCGGTCGAGGCTCAGGAACTGATCGGGCAGCCAGTCGAGGGGGCTGCCGGTATGGGGGCAGTGATTGACGTAGGCGAACACTTGGGCGCCGCGGCGCACGATGAAGATATCTTCCGGACCGGCGGCCGTCTGCACCGCAAAACCGCGCGAGTCCGGATCGGCGAGTTCGTCGAAGCGGCACAGCCGCAGCAACGGCGCGGTATCAGGCATCGTCGGCAAGCCCCGAAAACCCCATTCGACCGCACTTGCGTCCCGCCAGCCGGCAGCCTGCCGTCACCGCCTCCGCCAGGGTGCCGCCGCGCACCAGGACATCGATCACTGCTGCGTTGAATGTGTCGCCCGCACCCAGCGTATCCACGACGGCCGGCGGAGGAAAGGCGGGGCTGGACGACCAGACGCCCGCCGCCGACAGGGCCACGGCCCCCTCCTCGCCCCAGGCGCAGACGAGGTCGGCCTGCGGCGCGAGTGGCCGCTGCGACGCCAGCAGCGCCTCGGGCGCGGCCAGGCCCCGGCTCACGGCGAAGTCCTGCGAGAACATGATCACATCGGGATATCCGAACAGGCGCTCGATCCGCGCCCGCGGCTTCTCCACCTCCAGCGACAGAGGCAGGTCCGGCCGCTGCCGCCGGACATGCCTCAGCATCTGTTCCGTTTCCTCGACCGCGCGGCCCTCGAAATGCACCCAATCGAAGGCCGTCAGATCCACGCCTTCGAGATCCGCCTGCCCGAACTCGCGCAGGTCCCGGTAATGGACGATGCTGCGCGAACCGTTGGCCCGACTCAGCAGAATGTAGGACGTGGGGTTCCTGCCGGACGGCTCGCGCCGGCAGTACCGCAGGCCGATGGAGAAGGCCGAGAGATCTTCCAGGATGTGCGGGAGGCCGGAATCCTCGGCCAGCACACCCGCCCAGCTGCATCGATGGCCGAGCTGGCTGAGGACAACCAGCGTATTGGTGGCGTTGCCGCCGCGCGAGATGCGCTGAGAGAGCGCCCGGACCTCGCTGTCCTCCGCCGGATAGGACGGCACGACGTTGACGATATCCAGAGTGGCTATGCCGACGGCGAGTATGCGGGCCATGATGGCTGCGCAGTGTAGCGGATCGCAGCCGGCGCTTCAGCCTGCTAGCCTGGACTATTCATGAACTGCCGTAGCGAGGGCGTCGAGCTGCCTGACAAGACAGCGTGGCGCGGACCGGAAGGCGCGCAGGCATACTCGACAGTATGTCGAGCACCTGGAGGGAGCACGCGCTGTCTTGTCAGGCATATCGGCGGCCGCAGCAGGTCGTTCATGAATAGTCCAGGCTATAGGTCGCGCGCGATGCGGAATCCCACGTCGTCCGCGGTCGAACCGGGCGACCGCTGATCGCGCTTGCTGAAACGCACGGACGTGGTGGGGCTGTTGAAGCCGCCGCCGCGGACTACCCTGGCGGAACAGTCCGCCGACATCCACGGACTGCCGTCCGCAGGCGCCCCTTCGTAGTTCGCGTGATAGCAGTCCTGGACCCATTCCGCGACGTTGCCGGCGGTATCGTAGAGACCATAGGGATTGTGGTCGAAGCGGCCCGCCGGCGCAGTGGAGCGCGCACTCCACTCGCTGCCGCAGTCGAAGCAGTTGGCGCGCGCCTGCTCGGGGCCGATGCCCCACCAGTACAAGGCGCTGCTGCCGCCCGCGGCGGCGTATTCCCATTCGGCCTCGGAGGGCAGACGATAGTACCTGCCGGTCTGCTCGGACAGCCAGAGGGCGTATGCCGCGGCATCCTCCCAGCTGACGTTGATCACCGGGCGGTTGCCGCGGCCCCAGCCCTCGTCATCCGGAAGTCGGCGCCCCGTGGCCCGCGCGAAGACATCGTACTCGTCGAACGTCACTTCGTAGCGACCGATTGCGAAACGCTTCAGCCGGACGTCGTGCCTGGGGCGTTCATCGAACTCCATCGAACTGGCGCTGCTGCCCATCGCGAACGTCGCGGCCCCGATCTCCACCATCACCGGCCCCGAACCGCCGCTACGGAGCGCATCGCGGAAGGTCCGCACCTTGGACGGCGCAGCCCTGGCGACCGGCTCGGCCGGTGCCGGCTTCGGTGCGGGCTTCGCCTCGGCCTTGGGCGTCGCCTCGGCCTTGGGCCTGGCCTCGCTTTCATCGGGCGCAGGCCTCGCCACCGTCTCCGCGACCGGCGGGACCACGGGGAATTCGGCGGCCGACGGCTCGACGGCGACGATGCCGTTACCCGGGGCCCGGCTGCCGCCGTACCAGAACAGGCCCGCGGCGCCCACGATGCCGATCATCAGGCCGGCCGCCAGCCCGGCCCACAGCCCCCCGCCACGTCGGGCGGGCTCCGGCTGGGATGGCGCGGCGGCCATGGCCGGTGCCGTCTGTGCGATCTCTTCGATCTGCCGCTCGAGCTGCCGGCGCAGTTCGGCCACTTCCTGCTGCGCTTCGTCGCGCAGGCGCAACGCGTCGTCGACGCGGGACTGCACGTCCGCCAGCTGGATGCGCATGGCGTCGAGCTCGTCGCCCGGATCCGGCTGGGTCTGCTCGTTCGCGAAGGCCTTCTCCCGCCACTGCTCGGCATCGCTGTGCGCGGAGCTCGCTTCCTCCCGTGCCTCGTCGAGCAGCATGCGCAGGCGCGACAGCTCGTCGTCGGCGGAAGACCCTGCGCTGGCCTTGCGCGCGGCGTCGAGCTCCTCCTGCAGCGAGGCCATCTGCCGGCGGGTGGCTTCGATATCGGCGGAGGTGGCCATCCGCAACTGCTCGAGTTCCGCGGTCAGCGCCTGGCGCTGCGTCTCGGCCTCGTCGCGCGCGGCTGCAACCGCGGCCTCCAGCGCACGTCTGTCCGTCTCGCTCTGTTCCAGACTGCGACGGGCGGCGTCGAGATCGGCCTGGACTCCGGCAAGCTCTTCGGCAGCCCGCGCAAGCGCCGCATCCCGTTCGGCCTGATCGGCCTCGGCGAGGTTGTCCCGTCGCGACTGTTCGCGGGCCAGGGCCGCCCGAGCGCCTTCCAGATCGGATTTCAGGTCATGCAGCTGCGCACCGAACTCGGCGCGCAGCCGCTCTTCGGCCTGGGCCACGGCCTGCTGCCGCTCACTCTGTGCCTGGTCGAGACGCGCCTGCGCCTCTTCGGCCGCCGCGGACATCTCCGCCAGCCGTGCTTCGATTTCGGTCCGGGCCCTCTCGGCCTCGCGGAAGAGCTCCGCCTGGCTCGCCAGCTCCGCGCGCAGACTGTCGCGTTCCTCGCCGAGAGCCGCCAGTCGTGCCGCCTGATCCGCCGCCTCGCCCGCACCGGCCTGCGCGTCGTGGAGCGCCTGTTCCAGTTCGGCGATGCGCGCGGCTGTCCGCGCCTCCTCGTCTGCCAGGCGCCGCTCGTGCGCCGCGATCGCTTCCTGATGGGCGGCCCGCTGCTCGGCCAGCGCCCGGTCACGCGCCGCATCGGCCTCCGTCAGCCGCGCTTCGAGGGCGGCCCGATCCTGCCCCTGGGCATCACGGGCCGCCTGCAGTTCCGCCGCGAGCGCATCGTACCTGGCCTGCAGATCGGCCCGCGCTGCTTCGTGCGCGGCCTCGGCGTCGGCGAGACGCGTCCGTTCCTCCGTCCATGCGGACTGGGTCCGCTCGAACTCCGCACGGGCTTCCGACTGCGCCGTTTCCAGCTCGCGCCGCAGCGTCTCCAGCCGGCCTTCTGCATCACCCGCCCGTGCCTGCGCCGTGGCCAGATCGTCCTGTAGCCGGACCCGGGTGTCCTGCAGCTCGGAACGTTCCTGCTCGGCGGCTGCGAGGGCGGTGCGCGCTGCCTCCAGTTCCGCCGCCAGGCGCTGCACATGCTCGCCGCCGTCGGCTTCCAGCCTTTGTACACGCTCCTGCGCCTCGGCGAGCCCCCGTTGCAGGGCTTCGCGCTCCTCGCGAAGCTGCGCCAGCTCGGCGGACGCAGCGGCGAGCTCTTCCCCTGCCTGCCGCGCGGCGGCCTCGGCCGCCGCTCTGGCCTGGTCCGAGGATTCGCTCTGAGTCAGCTGCACCCGGAGTCGTTCCTCGAGGGGCTCCAACTCGGCGATGCGATCGCGGAGTCGCGACAGCTCGGCATCGACGTCGGCACGCGTCTGCTCGCCTCCGGCCACGGCTGCTTCGAGCCGCGCCCGCTGATCGTTCAGCGCGCTGATTTCGGCACGCAATTCCGCCTCGCGCTCGCGGCGCTCCGCCACCTCGGCCTCGAGCGCTTCGGCCTGCTCGCGGGTTGCCCTGTCCGTCTGCCGCAGCCCCCGCAACTCCTCTTTGAGTTGCTGGATCTCCGCCGACAGGGTGGCCCCTTCCGCACGCGCCTCGCTCAGCGTCTGCTCGAGTTCGAGGGTCTGTTCGCGGGCGGTCACGCGCAACCGTTCCAGTTCGTCCTGCAGCTCGGCGACCTCGGCCTGAGCCCGATCGCGCGCCGCTTCTGCCGCCGTTTGTGTCGCCTGGAGCGCCTCTATCCGGGTTTCCAGGTCGGCCACGGCTTCTGCCGATACCGCCGCATCTTCGGTCGGCGACGGCTGTACAGCCGCGACCGGATCGGGAGTCGTGTCCGGCGATACGCCGCTCGTGGCCGTCGCGCTGCCGACCTGCGCCTCCGGCGGCACCGAAGCGAAACCGTCTTCCAGCACGAACACCTCGAAACCGCGTTGGCTAAGCACGAAAGCGGCGCTGGCGCTGCGACGGCCGGTATCGCAGCAGACGATGTACTTCTTGCCGCGCGCCAGAGTGTTCGCCTCCAGACGCAGGGCCGAGAGGGGGATATTGCGGCTGTTGGCGATGTGGTTATTCTCGAACTCGCCGGGCAGCCGGACGTCCAGCAGTTCCGCACCCTTGGCGATCAGCGCTTCCGCTTCCTTATACTTCAGCTTGTTCAGGAGCGGTTCTTTCAGGAGTTCATTGAAGTCCTGCTTGGCCAGGCGCATGAGCACGCCGTCGGTCATCATAGTGATGGTGGCGTTGCGCTTGGCGTCCGACACCAGGGCGTCCTCGCCGAAGGCGTCTCCGTCCGCCAGTTCCGCCAGCTTCACCTCCTTGGCGTTCGGCGACGGCCGCCGGGTCACCATGCAGCGACCGTTCTTGATGATGTAGAAATAGTCGCCGTCGCCACCCTGCCGGATGATGACGTCGCCGGCGCGGACCGGCACGGACTCCACGCTCATCAGGAGCCGCTGGATATTCGAGGGCGGAAGCTTCAGGAAGGCCTGCGACTGCAGGATGCGGGTCATCCAGTCGTCGTCTTCGTCGTCGTCGATCTCGGCCACCTCGTAGCCGGACGACTGATCCCAGGTGAGCATGATATCGAGGAGACTGGAGTCCACGCGGGCGATGACCACGTTGGTCTTGGCCCGCGCGGTCACCTGGCGCGGCTGCTGCTGGGCCACGGGATGGCGGGCGGCATCGCTGCCCGCCTTGACGACGCCGACGACCTCGTTGCCGGCCAGCAGATTGAGCTCGCCCTTCAGCAGATAGATCGACTGATTGTCGTGGTCGCCCTCCTTGAAGACCACGCGACCGGTACGGAACTCCTCGACCTGGGTCTTCTGCATGACCTCGTTGAAATGCGCCGGCGAGAGCGCATTGAAGGGCACGAGGGCTTGAAGGGATTTTTTATCGATGATTTTGGGTGCCGCACTCATTCCAGACCAACCGCTCGGAATTCCTGAAAATCAATCCTTTAGTGCGAAGGATGTGCCTGAAGACTCTAACGGGGGCTATCGGCCGGCGGCGTCCGATGTTTAACCCGTTCGTACCCGTGGCGACCGGCTCTCCGGTCGCCGTCACGGACCGGCGAGCCGGCGGGCCATCTGCCTCTTCGGGGTGCCGCGACGAGGAGTCGGCCGCACCTGCAACCCGGCCTATCCCCGCACCGGCTTTGCGACCAGCGGGTCTCCGTTCCGCAACGGCGCGACGAACGTCGCGACCGACGACACACCGCAGTCGGCGGCGCGCGCAGCCGGACCGGCCCGGCCGTCATGGTCACCAACGCGCCACCCTGGAAAATACGCCCTTTGCGCGATGCGACATCGAGAAAATACTGCTATTCCAGGCTCAAAAAGCCTTCCACCGCAAAATTATTGTGCTATCTTATGCGGCGTTGGAAACCCCATGCTGGAAACATAGAGGAGCGTATTGAATGGCCGCGAAGAAGAAAGCTGCTGGTAAGACCGCCAAAAAGAGTGCCGCCAAGGCATCCGACAAGCCCACCACCAAATCCGAAGCCCTCAGCTACATCGCCGATCAGACCGGTCTGACCAAGAAGGACGTCAGCGCCGTGTTCGATTCCCTCAGCGGGCTCATCAAGCGCGACCTGAAGAAGAACGGCCCGGGCGTGTTCTCGGTCCCCGGTCTGATGAAGATCAAGGTCGTGCGCAAGCCGGCGACGAAGGCCCGCAAGGGCATCAACCCCTTCACCGGCGAAGAAACCGTGTTCAAGGCCAAGCCGGCCCGCAATGTGGTCAAGATCGCCGCGCTGAAGGCGCTCAAGGATATGGTCTGATCCGGGAATCCGGCGACGACGGCGCAGGGAAGCGCTTGTGTTGCGGGGCGGGGGAACTTCGCGGGTCTCCCGCCCTTATTTCATCCGCGCCGGCCGCTGTCAGGCGCGCTGCGCGTCCAGCACCCGATGTTTCGCCTGCATGAGCTGGCGGTGGCTGACATGCAGCAGATCGGCGATTCTGCGCACCAGATATTCTTCGTACTTGTCCAACGCGCCATCGATGTAGGCGACCCGCCACAGCATCTCGATCACCCGGATCTTCTCGCCCGGCTGAAGAAGCGTGTCTATGACGCGGGTGTACTCGAACAGCGACACGGACTCCCGCATCTCCTGAGCGCCCAGATCGGCAAGACGCTGCGCCTCGGTCGCCGTCAGCCGGAACTCGGCCCTCAGCAGGTCGAGGACATGCTCACGCTCTTCCCGCCGCGTCTCGAAATCGGCGTTGACCATCTCCATGAGCAGCACGGCGGTCGCGAGCTGCAGGCGATGCTCCTGCGATTCGGCCCCGGCCTGCGTGCCGGGAGACAGGAAGTCGTCGATGAATCCTTGCAGTGCTTTCAACATGGGCATTTCCGAAGTGTCTCGAAACCGCATCGCCCCGACGGTTCTGCCCCGACCGGTTCAGCCACGACATCCGGGGTTGTTGTACGCGCGCGGGGCCCGCTAGACTGGGCGCCGGCTTCCATGTGACCACATTCCGCGGGACGAATTCCATGAAAATCGGCAGACACGCGCACGTGACCGTCCAGTACAGCCTGACCACCGGCCGCGGCGTCCAGGTGCGGGATGCCGGCAGCCGCCCGATACAATACGTCCACGGCTGCGGCGCCCTGTTCGCCAGACTGGAGGCGGCGCTCGAGAACCACGGCGTCGGCGAAGTCGTGCGCGTGAAGCTGCTCCCGGAGGACGCCTTCGGTCGCCGCGACGTCGACCTCGTCCAGGAGGTCCCGCGCGACGCCCTGCCGCCCGGCGAGGACATCCGCGTCGGCAACACGCTGACAGGACACGACGAGGCCGGCCAGGCGGTCGATTTCCGCATCACCGCGGTGGAGGACGGCCGCGTCGTGCTCGATGCCAACCATCCCCTGGCGGGCGAAACCCTTGTCTTCGAGGTCGAGATACAGGCTGTGCGCACGGCGACCCCCGAAGAGATCGCACAGGCGACGCCCACGCAGGGTGGCTGACGCGCCCGCCGCACGCGCTCACATCCAAAAACCGTATTCGCCACGGAAGCACACGGAATGCAAAACCCGCGGCACCCTCACCTTCCGTGTACGTCCGCGTGCTTCCGTGGCTGAAATGAATTTTCAGATCCATTGCGCCCGCGCCGCGCCCACAACGCGCCCAGCCCCAGAAGCACGAGCCACAGCGCGATGTCGCGCTCGGGCGATGCCCCGCCGCGCAGCGTGCAACCGCCGCCACCGCCGCCGCTGCTCGTGACAACCGGCGTATCGGTGGTGGCCGCCGTCCCGGCCAGCCGGACCGCCTCGGCCGCGTCCAGGATGCCCGCGCCGCAGAGACCCGAGAGGCAGCCGCCCGCGGGATAGGGCTGCGCGGACTGCTGGAGAAGCGTGCGGATATCGGCGAGGCCCAACGCCGGCCGCGCGGAGAGCATCAGGGAGACGGCCGCCGAGACCTGGGCGGTGGCCAGGCTGGTGCCGATGATGTTGGCATAGGCATCGCCGGCCGGCGACGGCAGCGGCGCGGTGGTGCCCCAGTTCGAGAGCGAATAGATATCGAAGGCACCGCCACCGCCGGGCGCGCTGAGCAGCACCCGGGCACCGATGTTCGAGTAGGCGGGCACGGCACCGCCGCGATCGGTGGCCGCGACGGTGATCACGTTGTTGCAGCCCGCCGGAACGACGTTCGCGACATCGGTACCGTAGTTGTTGCCCGCGGCCACCACCACCACTGCGCCGACGGCGACGGCCTGGTCGATGGCGTCCTGAACGGCCGCGGTACACGCGCCGAGCGCACCGAAGCTCATGTTGATGACCTTCGCCGGTGTCGGATTGATCTCGATCCGGGGCACCGGCAGGCCGGCCGACCACAGGATGGCGGGGATGATGTCGCTGAAGCTGCCGCCACACTTGCCCAGCACCCGCACCGGCAACAGACGCGAGGCGTGATTGATGCCGGCGATGCCGACGCCGTTGTCGGTGGCCGCCAGCATCACGCCCGCGAGGTGCAGGCCGTGCCAGGAGCTGTCCTGATCCTTGGCAGGGCCGCCATCGGGACAGGTCCCGGCAGTGACAGCATCGCCGGGATCGCTCGGGTCCGTGTCCCAGCCGTCGCCGTCGTTCGAATACGCCATGTCGCTGATGAAATCCCGCCCCCCCAACACCTGCGCCGGGTCCAGATCCGCATGACGGAGGATGCCGGTGTCGAGCAGCGCGATCACCAGGCCGGCGTCGCCGCGCTCCTGGTCCCAGGCCTCCGGCGCACGGATGCCGTAGGTGTCCCAGAGGTTCCACTGGTCCCCGGGGTTCCACTGCTGGGGGAGGTAGGCGGGATCGTTCGGCACCAGGTGCGGCCGGACACGCCGGTCCGCCTCGACATAGACCACGCCCGGCTGCCCCCGCAGGCGTTCGATGGCGCGTTCGACGACGGCCTCGGGAACCGCCTCCACGAACCGGATGGTCACGACCGACGGCCCCAGCTCCCGCTCGAACGCCAGCCCCGGGACGTCGGCGGCACGCAGCACGTCCTTGGTACGTCGCTCGAGGCCCGCGGCATCGGGGACGTCGGCGGAAGACGCATCGCCGGCAAGGCGCACGATCAGCCGCTGCGGTGCGTCCCCTGCGGGCTGGCCCTGCGAAGCGAACGGCAGCAGGATTCCGAACACAAACCACAGCCAGGCGACGCCTGCGCGAGGAACGGAACGGTCGCGGGATACTGACAACTGGAAATGAGACACTAGGGGCGATCCACTCGGTAACGCTGTCCCTGATATGACAGCACGACTCCATCGGCGAGAATGGCGTCGAGCTTCACACCTTGATCGAGCCGATCGCCTTCCTGGTATTTCTTGAGATTGACGAGCACGAACCGCCGTGACGGTTCCTGCGCGAAGACGTGGACGTCGAAGCGCGGCACCGGCAGGCGGCTGCGCTCCTCGGCCGGCAGATCCTGCCAGCGCGGCGTCTCCGCGCGCCAGTCGGACGGGCTGCGCACGGCTGCGGGCGGATGCTCCTCGGACCGCGGCTCCGCGCCCGCCCGTGCGACCGGTTCCGGCGCGACGGGTGCAGCCGGCCCGATCGGCGCCGGCGGAGCGGCGATGGGTGCGGGCGGCGCAGCGGGCATGGACGACATTCCGTCCGCCGGCGCGTCCATGGTCGCGACCGCGTCCGGCATCGGTGAATCGCCCTCGGCGCTCGCGGGCCGCGGGTCGTGTCCGGCCTCCAGGGCCGCGGGCGCCGGCGCTTCCCACGGTCTCCAGACCACCAGGCCGATGATCGCGGCATTGGCCAGCAGCGCAGCGGACAGAACCCAGGGCCAGCGCGCAGCGCGGGCCGCCGGCGGCGGTTCCTGCGCCATGGTGAGATCCGGCACGTGGCCGATGTGCCTCTCCTGCTCGGATTTCTTCAGGGCTTCGAGAATGTAGGACATGGATCAGCCGTCCCTCGCGAGATCGGCGCCGGACAGCCGCGGGCCGCCGGACCGCCGGTCGGCGGAATTCATATGGATCAGGGTCAGAGTGCCGACGACGCCGTCCGCCTCCAGTGCGTGCGCGGCCTGGAAGCGCCGGACACGTTCCGCCAGCGCGGCATCGTACACGTCGTCGGGCACCCCGGCACCGCCCGCCGCGTCCGGCTGCAACCGGTCGAGCAGATCGCGCAGCCACGCCACGTCGGCGCCGCGATCGCCCGCGCGCAGGACCTCGTGTCCCACCGGCGGCCGCCACAGGAGCACGAACTGTCCGTGCCAGTACCGTTCGACCTCCGCCAGCGGGGCGTAGAGCAGCTCGCCGCCGATCTCGATGGCGGCCTCGTCCGCATCGAGGCTGCGCAGCAGCACGGACGCGCGCTTGCCGTCGGGCGCGATCATGTGCAGCACGGCCGGACGGTCGAAGTTGCGCAGCTGCGTCCAGTTGCCGGCACGCACCAGGCAGCGCAACCCCTGGCGCGCGGCCTGGTCACAGGGCTGCAATTGCCCGTCCAGGTAGAGCGCCGCGTCCCACAGTCTGAAAAGCCCGCTCCACGCCAGCAGGCCTGAGCCCTCGTCGGCCGCGGCGGCCAGCAGCGCATCACCCAGCCCGGACGCCTGCGGCAGCGTATCCGCGTCCATGGCTTCGGGCGGCGGCAGCAGTTCGGCATCGGGTTTCGGCGCGTCACGCGGAACGGCCCGGGCGGCCGCGTCGTCGGTCGCACCCTCGATCGCGGCGTCGATCACATCGGGAGTGGTATCCGCCTCGGCAGACCGGATCTCTTCCGATGCGGCGCCGCCCAGCGACAGAAGATCCTTCGGGCGATCGCCGACCAGCCAGCCCAGCACTGCGGCGCCGGCCACGAGCGCCACGCCGGCGACCCAGGGCCAGCCGCTCCCCCCGCCGCGGCCGCCCTGGACCTCGGGCAGCACTTCCCGGGCGGCGCGCCGCAGCAGCTTGGCATCCACGCGGCGCTTGTCCTCGACATAGGCGCCCAGCAGCGCGCGGTCGCAGATGATGTTGATGAGCCGCGGCGTTCCGCCCGACAGGCGCTGCACCTCGTCGATGGCCGCGCGCGTGAACAGGTCGCCATGGCCGCCGCTCACCTTCAGACGATGCGTGATATAGACCTGCGTCTCGTCGCGGGTGAGCGAGCCGAGGTGGTAGCGTGCCGTGATGCGCTGGGCGAGCTGGCGCAACTCGTTGCGCGCCAGCAGCGCCTGCAGCTCCGGCTGGCCGATGAGAATGATCTGCAGGAGCTTGGCCTGGGCGGTCTCGAGGTTGGTCAGCAGCCGGATCTGCTCCAGCACCTCCGCGCTCAGGTTCTGCGCCTCGTCGATGACCAGCACGGTGCGGCGGCCCGCGGCGTGCGCCCGCAGGAGATGTTCGTTGAGCTGATCCACCAGCACCTTGAGACTCTGGGTGTCGCGCGGATAGTCGACCTTGAGCTCGTCGCACACCGCCGCCACCAGTTCCAGGCCGCTGAGCTTCGGATTGAGGATGAGTGCGATGTCGACCGAGTCCGGCAGCTGCTCGAGCAGTGCGCGGCACAGCGTCGTCTTGCCGGTGCCGACCTCGCCGGTGAGCTGCACGAAGCCGCCGCCTTCGCCGACGCCGTACAGCAGGTGCGCGAGCGCCTCGCGGTGACGATCGCTCAGGAACAGAAACCGCGGATCGGGAGTGATCGAGAACGGCTTCGCATCAAGGCCGAAGTGTCTGCAATACATGGTGGCGCTGGCGCTGGGCGGTTCCCTGGCTGCTAAATCTGAAAAAACCATTTCAGCCGCGGAAGCACACGGAAGACAGCGAAATGAAGCGTCACCGTGAACCACTGCTCATCACCCGGCGGGCGAGAAAAACCGCCGGGCGGCGCTGATGATCTTGTCCGTGTTGTTCCGTGTGGTTCCGTGGCGAATGCGGTTCGGTCGAATCGGGCTCCTGGCGGGCCGACGGAGACGCGACGAGCCCCATCTCCGTTGCGCCCCGACAGGAACCGGCCAAAAGGATAACAAGAATATGGGAACGGCGAGGCGAATTCTAACGTCAGACCGCGACTCGGCGGGCCTGCGGGAAAAGTCCGACGCCGCAACGACCGGCGCTACCGGAGCCGGAGCCGGGGCCGGGATCGCGCTCCCGTCCGCGCATCCCGGTGTCGCGAACCCCGATGCCTCCTTCGCCACTTCGGGGGAATCGCGTCGGAACGCCTTACGTTTCCGGCCCGAGCCCGGCAGATCGATTCATGTCGTTTATGTGACGTCATTTTTTTCGCCCTCCGCCGGCCGGCCCACGTACCGCGCCGTCGACCATCTTTACACCGGGCACGGACGCCGAGGCCCGACATCAACCCAATCCATTGATGTTCAGGCACTTCATTGCATGGCATGGCTATTGCGGGACTTTCTCACGCCACCCGACAACAAAAACAAGCTGGGAGGTCGGCTCCATGAACACCACCATCAACAGGACCATCAACGGCCGGCGGGTCTCGGCGCGCCCGGTCTTCAAGGGCGGCGCGCTGCCCGCCTACTGGACGGCGACGGTCGACGGCCGCTCGCTGCCGAAACTGTTCGACACCCCGCGCGAGGCCTTCCGCTGCGCGGCCAGGGCCGACCCCGCGTTGCCGGGCTGAACCCGCTCAGGCCGCGGCGTCGGCGGCGCGGATGCGCTCCATGAGACTGTCGCGCAGCTGATTGAGCTGGCCGTGGAAGAAATGTCCGACGCCCGGCATGCGGATGACGTCGGGCGCGGCATTCTGGCGCGCCGCCCACTCGAGCACGGCCTCCGCCGGCACGATCTCGTCGGCCTCGCCCTGCACCAGGATCCAGGGACAATCGGGCGGCGTCAGGGCGGAGAAATCGAAGAAGTTCACGGGCGGCGCCACCGTGATCAGCCGCACCAGGGGAAATTCGCGCGCGACCCTCAGAGCCACATAGGCGCCGAACGAGAACCCGGCCAGCCACAGCGGATGACCCGGCCGCAGCTTCTGCGCCCAGGTCAGGACCGCGCGCAGGTCGTCGGCCTCGCCGTTGCCGTCGTCATAGGCGCCCTCGCTGCCCTCCACACCGCGGAAATTGAAGCGCACCGTGCCGACGCCCAGGGCGTTGAGGGTGCGCGACAGGTAATCCACCACCTTGTTGTTCAGCGTTCCGCCGTAGAGCGGATGCGGGTGGCAGACCACCCCGACGCCGTGCATGGGCACGCCCTCGGCGGGACAGGTGGTCACGCCTTCGAGGGCGCCCGCCGGACCGGGAATCCACACGGATTCGCCGATGCAGCTGGTGACGCTCTCCTCCCCGTCGTACCAGTGATGGCCGGGCTCGACTGCAAGCATGATCGGTTTCTCGACTGCGGCAAAGGGCCCTAGTCTACCAAAGTCGCGGCAGGGGGCCCGGAATCGGGGAGGCGGATCCTTCGGGAGAGACGGGGATGATGCGTGGAAAGCGGGGACGGACGGCGGAGTCCGGGACACGCGCACGCGCTTCCCGCCGGTTCCGGCGGTACGCACGGCGTCGGTGCCGGGCTACAGGTCGCGTGCGCGTTCCCGACGTTCCAGCCGCGGCGAATGCAGGGCCAGGTCGAGATAGTACCAGCCGCGCATATCGACGAACTCACGCTTGCCGTTGGCGTACTCCAGCGCAACGCAGGACACGCGCTTGCCGTTGTACATCAACGCGCGGACCTGGATGAGCTGTCCGACGATATTCGTGTACCAGTAACCGGGTAACGGCTTTTGTTGTAATAGCATTGTATTACCGTCCCAAACAACAGCTTGTCGATTCTTCGCACGCCACCGGCGCTGCAACGCTCCCCCGCGCCGGACCCACCTCTCCTCAAACGCCGCCCCCGGCTAACCGCACTTCGAATCGCCGCAGTTCAGGCAGGTCAGGCAACCGTCCATCTGGATGGCCGCCTTAGTATGGCACTTGGCGCACAGCTGCGCACCTTCCGGAAAATCTTCCGGATCCCTGGTCGACGCGGTCTTGACAGTCGCCTCGTACTGGGCGCGCTTTTCGGCCACCAGCTTCTTCTGATGCTCGTCCAGGCCGTCGTCCTTGAGCAGGCCGATCATGCGCAGGTGGCACTCGATGGCGTCACCGATCTCCGCGACCAGGGACGGCATGTATTTCCCGCCCCGCTTGAAATAGCCGCCGCGCGGATCGAATACCGAATGCAGCTCCTCCACCAGGAAGGTCACGTCGCCGCCCTTCCGGAACACCGCCGAGATGATCCGCGTCAGCGCCACGATCCATTGGAAGTGGTCCATGTTCTTCGAGTTGATGAAGATCTCGAAGGGACGGCGCAGCTCGTGCTCGGTGCCGGCGTTGAGGATGATGTCGTTGATGGTCACGTACAGCGCGTGCTCGGACAGCGGCGTCTTGACCTTGTAGGTCGAGCCCAGCAGCATCTCCGGGCGCTCGAGCTGCTCGGTCAGATGCACCACGTTGTCCTTGGCGCTCGGTTTCTCCGCACTCGCCGGCATGGGCGCTTCCGCCTTGTCTTCCCTGGCGACGCCGTAGCCGACGATCTTCTTGTCGATCTTGATGGTCATCTAATGCACCTCTGGTGAGTTGCAAGATGCAAGTGTCAAGATACAAGTAAAAAAACAGCACCCTGTAAGCCGCGACACAACCGCTGCCATTCAAAAGGTTTTTACTTGCCTCTCGTCTCTTGCCTCTTGCATCTGTCTCGTCAAAATTTCCCGTAATATCCTTCCTTCAGGGCATCGTAGAGATTCGCGGCGGTATGCACCTCGCCGTCGTATTCGATCTCCTCGTTGCCCTTGACCTCCAGCTTGCTGCCGTCGTCGAGGGTGAACACGTAGGTGGTGTTCTCCAGGTCCTTCTCCTTCACAAGCACGCCCTGGAAGGCCTCGGGGTTGAAGCGGAAGGTGGTGCAGCCCTTCAGCCCCTGCTCATAGGCGTAGAGATAGATGTCCTTGAACTGCTCGTAGGGATAATCGGTCGGCACGTTCGCCGTCTTGGAGATGCTGGAGTCCACCCACTTCTGCGCCGCCGCCTGGATGTCGACGTGCTCCTTGGGACTGATGTCCTCGGCCGTGATGAAATAATCCGGCAGACGGGTGTCGTCCTCCTCGCCGTTGGGCACCGCCTTGGCGTTGATCAGCTCGCGATAGGCCAGCAGCTCGTAGGAATAGACCGCCACCTTCTCCTTGGTCTTGCGCCCTTCGCGGATGACGTTGCGGAAATAGTGGTGCGCGAACGAAGGCTCGATGCCGTTGCTGGCGTTGTTGGCGAGCGACAGCGAGATCGTGCCGGTCGGCGCGATGGAACTGTGGTGGGTGAAGCGTGCGCCCACCAGCGCCAGTTCCTCGACCAGGTCGGGCGCCACCCCGGCGATGCGCTGCATGTAACGGCTGTATTTGGCGTGCAGCAGCCGGCCCTGGATGCGGTCGCCGACCGCCCAGCCGTCGGCCGCCATCTCCGGGCGCAGGCGCAGCATCTCCTCGGTCACCGTGAAGTCCTCCTCCATGATCGGCGCCGGGCCCTTCTCCTTGGCCAGGTCCAGCGCGGTGCGCCAGCCTTCCACCGCCATCTCGCGGGAGACGCGTTCGGTGAACTCCAGGGATTCCGGCGACCCGTACTTCATGCGCAGCATGGTCAGCGTCGAACCCAGACCCAGGAAACCCATGCCATGGCGGCGCTTGCGCAGGATCTCGTCGCGCTGGCCTTCCAGCGGCAGGCCGTTGATCTCGACCACGTTGTCGAGCATGCGCGTGAACACCGCGACCACCTTGCGGTACTCATCCCAGTCGAAGCGCGCCCGTTCGGTGAAGGGCTCGAGCACGAACTTGGTCAGATTCACCGAACCCAGCAGGCAGGAGCCGTAGGGCGGCAGCGGCTGCTCGCCGCAATTGTGCGCGTGCAGGCCATTGGCATCGAAGGTATTGATACCCGGAACCTGGACGTCATAGACATCTTCCTCGCCATCGGGCACGACCGCTTCGACGCGTGCGACGAAGCGCTCGCGATTGAGGGTACGCCTATAGCCAGCCAGCAGCGCATTCAGACGCGCCGCCTTGTCACTGTCGGCAAAACCCACTTGATCCCGGAACTGGAGCAGATTCTCGCCAGAGATGACCAGCTCATGCTGGGCCTGGGTGGCATATTCGCTCATGCCGCCCTTGCCGTCCGGAAGCAGGCGCACGGCGGAGTCGCGACGATCCCTGTAAACGGTGGACACGATGCCAAGACGCAGCAACATACGCTGCACCGCCTCAAGCCGCGGCAGGTCTGACTGTGCCAGCCGCACACTCACGCCCTTGTTCCGGGTCCCTTGCACAGAACCATCGGCATCGAAAAATCCTCTCAGGAATCCGCGATGGCATTCACTGGAGGTCTTTTCCAGCAGCGGACCGACGCACTTGTCGCCCGGCTGCATGCCCATCTCCCCGGCCAACCGCTTCAATGCGCCGAGGCTGAGGCGATACTCGTTGCGACCGGCGACCTCGATCCAGCCGGAGAAATCGCTGCGGGAGGGCAAAGTCTGTGCAGCACGCAACGCCTCGGCCATCACCGCCTGGATACCTGGAGGCAGATGCGCATCGGCACCATTCGAAGCAGCCGCGCGCTTCCAGACGGACAGCACCGCCTTGTCGCTCTTGAGCGTGCCGTCACCCACCAGCAGACCCAGCAGATAACCTTCTTCGAAGGTATGCTTCCCGCCCCAGGACGGCGCCGACCGGTGATCGTTGAGCAGCACGCGGTCGCCGGCGTGCAACTCACCTGCGGCACACCACTCGGTATCGGTGCGATAGCGGGTGAACGCCTTCACACGACGCACACGATGATCGTGCGTCAGACGCAGGGTGTATCCCTCCGCGGTCTGCAGGCGCACGACCGGCTTGGTGGCCGTCCTGAAGAAACCTTCCGCGCCCGTCGCGTGTGCCTGACCATCGACCATGGCCAGGAATCGCGTGCCGATGAGGTCGCGTACCTGACGCGGCCCATCGGTGGTATGGACCCAGGCATCGGCCGTCACACAGGGATTGGTGGCGCGGATGTTCTCGCAGAACCAGTTGTTGTTCATCTCGTTGACCTTGT
>JAJJPM010000094.1:0-3551 GCA_032907525.1 Gammaproteobacteria bacterium
GATCAGGGCGTTGACGGCTAGCGAGCCGACCATGTAGATGGCGGCCGTCCAGAATGCCGCGCTGCCGCCTGCGACAAAGCCGACCGTGCCGCCTGCGACCAACGGCCCGGCCCACCATGCGAATACCGCCACCACGATCATCAGCACCGCGCGCCAGCCGCTGCGCCCCGCGACCTTGCCGGTGACGTGAATCGCCGTTCCTTCCTTCGGGCGCACGCGGTCCCACAGGTGGCGGGGAACCTCGATGCCGCCGATGCGGACCTCGATCATCTCCGACAGCTCGGCACCCTGCGCACCCTCGCGCAACATCGCGCCCAGCGTCTGGCCGGAACGCACGGGGAACGCGCCGGGCGACTGGTCGAACGGGTGCCGGCGGAGGATTAGGTCGGTCATGGGGTTCCCAAAAGAAAAGCCCCGCACTTGGCGGGGCTTGGGGTGTTGCGGGGATTGTCAGGGCGCGTATCGGTACAGGCTGTCCACGATCCACAGCGGCCCGAATCGCTCGATCCGCGACCGGCCGCCCTCGCGCACATGCAGGAACTTGCCCGACCCCATGCACAGGCCGACGTGCTGCGGCTTGCCCTGCACCTTGAACACCACGATGTCGAACCGCTGCGGGCGGTCAACGCGCACCCAGCCGGGCAGGCCGCCACGGATCATGCCGGCGCGCTCGTCGCTGTCCTCGCCGTACTGGCGGTCAGGCAGGTCAATCCCGGCCAGCTCGCGCAACGCCAGCCGCACCAGCCCGTAGCAGTCGCAGCCGTTACGGTCGCGGCCGTCCTTCACGAAGGGGATGCCGATCACACGAACAGGCCGGCAGAGTTCGACGGCGAATAGGTCTGCGCCGGGATCGCTTGGTTGAGGAAGTCCTCCTCATAGCCGAGGTTCACCGAAATGACCATCTCGTCGTACTGCGCCGACAGGATCGAGAACGCGAACGGGCCGTGGACCACGTTATCCGGCTGGCTCGCCATGATCCAGCCGATCTCGCACTCGGGGATACCGGTGTAGTCGCGGATCAGGCGGGTGATTTCCTTGTCCACGTTGTCGATCCGCAGCTCGACCGTGGGGCTGCGCTGGCCGGTGTCGTCCGGCGGGTCGCCGGCAAAGGAGAACGGCGTGTACTCCAACCCGCCGCGCGTCACCGGCTCGGTGTTGTTTATCAGCCGCATCGTCTCCAGCCCCTCGCCGGAGATGACGAGGTAGGCGAGAAACGCCTCGCCGGTCTCGCGCGCCAGGATCGCTTGCGCGGCCTCGGGGGTCAGTTGGCGGGGCATCAGCTGCCCGCCTCAAACGTGATGCCCGACAGCGACAGATAGCCGGCCGCGCCTCCGGCAAGTATCGACATGGCCCCGGTTGACAGGATGCGCACCGAAACCGGCGTCGTGGATGCGGTGGTGCCGCCCTGACACAGGAAGATTTCCGGGTTCTGGCGGGGGCGGAATCCAACAGGCAGCGTAGCGAAGATGGTGCCGTTCGTGGACGTTCCGTCTTTAATCAATCCGCTCAAGGTGACGATGTTGTTGACCTTCGTCATCCGGGGCTTGCAGTCAGTGTTGAAGTCCACCCATCCAGACGACAGGTAAGGCGTGACAGGCAGGGACGGCTGGGAAGTCCAGTAGTGCCAAGCGTCAAGCGTGCCAGCTGAGTTGGTGACGCCAGCGCGCACCGCCACCTCTGCGAACGGCTGGTTGTTGTTCGCCGCAATCGACCCGTGTAGCGCTGAGTTGGTGCTGTACGCCCATTGCACCGCATGGCCGTTCATGCTGCGGAACGTCACGATGGACGGGGAGCCTACGGGCCACGATCCAGTTAGGTTGTCCCCGCCGTAGTAGATCGACCAGCCGTAGGGATAGGCGCTCGGCGGCAGGGTCTGCGCGCGGGTAAGGAGCGAGCCGTTTGCCAGCCGGGGGTACTGCCCGGCAGGAAACATGACGCCAGCCAGCGCCGATGCGATCTGCTGGTTCAGGGTCTCCATCGGGTGGATGCCGCGCCCGTCTGCGAACGGGTCGTCAAGCCAGTAGCCTGCACCGCCACGCGCATCCTTGAACATCGAATAGAGATCGACCATGCAGCACTGGTAGTCGCGCGCCGCCTGCCGCACAACCAGCCGCACCTGCTCATACCAACGTTCGTCGCGGTTGTTCGGGGTGTCCGCTGTCGCGTTCGGCACGCACAGCAGGATCGCCATTTCGTCCACGCTGTACGCAGTCCGGCATTGGGCCAGACCCGCACGCAGCGACGTGGCGAAGTCCGTGATTGACCGCCCATAGAAGGGGTCATTGATGCCCCACCGCACGACGTACAGGTTGGGGGCGGTGGCCAGATCGGCGGTCAGGTAGGTGCTCACCCAGTCGCCGGTGTGCTTGGACGAGTGGCCGGCATTGACGATGTTCGCGCGCCATCCTGCGTTGAACCCTTGCAACGCGAGCAGCTGGTGAATCTTGTAACGATCCGACAGGTGCGTGTTCTCCGTGGTCGAGTCGCCCGACAGGAGCGCGTACCCGCCGCCGGTGGTGCGCAGCGTGTCCAGCCACTTCCACAGGTACTCGCGGCCAAACACATGCTGGCCGTCGTCGGCCCTGGTGTTGATCTGCTGGTAGCCGCCCGTGATCGGCTTGAGGATGCGCCCGTCGCCGATCCGCTCGGTGCCGAGAGGGTTGGTGATGCCAGTCGCCACGTAGTCGCCGGCCGGCAGGTAGTACTGTTCGCCGGCCGCGTCAGCAGCGGCAAGCTCTGCGGTGTCGTCGGTCACGCCGTCGCCAACCGCGCCAAATTCCGTGGCGGTCGGGATCGGGATGGGCGCAAACCCGCTCGCATCGCCCAGCAGCAGGCCGTTCGGCCCGCCAATGGGGAACCGGCGTGCCGCGCCCGTGGCCTCGTCTACGCCAACAACGCTGTCAGTGTCACCGGGCGAGATCAGCGGGAGGTCTGCGGCAGGAATGGTGCTCAAGTCGAAATCCCCTCAATGTCCAGCGGATAGGTGCCTTGGTAGGTCGTCATCTGCTCAAGCGGCAGCGTCACGCGGTACAGGAAGCCCGACCCCGCCGGCTCATAGCTCGGGCGGCCGGTGAATCGGTACTCGACCGGTGTCGTGTCGGGCTTCGTGTGATCGACGTGGTTGAACCGCAGCACGCGCCGCAGGGTGATGTTGTAGAAGTCCAGCAGGGTCTGGAGCTGCGCCTTGTCGCACAGCACGACGCCCTGCACCGGCTCGGGTGGGGCCGTGGTGAACCGGGGCCGCATCTTCACGCCGCCAGGGAACTCCGAACGGATCACGCCATCCTCGCCACCGCCGCGCGCGTAGCCTTCGACCAGGAAGTGCGGGAGGCTGGTCGGCCAGTCGTGGTCAGCCATTCGCGTACCCCTGCCGCTTCAGCCCGAAGCTCTGCCCCAGCGCGCCGTCGAACTCGCCGTTCGCCATGCCGCCCTTGACGATGTTCGTCACCATCACGCGCAGCACCTTCTGCCCGTCCGGGCCGGTGCTGGTCTCCTGCCGCTCGACCTTCATGCCCTCGCCCTTGTTGATGATCTCGACCTTGAGGTTGACG
>JAJJPM010000095.1:0-15704 GCA_032907525.1 Gammaproteobacteria bacterium
CTTTACTCTAAATGCGAATCATTGTATTTTACGTTAGCCGTCGAGACTGCCCCGCCGTGAGGTCCGCCCCATGAAACGCCTGCTCCTGCCGCTGCTGTTCCTGTTCGCCCTGGCCGGCCCCGCCGCCGCCATGCCCGACCTGCCCAAGCTGGTGCAGCTGATCGACTACGTCGGCGTCGACTACCGCGGCGCGGTCGCCGACGGCGAGATCATCAGCGAGGCGGAATACGCCGAGATGATCGACTTCACGGCGGCCATCCGCGAGCAGAGCGCGCAGCTGCCCGACAGCGGCGGTGCGGAAGGCTTCGCCGCCACGGCGCGGCGGCTAGAGGCGCTGGTGAAGGAACGCGCCGCGCCCGACACGGTCGCGGCCACGGCGGCGCGGTTGCGGCACGCCCTGGTCGACCGCTTCGACATCGTCGTCGTGCCGCGCAAGGCGCCCGACTTCGCGCGCGCCCGCCAGCTGTTCGCCGAGAACTGCGCCGCCTGCCACGGCATCGAAGGCCGCGGCGACGGCATCGACGCGCGCGGCATGGAGCCGCCGCCGACCGATTTCCACGATGCCGAGCGCTGGGGGCAGCGCACGCTCTACGGCCTGTACAGCACCATCACCGCCGGCGTCGACGACACCGGCATGCGCGCCTTCGATGAGCTCAGCGAGGACGAACGCTGGGATCTGGCCTTCCTGGTCGGCGGCATGGCGGTGACCGACGACGCGGCGGCCGCGGGCAAGGCGGTCTGGACGGCCAGGACGGAAGCGGGCGAACTCGCCGAGCTGAAGCGCTTCGCCGTGACCACGCCGGACGAGGCGGCGGAGCACTTCGGACAGGACGGGCGCAGTCTCATGGCCTTCCTGCGTACCCGGCCGGAGGTGATGTTCGCCAATGCCTCGCCTCTGGAGTTCGCGCGCGACACGCTCGCCGCCAGCCTCGACGCCTACCGCGCCGGCCAGCGCGACACCGCCTACAAGCTGGCGGTGGCCGCCTACCTCGAGGGCTTCGAGCTGGTCGAGCGCGGGCTCGACGCCATGGATTCCAGACTGCGCCTGCAGATCGAGGCGGAGATGACCGCCTACCGCAATCTGGTGCGCGGCGACAACAAGCCGGCCCTGGTCGAGGCCAAGGCCGCCGAGGTGCAGGCGCTGCTCGCCACCGCCGCCGAACGCCTGCGCAGCACCACGCTGTCGACGGGCGCGGCCTTCGCCAGCGCCTTCGTCATCCTGCTGCGCGAGGGCCTGGAAGCCATCCTGGTGGTGGCCGCGCTGGCGGCCTTCCTGATCAAGACCGAGCGCCGCGACGCCCTGCCCTATCTGCACGCCGGCTGGGGCGGTGCGCTGGTGCTCGGCGTCGCGACCTGGGTGGCCGCGGCCTACTTCATCGACTTCAGCGGCGCGAGCCGCGAGATCACCGAAGGCATCGCCGCACTGGTCGCCATGGCGGTGCTGTTCTACGTGGGCTTCTGGATGCACAGCAAGACCAGCGCGCTGCAGTGGAAGCGCTTCATCGACGGTTCGGTGAAGAAGGCGCTGTCGACCGGCACGCTGTGGGGTCTCGCCGGGCTGTCGTTCATCGCCGTCTACCGCGAGGTGTTCGAGACCATCCTGTTCTACCAGGCACTGTGGGCCCAGGCCGACGGCCCCGCCCAGGGCATGCTGCTGTCGGGCTTCGGCGTCGGCGCGGTGGTGCTGGCGGTGGTGGGCTGGCTGATCCTGCGCTACAGCCGGCGCCTGCCGCTGCGGCAGTTCTTCTCGGTGACCAGCGTCTTCATGTTCGTGCTGGCCGTCGTGTTCGCCGGCAAGGGCATCGCGGCGCTGCAGGAAGCGGGCAAGCTGCCCATCGATCCGGTGAGCTTCCCGCGCATCGATCTGCTCGGCATCTATCCGAACGTGCAGGGCCTCGCCGTGCAGGCCGGGCTGGTGCTGCTGGCGGTGCTGCTCCTCCTGTGGAGCCGCACGCTGCGCCGCGGCAACGCGCCGGCCTGAGGACCGCTCACGCGCGGAAACCGCGCAGCACCGCGCGGTAGGTGCGCAGGCCGCGCAGCAGGTTCAGCCACAGCAGCCCGCAGGCCGCGGCGAACGTCAGGGCCGCGGGATAGGCCAGCGCCCGCGGCCACAGCGCCGCCCCCGTCAGCAGCAGCAACGCCAGCGCATGCAGCGCGAACTGCGGGCGCGCGTGGCGGTCGGGGATGATCTCCTTCGTGTTCGGGATGCGGCGCCGCGCCTCGCGGCCGGTCGCCTGCGTCTGCAGGTGCAGCCACACCAGGAACGGCAGGATCTTGTAGAGCATCCCGCTGACGATGGAGACGGCGAAGCCGGGTACGAGCAGCACGCCCAGCAGCAGCGGGTACTGCGCCTCGCCCCAGTCGCCGCTGTACAGCTGCCGCGCCGCCCACAGCAGCGCGCCGGCGAGCAGGCACGCCATCGCCAGCCGCCAGAACCACAGCGTGACGTCCGGCAGGCGCCGGCGGCGGCGCGCCTGCACGTACAGGGTCCAGGCGGCGAACAGCACGAAGCCTGCGGCCAGCGCCGCCTCGGCAGCCGTGCGCATCCCCGCGGCCGCGGGCATGCCGGGAAACAGCATCGCCGCCGACAGCAGCAGCAACGCCGCGAACAGCGCCGGCACCAGCCAGCGCCGCAGCACCGCGGGATACTCCGGCGTCATCTGGAACATGGGCACGACCTGATAGGCCACGCCGGCCCCCAGCAGTCCCACCCAGCCGAGCAGACCCCAGCTCAGATGCAGATCGGTGTACCGGCGCGCCGCCGGCAGCGACGGCCAGCCGTGGCCGGCGCCGACGTACAGCCCCAGCAGCAGCGTCACCCCCAGGCCCGCCACGGCATAGCCCATCGCCTTCACCGAATCGTGCCGCGACGGACTGCGCAGCAGGGCCGTGAACGCCAGCGCGATGAAGACCGCCAGCCCCGCGCCGAGCGGCGGCAGCGCCGCGCGCATGCAGTTCGCGCAGCCGAGCGCAAGGCCGATGGCGAGCAGCAGCGTGCCGACGGTCAGCAGCACATGGACCGCGACGCTCCACGGGCGGGGCCGGCGCAGGCGCGCGCCGCCCAGCACCGGCAGCAGCTGGAACATCGCTCCGACCATCACCATGGCGATGAAGCCGAGCGTGAGCAGATGGGTGACGCCGAGCAGCGCCGGCGTCCAGCGCGAGACCAGCAGCGCGGGGCCGGACCAGAGCGCCAGCAGCGCGGCCGCGACGCCGAACAGCGGCGCGGTGAGGAAGAAGCGCGCCGGCACCGACAGCGGCGGCGCCTGATCCAGGGACAGCGCGGCGCGGTCCATGCCGCTCAGCGGATGCCGGGACCGGCCGGCGCGGAGGCCCGCGCCGCGCGCCCGGCATCGTCGTCGCCCTTCAGCCAGACGCGCACCTCCCAGCGCATGCCGGGCGCCGGATCGGAGAGGAACTCGACGCCGTACTGCTCGAGCAGCCCGAACAGCGGGTGCGGCTCGCGCGGGAAGATCATGCGCAGGTATTCGCCGGCACGCAGCGTCTCCACCGCATCCAGCGCGCGCTCCAGCGGCTCCGGCGGTGCGAGCATGCTCACGTCCAGGACGCGTTCCTCTGCCATCGCGCGCGTCCGTTCAGTGACGATACATCTGCCGCATGCGCTCCAGCACCTGTTCGGTGCCCGCGCCCAGCATGCGGTCGCACATGTGGTAGAGGATCTGCTCTTCCTTCATGTTGTGCTGCTGCATGAGCACGAGCAGCGTCTCCGACAGACCGAGATAATGCTGGGCGTCCTGGCGGGCGACGGCCTCCGCCATCTCCTCGAACAGCTCGCGCATCTGCTCGTGCTCCATGCGCATGACCTGGGTCGGCCCCATGGCGCTGCCGGACGCGTCCTCGAAGCTCGGGAACAGCACCTGCTCCTCCATGGACAGATGCTGCTCCATGGCCTGCCGGAAATCCTCGAACGCCCTGCCGCATTGCTGCCAGTCCTGCCGCCCGCACACCGACTCCGCTGCCGCGAACAGGTCGTCGCAGCGGCGGTGGTCGGTGCCGAGAAAATCGCTGATGGTGTGCATCGTCGTCCTCGTCGTTCGCGTTCCGCGCGACCCGGCCCGAGTGGCACGAGATCATCGCGCGCATGAAGAAGATCGACGACGACCTCGATCTCGCGCTCATTCCGCTCGACGCCGCCGAGCTCGCCGACTGGCTCGGCGCCAACGCGCGCATGCCGGAGCGGGGGTTCGCGGTCGAGACGCGCGCCGCGGACATCCGCGAATATCCCGCCGGCGCCGCCACCGGCTTCTATCACGATGTCGCCATCGCCGCCGGCCGCGCCTGGATCGCCGACTACTTCGGCAACCGGCTCTACGGGGTGGATCTGGACGACGGCGCGGTCGAGACCTTCGACTTGCCTGTCGACGTCGCCCCCGGCAAGCCGGCCGGCGCGCACCAGATCGACACCACGCGCGACGGCCTGCTGTGGATCACGTTCACCAAGTCCGAGCAGGTGATCCGCTTCGATCCGCATACGAAGGACTTCCGCGTCTATTCCGGCTTCGAGCCCGGCGGCAACGTGCAGTATTTCGTCATGGATGCGGAACGGAGGATCTATCAGGACGCAGACGGCGGGATCTGGTTCACGCACTTCGCGCGCGAACAGCTCAGCCGCCTCGATCCCGACAGCGGCGCGATCACGGTGTTCGAGACGCCGCGCACCGAACACCTCGCGGAGAAGGCGGTGCATCTGTACGCCGCGGTCGCCGACAGCCGCGGCCGGCTGTGGTACACCGAGACCCACGGCAACCGCTTCGGCATGCTGGATCCGCGCACCGGCGCGGCACAGGAATGGGAGATGCCCGAGGCCTGGTCGGGGCCGAAGCGCCTGGCCATCGACACCGACGACCGGCTGTGGATTCCGGAGCTCGCCACCGGCCGCATCACCGTCTACGACACGCGCGCGGGCCGCATCGTCGACCGTCTGCGCCTGCCCATCCCCGGCGACTATCCCTACGCCATCCGCCGCAATCCCTACAGCGGCGATCTGTGGGTGACCGGCGCGGGCTCGGACAGCCTCTACCGGCTCGATCCGGCGACGCGCCGCTTCGACATCTACCGCCTGCCGCGCCGCGGCGCCTATCCGCGCACCGTCGCCTTCACCGAGGACGGCGCCGTCTGGACCAACTACGCCTCCTTCCCCAACGCCCACACCCGGACACCGCACCAGGCCGGCACGGTGGTGCGGCTGATGCCGAAATAATCCCACCGCCGCCGCATAGCCCGCCGGCCACGTACCGTCGGTCCTTACCCCGGCGTAGATTCACCACATGCGTAGGGCTTGAAGCTCCGGCGTTCCCGTTCGTCGCGCAGCCGACTTGCGACAGCCGGAGGCGGAGCGACGAACGGGGCCGCCGGAGCGGGCCGACCAACGAGCCCCGTAGATACTGTTATCCGCGTCACGCCCCGTCATGCAGCAGATGTGTCCCTGTGCGGAGCGATAAAACTGGTGGTGGCGCAGGGCTGTCGGCCGGACGAAAATATCTACGGGCTGGACGGCGGGACGTCGATGCCGCGGGCGCGCAGCCAGTCGGCGTCCAGTTCCCAGCGTACCGCCGTGATGTCGGGGTCGGCGAGCACGCGCGCGCGGGCGTGCGCCTGCAGATCGGCCAGCCGCTGCTGGGCGCGCTGGAACCCGGGGTCGTCGCCGCCGCGGCCCGCGAGCCCGGGCTCGATCGCACCGATCATGCGCTGCACCGGCACGGCCGCCGAACGCGGCGTGCCCATCACCGCCGTGGCGCCCTCGATGCGCAGCACGCGGAACGGATAGGCATAGCCCGACAGCTCCGGATCCTCGGCCAGCATACGGTTCAGCGCGCTCACCCTGGGCGACTCGTACAACACCGCGAACACCGCCACGAGCACCAGCGCGCCGAGCACGGCGGCATAGATCTTCGTCCCGCGATCCAGCATGAGGTCTCCCGTCGCCGGGGATCAGGCGATGGCCCGTCCTTCACCGGCCTCTTCGTAGGTTACACCATCGCGGATGTGATAGATGCGCCGGAAGGTCGGGATGATCTTCTCGTCGTGGGTGACGACGATGATCGCCGTCTCGAACTTGCGCGCCATATCGTTGAGGATGCGCACCACCGCCATGGCGCGCGTGCTGTCGAGCGGCGCGGTGGGTTCGTCGGCCAGGATCACCGGCGGGCGGTTGACCAGGCCGCGGGCGATGGCGACGCGCTGCTGCTCGCCGCCGGACAGATGCGAGGGCATGGCCCTGGCGCGATGCTGCACGTCGAGGGCCTGCAGCAGCTCGAGCGCCCGCGCCCGCGCCTCGGCGTTCGGCCGCCCCGCCAGCATGGGCAGCAGGGCGACGTTGTCGGTCACGTCGAGGAAAGGGATGAGATACGGCGCCTGGAACACGAAGCCGATCTTGTCGCGGCGCAGGGCGCGGATGTCATGCACCTTCCAGCCGTCCTCGTAGATCACCTCGTCGCCGAGCGTCATGCGCCCCGCGGTCGGCTCGATCACGGCGCCCAGGCACTTGAGCAGCGTGCTCTTGCCGGAGCCCGACGGACCGATCAGCCCCACGACCTCGCCCGGCGCGACCTCCATGTCGACACCCTTCAGGGCGTCGACCGCCGTGTCGCCGCTGCCGTAGCGCTTCTTCAACCCTTCGATGCGGATGCCCTTGCCGTGCATGTCAGCCTCCGATGGCCTCGGCCGGATCGACCTTCAGCGCCGCGCGGATCGCGATCACGCTGGACGCCACGCAGATGAGAATGACGGCGACGAAACCGGCTGCCGAATCGAGCGGCTCGAGCAGGACGTACTTCGGAAAGATCGGCGCCCAGAACGTCGCGGTGATCTTGCCCACCACGAAGCCGATCAGCCCGAGCGCGATGGCCTGCTGCAGAATCAGCCCGGCGATGGTGCGGTTCTTGGTGCCGATGAGCTTGAGCACGGCGATCTCGCGGATCTTGCCCAGCGTGAGCGTGTAGATGATGAAGGCGACGATGGCCGCGCTGACGATGGCCAGGATCACCAGGAACATGCCGATCTGCTTCGACGAGGTCGCGATCAGCTTGCCGACCAGGATCTCCTCCATCTCGGTGCGCGTATAGACGGTGAGCCGCTTCCAGCGGCGGATGGTCCCCGCCACCTCGTCGGGCGCGTGCCCCGGCCCGACCTGCACCAGCACGGCATTGACGTAGGGGTTGCTGTCCTGCGAGGCCACCACCGCATCCAGCAGCCCGGGAACCCCGGGACGGTTGAAGGCGGGATTCTCGGCAGTGCGGCGGCGTTCCTGATGGATGGCGTCGTTGTCCTTGAGGAACTGCGCCTCCTGCGCGTCCTTCAGCGGCACGAACACCATCGGGTCGCCGTTGGACGAGACCATGCGCCGCGTGAGGCCGACCACGGTGTAGTGGTTGCGGCGGATCTGGATGCGGTCGCCGAGTTCGAAGCCGGTGGCGACGTCGGCCACGGCCTCGTAGTGGCCGCGCGTGATGTGCCGGCCGCCGACGAGATGGGGCGGCCAGCCGGGCGCGCCGGGCTCGCCGGCGGCGATGCCCGTGACCATCACGCGCACGTCGAGCTCGCCCTTCCGGACCTGCATGGTGAGGTAGGTGACGTTGGCCGCGCGCGCGACGCCGCGCACGCCGCGGATGCCGCGCCAGGTGTCGTCGTGGATGCTCGACGACTCCGCGTACGGTCCCAGCGTGTCCTGCTGCACCACCCAGAGGTCGGCGCCACTGTTGTCCAGCAGCACCTTGGCGTCGTCCACCATGCCGCGGTAGACGCCGGCCATGGTCAGGGTCACGCCGATCAGCAGCCCCAGGCCGATGCCCGTGAAGACGAACTTGCCCCACGCATGGAGGATGTCGCGCCCGGCCAGACTGATCATGGCGCGGCGCTGGCCAGATGATCGACCACGTGGATGCGGCTGTGCTCGGTCAGCGCCGTCTCGCTGTAGAGCACCACGCGGTCGCCGGCGGCGAGGCCCTCGCGCACCTGCACGAAGCCGTCGAGATCGGTCTGGCCCAGCACGATCGGCGCGAACTGGAGGTCGCCCTCCTCGACGCGCCAGACGCCCAGCCGGCCTTCGCTGCGCTGGATCGCCGCGTTCGGGATGGTCGGCACGGCCGCGCGCGGCGGCAGCGCCACCGTGACCTCGACCAGTTCGCCGATCGGCGGCAGCGGCTCGGGCAGCCGCTCGAACACCACCTTGGCG
Organism: Gammaproteobacteria bacterium; assembly: GCA_032907525.1. Lineage (GTDB taxonomy): Bacteria > Pseudomonadota > Gammaproteobacteria > Thiohalobacterales > Thiohalobacteraceae > JAHJQQ01. Next base: position 8,195 of record JAJJPM010000095.1, read on the forward strand.
AGGGTCTCCTCGGTGACGACGTCCGCCAGCGGCTCCACCCTCAGGACCCGTCCGGCCACCGGCTCACCCGGCCGGGAACGCAGAACGATCCGTGCCGGCAGATCGGCGGCGAGTCCGCCGGCGTGCACCTGGTCGAAGCGCACGTTGATCCAGAGCTCCGCCGGGTCGATCAGTTCCACCACGGACTGGCCGGCGACCACCGTCGTACCGGGATCGGCGTCGCGCGCGACCACCAGTCCGTCCACCGGGGCGACCAGGCGCAGGTTGGCGCGCTGCGCCGCCAGCGCCTCGCGCTCGGCGCGCAGCCGCACCAGTTCCTCGCGTGCCGCCTCCAGCCCGGCCTGCGTCACCTGCAGTTCCTGGCGCCGCGTGGCGACCAGCTCCTCGCTGACGGCGTGCACGGCGAGCAGCTTCTCGTAGCGCGCCGCCTGTCCGCTGGCGTGATCGCGGCGCGCCTGCGCCTCGCGCAGCTGCGCCTCGGCGCGCTTCAGCGCGGCGTCCTGGGCCTGCAGGCGCTCGTCGAGGTCGACCGGGTCCATCCCGCCCAGCACCTGCCCGGCCGTGACCCGGTCGCCCACGTGCACATCCAGCCGCTGCACGCGGCCGGCGAAGGTCGGACCGATCCTGTACGTGTAGCGCGCCTCGACGGTGCCGATGCCGAACAGGCCCGGCTCGATGGCGCGCTCCTCCACCGTCGCCAGCACCACCGGCACGGGCGCGAGCGGCCCCGAGCGCAGGGCGACGTATACGAACAGCGCCAGCAGCGGCAGGAGCACCGCGAACAGCGCCAGGGTGCGTTTCTGTTCAGGCAGCCGCAGCATGGCATCCTCCCGACACGGGACCGGTCTTCTTCCTTGTGTTCATGCGTCCTCCCCGACGGCCAGCAGGCCGTGCAGCGCGACCTCGAGCAATTGTTCACCCTCCGCCACCAGATCGAAGTCCCGGCCGCCCAGCGACCAGCGCATGGCGACGCCCTGGATCAGGGTGAGGACCAGATAGCCGGCGCGCGGGGCATCGAGCCCGCTGCGAAACCGGCCCTGCGCGGCGCCGACGGCCAGCACCCCCGTCAGCACGGTGTGGAAGCGGTGCATGAAGCCCAGGAAGGTCCGGCGCAGCCCCTGGTCGCCGGCCTGCAGTTCGCGCGAGAACAGCAGCGCGGGAATGGCCGGCAGGGTGCGGATCAGGCGCAGCTGGGCACACACCAGGGCACGCAGCTGCTCCACCGGGTCGGCGGACGCGTCCAGGGCGCGGCTCCAGGTGCCCTCCAGCCGCCGTCCGACGAAGGCGCCGACCGCGTTCCACAGTGCCTGCTTTGTTGAAAAGTGCTTAAAAACAGCAGGTTGCGTCAGACCCACGCGGGTCGCCACCTGCTCCACGGAGAGCCGGTCCGGCCCCACCTCGTCGGCCAGCGCCAGGGTCGCCTCGACGATCTCGGCGCGGCGCTCGTCGCCGCTCTTGCGTGCCATGCTGGCTCCTTGGTTAGTGAGTGCATACTAACTAACACGGCCGCCGGGATGCAGTCAACCGGAGGAAGGCTGCGGAATGACACGGGCGCGGAGATTTGTCGGCGGGCGCGGGCTGCTACGGTCGCACTGCGCGCGATTCGACAACACGCCCTGCATCATTCTAAAAACTCATATCAGTCACGGAATCCACGGAACAACACGGAAAATTTTTTATGCCAAAAGACCTCGAGGCCCTCCGGCGGCGTCGGTCCGAAGCGTCCGCCGCCATGGTCTCCGCGATTTTTCGTGCAGCAGATTTTTTCCGTGTTGTTCCGTGGATTCCGTGGCCATCCACTCTTTATCGCCACACCCCGCCCGGCGAGCGGTGGCGGTCCATCACCTTCACGTAGTTGGCGCGATCGTAGGCGGTGGGGTCGATGGCGTGCTGGCGGCTGACGCAGCCCTTCAGCTGCCGGACGGAGGCGTACTCGTGCTCCTCCAGCCAGCGCAGCATGTCGGCGCGGATGCGGCCCAGCGCCTCGGGGCCCTCCTTGAGCAGCACGCTGCACAGATGGGTGACGTCGGCGCCGGCCATGAGCGCCTTCAGCGCGTCCTCCGCGGTGTGGATGCCGCCGGTCACGGCCAGCGACAGGCCGACCTTGCCGTACAGTGCCGCCACCCAGTGGATGCGCAGCAGCGATTCGTAGGATGAAGACAGCGTCAGCGTCGGCGTCACCTCGCGCGTCTCCAGATCGATGTCGGGCTGGTAGAAGCGGTTGAACAGCGCCACGCCCTGCGCCCCGGCGGCCTCCAGCGTGCGCACGAAATGACCGACGGAGCTGAACTGCGACGACAGCTTCATGGTGATGGGGATGCCGACGTATTCCTTCAGCTGATACAGCAGTTCCACGTAGCGGCTCTCGACCTCGGCGCCGGACTCGAAGGGATCGGCGGCGACGTAATAGACGTTCAGCTCCAGGGCGTCGGCGCCCGCCTCCTGCAGCTGCCGGCCGTAGTGCACCCAGCCGTCGTCGGACACGCCGTTGAGGCTGGCGATGACGGGAATGGACAGGCTGCGCTTGAGTGCGGCGATCTGCTCGAGGTAGTCGTCGAGCTCGCTCAGATACTCGTCGGCCGCCGGTACCGGCAGGAACGATTCGGCCTCGCCGAAGCCGATGGCCTGTTCGTGGAAGAAGCGCGCGGCCGCCTCCTCGGAGGCGGCGATGGCCTCCTCGAACAGCGAATACATGACGATGGCCGAGGCGCCGGCGTCCTCCAGCCGCCGCGCCGCGTCCAGATCGCGCGACAGCGGCGAGGCCGAGGGCACCAGCGGGTTGGCGAGCCTGAGGCCGAGATACTCCGTGCTGAGATCCACCATGATCAATCCTCCTTGGCGGCCGGCGGCTCGGCCGGCACGGGTTCTTCCGCCGGCCCGGGCAGATCCGCGAGCTGCTGGTAATGATGATAGCGTTCCCGCACGTCCCGCTGGGCCCGGGCCAGGAAGGCCTCGGCCGCATCCGGATGGCTGCGCCACAGCATGTTGAAGCGCGTCTCGGTGCTGATGAACTCCTTGTAGGGCACGGACGGTTCCGGCGAATCCAGGTGCAGGGGGTTCTTGCCGGCCGCCGCGCGCGCCGGTTCGTAGCGGAACAGCGGCCAGTGGCCACTGTTCACTGCCAGGTCCTGCTGGCGATGGTTGAACGACAGGTCCACACCGTGGGCGATGCACGGCGAATAGGCGATGATCAGCGACGGCCCGTCGTGCGCCTCGGCGTCGAGGAAGGCGCGCAGGGTCTGCACGTCCTTCGCGCCGTAGGCGACGTGGGCGACGTAGACGTTGTCGTAGCCCATCGCGAGCATGCCGAGATCCTTCTTGGCGGTGGGCTTGCCGCCGGCAGCGAACTTGGCCACCGCACCGCGCGGCGTGGCCTTGGACATCTGCCCGCCGGTGTTCGAATACACCTCGGTATCGAGCACCAGGATGTTGACGTTGCGGCCCGAGGCGAGCACGTGATCGAGACCGCCGTAGCCGATGTCGTAGGCCCAGCCGTCACCGCCGATGATCCACACGCTCTTACGCACCAGGTTTTCCGCCACCGTCTCCAGTTCGCGCGCCCGCGGGTCGTCGATGCCTTTGAGTATCTCGCGCAGCTGCGCCACCCGCGCACGCTGCTCCGTGATCGCCTTTTCGTCGAGCTGCCGGTCCGGCCGCGCCTCGGCGCGCAGCTCGCTGACCAGGTCCTCGCCGATCCGATCGCGCAGGTCGCACAGCAGCTCGCGCGCGTACTCGACCTGCTTGTCGAGGGCGATGCGCATGCCCAACCCGAACTCGGCATTGTCCTCGAACAGCGAGTTGTTCCAGGCCGGACCCCGGCCTTCGGCATTGACGGTCCACGGCGTGGTCGGGAGATTGCCGCCGTAGATCGACGAGCAGCCGGTGGCGTTGGCCACCAGCATGCGATCGCCGAACAGCTGGCTGGCGAGCTTTATGTACGGCGTCTCGCCGCAGCCGACGCAGGCGCCGGAGAACTCGAACAGCGGCTGCAGCAGCATCGAGCCCTTCAGTGTGGTGAGCTTGATCTCGCGGCGGTCGTACTCCGGCAGGCTCAGGAAGAACGCCCAGTTGGCCTTCTCCGCTTCGCGCAGCGGTTCGACCGGCGCCATGTTGAGCGCCTTGCGCGAGGCGTTGGATTTGTCGCGGATCGGGCAGATGTCCACGCACAGCCCGCAGCCGGTGCAGTCCTCCGGCGCGACCTGGTACATCATCACATGGTCCTGCGGATAATCCTTGCCGAGCGCCTTGCGGTATTTGAAGCCTTCCGGCGCGTCCTCCATCAACGCCGCCGGCACCAGCTTGCTGCGGATCACGCCGTGCGGGCACACCAGCGGGCACTTGCCGCACTGGGTGCAGAGATCCGGCTCCCAGACCGGGATCTCCAGCGCCAGATTGCGCTTCTCGTAGGCCGCCGTGCCCAGCGGAAAGGTTCCGTCGACCGGCATCAGGCTGACCGGCACGCGGTCGCCCTCGCCGGCGATGAGCAGGCCGGTGAAGCGCTGCACGAAATCCGGAGCGTCGGGCGCGACCGCCGGCGGCCGCTCGAAGGTGCTGGTGGCCGCCGCCGGCAGTGGCACCTCGTGCAATGATGCGAGCGTCGCGTCGATGGCGCGGAAGTTCATGTCGACGATGCGCCGGCCCTTGCGGCCGTAGGTCTTCTCCACCGCCTCTTTGATGGCGGCGATGGCCTGCTCGCGCGGCAGCACTCCGGAGATGGCGAAGAAGCAGGTCTGCATGATGGTGTTGATGCGTTTGCCCATCTGTGCGTCCTGCGCGACCTGATAGGCGTCGATGGTGTAGAAGCGGATGCGCTTGTCGAGCATCTGCTGCTGCATGCGCCGCGGCAGACTGTCCCAGACGCGGTCCGGCGGTTCCGGTGAGTTGAGCAGGAACACCGCGCCCTCGGCGGCCTTGTCGAGCATGTCGTAGCGCTGCAGGAACACCGGCTGGTGGCAGGCGACGAACTGCGCTTCGTTGTCGCCGATCAGATAGGTCGAGCGGATCGGCCGCGGGCCGAAGCGCAGATGCGAAACCGTCACGGCGCCGGATTTCTTCGAGTCGTAGACGAAATAACCCTGGGCGTGGAGATCGGTCGCCTCGCCGATGATCTTGATCGAGTTCTTGTTGGCGCTGACCGTACCGTCCGAGCCGAGGCCGTAGAACAGCGCCTGCACGGTGCCCGCATGCGCGTCGGTGCGGTAGCCGGCATCCCAGTCCAGGCTGGTGTGGCCGACGTCGTCGTGGATGCCGACGGTGAAGCCGTTCTTCGGCGTGGCGCGCGCCAGCTCGTCGAACACCGCCTTGATCATGCCCGGCGTGAATTCCTTGGACGACAGGCCGTAGCGGCCGCCGATCACGCGCGGCAGGCGCGCGAACTTCGCGCCGCCGCCCATGTGCGCCTGTACCAGCGCGGTGACGACGTCCTTGTACAGCGGCTCGCCGTCGGATCCCGGTTCCTTGGTGCGGTCGAGCACGGCGAGGGCGCGTACCGTCTCCGGCAGCGCGGCGATCAGCGCCGCGGCGTCGAACGGCCGGTACAGGCGCACCCGCAGCAGGCCCACGCGCCCGCCCCGGGCGTTCAGGAAATCCACCGTCTCGTGCACGGCCTCGGCGCCGGAGCCCATGATCACGATCACGCGTTCGGCGTCCGCCGCGCCGTGATACTCGAACAGCCGGTAGGCGCGGCCGGTGAGCTCGGCGAAGCGGTCCATGGTCGCCTGCACCACGCCGGGGAAGGCCGTGTAATACGGATTGACCGCCTCGCGGCCCTGGAAATACACGTCCGGATTCTGCGAGCTGCCGCGCAGCACCGGGCGCTCCGGCGACAGCGCGCGGGCGCGGTGGGACCGCACCCATTCGGCGGGCACCAGCGCGCGCAATACATCGTCATCGACCGCACGGATCTTCGCGACTTCGTGCGAGGTGCGGAAGCCGTCGAAGAAGTGCACCACCGGCACGCGGCCCTCCAGCGTCGTGGCATGGGCGATGGCGGCGAAATCCATCGCCTCCTGCACCGAACCGGCGCAGAGCATGGCGAAGCCGGTCTGGCGCACCGCCATCACGTCGCTGTGGTCACCGAAAATCGACAGCGCCTGGCAGGCCAGCGAGCGCGCCGCGACATGCAGCACCATGGGCGTCAGCTCACCGGCGATCTTGTACATGTTGGGGATCATCAGCAGCAGGCCCTGCGAGGCGGTGAAGCTGGTCGCCAGGCTGCCGGCCTGCAGCGCGCCGTGCACCGCGCCGGCCGCGCCGCCCTCGCTCTGCATCTCGACGATGTGTGGCACCGTGCCCCAGAGATTGCGCCGCCCCTCCGCCGACCAGGCGTCGGCGAACTCGCCCATGGGCGAGGCCGGCGTGATGGGATAGATCGCGCACACCTCGCTCAGACGGTGCGCGACGGTCGCGGCGGCCTCGTTGCCGTCGATGGTCAGCCAGGATCCGGAATTCATCGTGTCGCTCCCGGGCGGATCGCCGCCCCCAGTCGAAGACAGCATAGCCATCCGGGTGGTTCCGCAACCAGCCCGGAACCGGGTTCGGTTGATGGAGATCAAGCCGCCACCCGCATCCTGCAGCGTGAACGCGGAGCTCCTGCCCGCGCCTCGACTGCGCTACACTCGGTGCCCGGCACGAATGCCTGTTCCACCCACGGAAACGACGATGAAAACGCTGGCCGACTACGATCCGAGCGAGCTCAAACTCATCTACCGCCTGCTGCACGGCCATCTGCAGAACGAGCTCGATCTGATGGATTCCGAACTCCTGCACGACCTGCAACGGCATCTGCAGGCACTGGCCCGCGCCGAGGGCGTGGATGTCTCGGTGCACGCGCAATGGGCGGCCTGGCTGAACGGCGGGGTGACGCTGAGGAGCGTGGACTGAGAAACGGAAGCGACGCGTCGCCCGCGGCGAACGACCGCGCGCGCCGACCCGGCGCCTTCCACCGACCGCGCCAGGAGCCCCACCCATGAAAATCACGCTCGTTCCGCTCGGCCTCGCCCTGCTGCTCGCCGCCGGCCCCGTCCGGTCCGATAGCGGCCCGGACATCCTGCAGATATTCGACGCGTTCGTGCTCTCCAGCGCGGCCGCCAGCAAGTGCGGGCGGCCGGACGAGGCCACCCTGCGGAAGTTCCTGGCCAACTTCGAGCTGGTGTGGATGCGCGCCGCCGAGGCGCTGGAAGCGCGCTATCCCGACCGGACCAGGGATCAGATCGGCCGCGCGATGAAGGCCAAGGCGGACCATCTCTCGAACAGGGTGTTCGAGGTCGTCGAGGCCGACGGCTGCGGGGACGCGAAGATCCGGGACCTGCTGGAGCGCTTCAAGATGCACGTGTTGTGGGAGCCCGGGAAGGGTTCCTGAGCCGGCCGATGCCCGCGACTCGATACCTGCCGTGACGTGCCGGATGTTTCGGGGTCCGGGATGATGGAACCGGCAGTGGCGCAGGGCTGCCGGGTGGGTCAGGCCCTTCCGCCTCCGGCTGTCGCAAGTCGGCTTCACGGCCTGACCCGG
>JAJJPM010000096.1:0-15554 GCA_032907525.1 Gammaproteobacteria bacterium
CGCGGCCCGTGACGAGGACGTTGGCATGCATTCCACCGTCTTTTCGAATCAGCCCGTTGGTGCGACGAGGCCGTCGTTCAACCGCGCGTTCCGGGACGGCCCTCCCCGCCCGGGAACGCAACTTGCTTCGGCGTCCTCCGGTGTTTCACCGACATAACAACGTTCGATCAAGGAGACGCTCCCTATGCCGCACCGTTCCATCGCTGTGCCGACCGGAACCATGAGTCTTGCCAGGGGTTGCCTGGTCATCGCCGCACTCGCGCTCGGCGCGTCGGGTGCCGTCCTCGCGCACGGCAACATGAGTTCCGCGACCGCGGTCATCGTGCCGACCTCGGGCAGTGGCGTGCAGGGCACCATCAAGTTCCACGAAATGAGCGACGCGGTGCACGTCACCGGCGAGATCGAAGGGTTGACGCCCGGCAAACACGGCTTCCATATCCACGTGAACGGCAACTGCAGCGCGCCGGACGGGTCGAGCGCCGGCGGTCACTTCAGTCCGCTCGGGGGACGTCACGGCAGCCCCGGTGATCCGAAGAGCCACCTCGGCGACCTGGGCAACATCGAGGCGGACGCCAGCGGCAAGGCGGTCGTGGACATCCGGGTGAGCGGCGTGACGCTGGCGCTGATCGGCATGCACTCGATCATCGACCGGGCGATCGTCATTCATGCCGATCCCGACGACTTCTCCGAGCCCGCCGGGAATTCCGGCGCGCGGGTGGGCTGCGCCGTCATCGAGCAGGACATGATGGTGATGTGAAGAGTGCCGGGAAGGGGGCGGACCTGACCGGCAATGGGGACAGACTGAAGTCTGTCCCCGTGCTCCTGTGTGCGGGGGAGGGGGACCGACTTCAGTCTGTCCCCTTGGCCCCCTAGCCGCTACAGCAACTTCGTCCCGAGCGGCACCGGCCGGTCGGGCACGCACAGCGCGACTTCGCCCCGCTCGTTGTGGAAGCCGGTCACCAGGCATTCCGACATCAGCGGGCCGATCTGCTTGGGCGGAAAGTTCACCACCGCCACCACCAGCTTCCCGACCAGCTCCTCCGGCGTGTAGAGGTGCGTGATCTGCGCGCTGGATTTCTTCACGCCGATGTCCGCGCCGAAATCCACCCGCAGCACATAAGCGGGCTTCTTCGCCTCCGCGAATACGGCCGCCTCGACGATGCGGCCGACGCGGAGTTCGACCCTGGCGAAATCATCCCATGAAATCGTCGGCATTATGTGCTTCCTCGAAAGAAGGGGGCGGACTCAGTCTGTCCCCCAATCCCGCTCCGCAGCCCGTCGTGGGTACCTTCAGTGATGGTGGTGCCCATGTCCCGCATGCGTTCCCCCGGAACCGTTGCCGTAGCCGCGCAGTTCGTTGTAGCGGGCGATCTGCTCCGGCGTCAGTATGCGTGTCTGATCGAGGTGCGCCCGGAGATGGACGTTGCGGAGCCGGCCCTGCAGCGTGCCGATGTGCGTCAGCGCGTCGGACAAGACGGCGGGCGAAATCTCCCGCACGGCGAACAGGCGGTCCAGCGCACGTTCCCGTTCGACGACCTCGCGGCCCAGCGCCTGGGCGTCCGCCTCCATGGCGGCGAACAGGGCCTCGGTCTGCGCCTGCTGTTCGGGTGTCAGGCCGAGTTCCGCGCGCAGTTCCAGCACGTGCGCGGGTCCGGGATAGCCGTTCAGCTCGGCCGCCTTCGCGAGCCCCATGCCCTTGCCGGCCAGCAGGTCGCGGATCTCGTCCGCCGACAGCGATTTGATGTCGCGCGCCTCCTGTCCGGCATAGGGCGACGCGGCCAAGGATGCGGCGGGCCCGGCGGCAGCCGCGGCGAGGACGGCGACGAAGGCGATGGTTGCGGGTCTCATGAACGGTCTTCTCCGGGGCAATGATATCGAGAGCCGGTGACGCGGCGTGCGTTGCGTCCACGGGCACCGGGCGACAGCCGCCTATGTTACCTGCTGTCGCGGCCTGGCGGCACGCGCGGCGGCCTGGCCGGACGAATGGCAATACGGGCAAGACTCTCTCGCTAACGATCGATCTCGGGAACAGGGGGGACAGACTCAAGTCTGTCCCCTCGGTCCGGGAAGGCAGCGGGCCCGTGGTATGCGATAGGGGACAGACTTGAGTCTGTCCCCCTGGTTCCAAGGCAGAATTGCGATATATCAGAAATGCCCTTCTTCCGTTGCGGAAATGTGATGCCCGCCCGCAGCCGCCGTGACCCGCGTCGTTCGGAGGCCGGCATCCGTGCCGCTAACATGCCCCTGCATTTTTCACAGCAGGTGTATTCCGATGAAGAAACTCACGCTCCCGTTGTTCCTCACCGCCGCGCTCGGCGCGGCGCCCGTGCTTGCGCACCACATGGCCGCCGACATCGTCGACGAAGACATCTACGCGATGATCGACGCGCTGGTCGCCGACACGCCTCACGCGGACCTGAACCTGGAAGAACTCGGCAGCGGCATGCGCGTCCTCACCGTCACTACGCCTTCGGTGGACGCCATGGCCGACTTTCTCGACGACGGCGGCCTCGGCTACATCGAGGAACTCGACGGCGAGACCTACATCGACATCGACATCAACGAAGACAACTCCGCCACGCTGACCGTGCAGCAGTACGCGCGTCCGTAGGCTCAGGGCGTCTCCGGCGCCGCACTCTCCCACGCCAGCATCACACGCTTGCGTTCGCGGCCCCAGCGGTAGTCGCCGACGACGCCGGTCTCGCGGATCACGCGATGACAGGGGACGAGGTAGGCGAGGGGATTCCGGCCGATGGCCGTGCCGACGGCGCGGGCCGCGGCGGGTGCGTCGAGCGCTGCGGCCAGTTGCCCGTAGCTGACCAGCGCGCCGGGCGGCAGCTGCAGCAGGGCGCGCCACACGCGCACCTGAAAGGCGGTGCCGCGCACGAAGGCGCGCAGGGGCTGGCGTGTCCGCGCGCCGTCGCGGGCGAAGATGCGTGCGGCGAGGCCGGCGGCCCGCGTATCGTCGCGGTGCAGGCGCGCCTGCGGCCAGGATGCCTGCAGCTCCCCCCATTCCACGGCACCGTCGGCCGAGGTGACGAAGCCGACGTGGCAGACGCCGCGCGGGCCTTCCGCGATCAGGCAGGTGCCGAAGGGGCTGTCGGCGTAGCCGGCGTCGAGCGTCCAGCCGGCGCCTCCGGACTTCAGTTCGCCGGGGGAGGCGGCCTCCAGCGTGACGCACAGGTCGTGCAGCCGGCCCGGTCCCGACAGGCCCGCGCCCAGGGCGGCGGCCAGCACGCTGTCGCCGCGGCGCAGCAGCGCCTTGGCGTGCGCGACGGTCAGGCATTGCAGAAAATCCTTGGGCGTCACCGCGGCCCAGGCCGAGAACAGGCGGTGGAAGTGGTAGGGGCTCAGCCCGGCGTGCGCGGCGAGCGCCGCCAGGTCCGGCTGTTCCCCGTGGTGCGTGTCCAGATAGCGGATGACGCGGGCGATGCGTTCGTAGTCGTGCATGGGCGCATCCTGCCACGGGTGTCCGCGCCAGCCCACCCGGTTCTTGCGCCGCGGCACGGTCGGGCTGTGCGCCGGCGTCGATTGGCGCGGGGTGGATTCCGTGCCTGCGTGAAAGGGGACAGACTGAAGTCTGTCCCCTCGTTTGTCCCGGCGTCCGCCGTTGTCCGGCCGTCGGCGCGTACGTGGGCGATGGGGACAGACTTAAGTCTGTCCCCATCAGTTGCTATCAGCATCGGTCGACGGGGACGGACTTAAGTCCGTCCCCTTCCGCCCCTCTCTGTCCCACCTGTCCCAGGAAACAAGTCTATACCGGCCGTCAGCGGATGCGAGGCGGATGGCTGCGATGGAAACGGTGAAAACGTTGCGTTGAGGGACCTTAAAGAGGAAGCGAACTTGATGCAAAAGGGGCGGATCTGGTGCAATGAGCGCGGACGGGGACAGACTTAAGTCTGTCCCCGGGGACAGACTTAAGTCTGTCCCCCTTTATCCCCATCCGTCACAGGAGCCGAGACATGCCAAGGACTGGCAGGGTTCTGTTGCCGAATTATCCGCACCACATCGTTCAGCGCGGCCGCGACCGGCAGGCGGTGTTCGCCGGGCCGCGCGACTATGAGCGCTATCTGGAGACGCTGGCTGAGTTCAAGGCACTGTTCGGCATCGAGGTGTTCGCGTACTGCCTGATGACGAACCACGTCCATCTGCTGCTGGCGCCGGGCGGGGAGACGGCGTCGGTCGGGCGTCTGATGCAGCGTCTGGCCGGACGGCAGGCGCGCTGCCGCGATGATCCGGGGCGGCGCATCGGAACCTTGTGGGAAAGCCGCTACAAGTCCAGCCCGGTGGAAAGCGACGCCTATCTGCTGGCGTGCAGCCGGTATATCGAACTCAATCCGGTGCGCGCGCGGATGGTCGAGGATCCCGCGCATTACCGCTGGTCCAGTTGCGCCCACCACCTCGGCATGGCGAACTGCGATTGGCTGGATGACGATCCGTGCTATCTGTCGCTGGGAAGCGACGCGGCACAGCGCCGTGATCGTTATCGGGAGTTTCTCTGTGCGGCGATCCCGTCGAACGAATGGGGGATGATTCGCGAGGCGGTACGGCGCGGGCGGGTGACGGGTGCAGATTTGATGGCAGAGGGGGCAGATGGTAGAAGGGGACAGACTTAAGTCTGTCCCCGGATACGCCACGGCGAAGAATATGGGGGCAGCTGAAGCAGCAAAGGGGGACAGACTTAAGTCTGTCCCCCAGGCACGCATGCCGCGGCGCAAAGAGTGCCGGGACAGACCCAAAAGCAAACGGGGACAGACTGAAGTCCGTCCCCGCCGCTATGTATCCGGGGACAGACTTGAGTCCGTCCCCATCTGTCTACCGCAACCGTTACTTCCCGGCGATCTCCTCCAGCTTCTTGGCCGGGATGATCTGCCCGTCCAGGCCCGCTTCCTTGCCGGACTTGCCGTAGGCCACGCTCATGAGGGTGGAGTAGTACACCACCGGCATCTTGAACTTGGTGCCGTACTTGGCGTTGATCTGGTCCTGATAGACCTCGGTGTTCATCTGGCACACCGGGCAGGGCGTGACGATCATGTCGGCGCCGTTGTCATAGGCAGACTCGATGATGTCCTTGATCAGGGCCTGGCTCTTCTCGGGCTCGGAGAAGGCGAGCGCGCCGCCGCAGCAGGAGACCTTCTTCTCGTAGGTCTCGCAGGCCTCGGCGCCCATGGTGGTGATGAGCTTGTCGAGATACTTCGGGTTCTCGAAGGACTCGCCGGCGATGCCGAACGGACGGTTGGTCTGGCAGCCGACGTAGCCGGCGATCTTCATGCCTTCCAGCGGCTTCTTGACATGCTTGCCGAGTTCCTCGTAGCCGAGGTCCTCGATCAGCACCTCGACCATGTGGCGCACCGGCTTGTCGGCCTTCACGCGCAGGCCGGCCTCGGCCAGGGCCTTGTTGGTCTCGGCCATCAGGTCGCGGTCCTCGTGCAGGCGTTCCTGGGTCTCCTTGGTGGCGAGCCAGCAGGCGGCGCAGGTGGCGACGATGTCCTGATTGGGGTGCGCCTGCTCGGACAGCGCCATGTTGCGCGCCGACAGCGCCAGGCGCGGCAGCTCGCCGCCGCCGGCGTAGCCGATGGAGGCGGAGCAGCAGTTCCAGTCCGGGATCTCGTTCAGCTCGATGTCGAGCACGTCGCACATCGCGTTGACCGAGACCTGGTAGTTGGACGCCGAGGCCGCCTTCTGGGAAGAGCAGCCCGGGTAGAACGAATAGGATTTCTTAGCCATTGACTCTCTCCTCAGGCGCCGGCCTTGCCGATTCCGGATTTACCAATTTTGGCGTCTTCGATTTCCTGAGCCTTCTTCAGGATCGCCTGCAGGCCCTTGGCGTCTTGGCACTTGTGGCCGCCCAGCAGTTCCATGGGCGACATGCGCTTGGTCTTGAGCATCCCTAAACCGATGTCCTTCATCTTCAGCGCGGTCTTCACGCCCTCGCCGAAGCCGTTCATGAAGTACAGCGCCAGGCCCAGCTTGAGCTCGTTGACGCGGCCGGTCTTGGTCAGGTTGTTCCAGAACAGCTGCGCGAACTTCGCGGTCGGCTGCTCCTTGGGCGCGATGCCCAGACGCTTCGCGTAGGTGGCCAGGCCGTGCATGATGTGGGTGATCGGCAGGCCGCGCGGGCAGCGGGCGATGCAGTTGTAGCAGGACGTGCACATCCACATCGAATCCGACTTCAGCACCTCATCGCGCTTGTTGGCGCGGATCAGCATGAAGATCTCCTGCGGCGGATGCTCCCAGTGCGGGCCGAACGGGCAGGAGCCCGAGCACACGCCGCACTGCATGCACATCTTCACCCAGTCGCCTTCCTCGACGTTCGCTTCGACTTCCCTGAGGAAGTTGCCGCGATACTTCTCGATCATCTGTGTGTTGTAATCGCTCATGGCGGGGCTCCTAGAACTTGAACGGGCTCATGCCGATCTTCTCGATGGTCGCGGCCATCTCCTCGATCAGCTCGGGCGCGCGCTTGATGTCGGTGATCGCGACCTCGTGGGTCATGACGCGTTCCTTCTCGAGGTTGAGCGTCTTGAGCGTGTCGTCGATCTTGCTCATGCGGTAGTGCGCCAGTTCCGAGCCCTTCACGAAGTGGCACTGGTAGTTGTCGCCCTTCTGGCAGCCCATCAGCACCGCGCCGTCGTAGCCGGAGTTCAGCGCGTCGGTGATCCAGATGGTGTTCACGCTCCCCAGGCAGCGCACCGGGATGATGCGGGCGAAGGCGCTGTAGGTGAAGCCCTGCTGCGCGGCCATGTCGAGGGCCGGATAGGCGTCGTTCTCGCAGGCCAGCACCAGGATGCGCGGCTTCTCGGAGAACTCGTCGGGGATGTCGACGGCCTTGAGCTGCTGGCCGACGGTCTCGACCGAGTAGTTCTCGAAGGAGATCACGCGCACCGGGCAGGCGCCCATGCAGGTGCCGCAGCGGCGGCAGCGCGACTCGTTGAACACCGGATAGCGCTGTTCGTCCTCGTCGATGGCGCCGAACGGGCATTCCACGGTGCAGCGCTTGCACTGGGTGCAGCCTTCGCGGCGGAACGACGGATACGACAGGTCGCCGGAGCGCGGGTGCGCGGCGCGGCCGATGTGCGCGTTCTCCATCGCCTGGATGGCCTTCATCGCGGCGCCGGTGGCGTCCTCGATCGCCTGCTGGATGTCCATCGGACGGCGCACCGGACCGCAGGTGTAGATGCCGGTGCGGCGCGTCTCGTAGGGGAAGCAGATGAAGTGCGAGTCGTTGAAGCCGTGCTTGAGCAGCGGCAGGTCCTTGCCCTGGCGGTAGGTCAGGTTGAGGATGGAATCCGCATTGACCTTCCACTCGCCCGGCTCGTCCTGCTTGACCTGGTCGATGTCGACGCCGGCGTTGGCGACCTGGCCGGTGGCGAGCACCACCAGATCGGCCTCTTCGCTGATGTCCTCATCGAGGATCAGGTCCTTGAACGTGACCTTCAGGCTGCCGCCGGCCGGCGACACGTCGCTGACCACGCCCTTGCGGAAGGTCACGCCCTTGTCCTGGCCGCTGCGGTAGAAGTCCTCGCCGGGCGCGCCGGGGGTGCGCAGGTCGGTGAACAGGATGGTCGTGTCGATGTCCGGGTTCTGGTCCTTGAAGTACATCGACTGCTTGATGGACGTCATGCAGCAGTGGCCGGAGCAGTAGTTCAGGTGGCCTTCCTTGTCGCTGCGCTGGCCGGCGCACTGCACGAACACGACCTTCTTCACGTCCTTGCCGTCGGACGGGCGCTTGATCGGCCCGCCGTTGGCGGCCTTGGCCAGCTTCTCCAGGCCCATCTGGTCGACCACGTCGGGCGACTTGCCGGCGCCGAGCTCGGGCAGCCTGCTCATGTCGTAGGGCTTGAAGCCCGAGGCCATGATGATGGCGCCGAAGTTCTCGGTGCTGGTCGAGCCGGACTCGGTGGTGATGTCCGCCGAGAAGCGGCCGGGCGCGCCGGAGGTCTTGGTGATGGTGCTGTTGAGGTGCACGGTGATCTTCGGATCGGCCTCGATCGCCGCGATCATCTCGGCGATGCCGGTGTCCATCGGCTCGGCATAGGGGCTGCGGTCCGGGATGCGCTTGTGGAAGTTGGCCGCCGCGCCGCCCAGCGCACCGGTCTTCTCGACGATCGTCACCGGGTAGCCGGCCTTGGCCGCCTCGATGGCCGCGGTCATGCCGGACATGCCGCCGCCGACGACCAGCAGATGGTTGTTCTGGCCCTTCTCCTGCGCGGACGCCGGCGGGGTCATGTACTTGGCCTCGGCGCAGCCCATGCGCACGTAGTCGGCCGCCATCTCCTCGGTGGTCTCGCGCGCCTCGTCGGTGTCCGGGCGCACCCAGATCACGCCTTCGCGCAGGTTCACGCGGCTGAGGGTGACCTCGCCCTCGAAGTTGAAGGCCTCGGTCTTGGCGCGGCGCGAGCAGGCGGCGATGACCACGCGGTTCACGCCTTCGTTGGCGATGTCGTTCCGGATCATCTCCACGCCGGCGGCGGAGCACAGGAAGTCGTGCTCCTTGGCCACGGCGGCCTTGCCCTCGCGGCTCGCGATGTTGATGAGCTGCTTGGTGTCGAGGCGCTCGCCGAGTCCGCAGCCCTTACAGATGTATGCACCGATCTTCATGTCTGCCACGGTTCAGCCCTCCATCCCGGCAACTTTGTTGACCACCTGGATGGCGCGCAGCGCGCTGGCGGTGGCGCTCTGCACCGCGCGGTTCACATCCAGGGCGTCGGCGGAGCAGCCGGCGGCGAAGAAGCCGCCGTTGGCCGCGTCCAGTTCGACGAAACCTTCCTCGTTGATCTTGACCTGCATGGGGAAGCCGTCCTTCGGTACGCTGGGCTCCATGCCCACGGCCAGCACGACCAGATCGTGCGGGTTGCTGTAGCGGTGATAGCCCTCGGTGTCGACACCGTGCAGGACCGGATTGCCGTCCTTGTCCTGGGTGATGCTGGCGACCTTGGACTTGATGAAGGTGACGTTCCCGTCGGCCTGCACCTTCTGGTAGAACTCGTCGATGCGGTCGATGGCGCGGATGTCGATGTAGTAGACGCTCGCCTTGAAGTCGTCGCTGAACTTCTCGCGCAGATAGGTGGTCTGCTTCAGCGTGGCCATGCAGCAGATGCGCGAGCAGTGCTTCAGATGGTTCTTGTCGCGCGAGCCGGCGCACTGGATGAAGGCGACGTTCTTCGCCTCCTTGCCGTCCGAGGGGCGCAGCAGCTTGCCGCCGGTCGGGCCGAACGGGTCGGCCATGCGCTCGAACTCGACGCTGGTGATGACGTTCGGATAGCGGTCGTAGCCGTAGGGCTGGATCTTGGCGGCATCGTACGGACGCCAGCCGGTCGCCCAGATGATGGCGCCGACGGTGATCTCGCGCTCGTCGGGCTGCATGTCGAGGTCGATCGCGTCGTACTTGCAGGCGGCCTTGGCCTTCTCGGCGTCCGGCGTGCCGATGATGCGCGGATCCAGCACGTAACGCTGCGGATAGGCCAGAGGATGGTTGATGTAGGCACCCTTGCGCTTGCCCAGGCCGTAGTTGTACTCGGAGTCGAACTCGGCCTCGACGGCCTTGGCGCACTCGCCGCAGGCGGTGCAGTTCTCGTTCACGTAGCGCGGCGTGGTCTTGAGCGTGACCTTGTAGTTGCCGGTGTCGCCCTCGACGTGGGTGACTTCGGTCATGGTCAGCAGGCGCAGGTTCTTGTTGCCTTTCACGCGGCGCAGGTTGATCTCCAGGCCGCAGGTCGGGAAGCACAGCTTGGGAAAGTACTTGTAGAGCTGGCTGACGCGGCCCCCGACCGAGGGATTCTTCTCGACCAGGATCACCTGCTTGCCGCATTCCGCGGCCTCCAGGGCTGCGGTCAGGCCGCTGATCCCTCCGCCCACCACCAGGATGGTCTGGTTGGTTGCGATTACCTCCGACATGGGTCTTCCTCCGTTACGGATGCCTAACCTATAAAGCGTGCGTATGGCGGCGGCGCGGCGGTCTCGACGACGTCCGCGCCTGCCCTGTGTGTTCGTGCTGTTCCTGTCCCGGCGCCCGATGCTGCTGCCGGTGGCGACCGCGGGGCCCGCACATCCGGGTGCGTACCTTGTCGGACCCGGCGGGTACCCGCCTTGTCCTGGATCAATATAAATAGTGTCCGGGGGAGCCGGCCGGCGCCGCGGGGGTGCGTCGACGTGCTGTCGCGCGGGGCGCCGGTGGCGGCCTCGTCGGCCGGCGCCGGCTGCCGCGTCGGGCCCTAGAAGATACTCTCTCTGTCTGACAGGCGCCACCGGCTATCTATGCAGTTACTATCGAAATTTCCAATGTAGAAATAGAAAGCATGTATATCTCGCGCCCGGACCCCGGATGTGTGTGGCGCGTTCCGGTACCGGTCTGGCACCGTGCACGGCCTTCGCCGATAATCTGCCGCCTGTCATCGGGCGGGAGCGGGACGGTCATGCGGTCATCCAGGATGCGGTTGTCAGGGAAGTGGGGCGCGGCAGGCGTGCTGGCCGTGGCCGTGGGGGCGACCGGGCTGCCGCTGCCGGCGGGGGCCGACGTGGCGACCGATTTTCTGCACGGCTATGCCCGGGCGGTGCTGGATCTGCAGTTCGCCGGCCGGGAGGTCCAGGTGCTGGCCGCCCACGACGACGGCCGGCTGGTGCTGAGCGAGACCGCCTGCGGGCCCAATCCCGGGCGCACCGAGATGGAAAAGGCGCTGACCGCCACCGGCCGGTTCGCCCGGGTGCGCTGGCAGGAGACGCCCGCCTGCGAGCAGGCGCTGGCACGGGGCGTGCCGGCCGCGGCGGATGCCGCCGCCGTGGAGGCCGCGCCCCCGGAGGCGGCCGCGGCCCCGGCATCCCCGGAGACACCGCAGCAGGCGCAGGCGGTGCCGGTCGCCATCGAGGCCCTGCCGGTGGACGATCTGTTCAAACCCCTGATCGCCGACCCGCGCCAGCCGCAGTTCGCCATCCGCTATCACCGCTACGACGCCCGCGAGGACTTCAACGCGGCGAGCGTCTCGTTCGGCGACTACTTCGGCTTCGCCAGCGGCTTCTTCGGGGAATCCGGCGTGTCGCAGATCGGCCTGCAGGGCGCCGTGTTCGCCGTGTTCAATCTGGATGCGCCGTCCTTCGATCTCGTCAACGCGGACTACTGGATCGGCATCCCGGTGTCGTACCGCCGCGGACCGTGGTCGTTCCTGACGCGCATCTATCACCAGAGCTCGCATCTGGGCGACGAGTTCCTGCTCGGCAACGCCGATCTGGAGCGCATCAACCTCAGCTATGAGGACTGGGAGGTGCTGGCCTCCTACGAATGGCGCAGCTGGCGTTTCTACGGCGGCGGCGGCGCGATCCTGCACAGCGAGCCGGATCTGGATCCGTTCCACGCCCAGGGCGGAGTCGAATACCGCCACCCGAAGTTCCTCGGCAACTGGCAGCTGGTCGGCGCCATGGACTGGCAGGCGAGCCAGGAGCAGGACTGGCGGCCCAACCGCTCCTATCAGATCGGCTTCGCCTTCGAGCGCCACTCGCGCGAGATCCGCCTGATGCTGGAGCACTACCGCGGCTACTCGCCCAACGGCCAGTTCTACGACGAGCGCCTGCGCTACACCGGGCTGGGCGTGTACTTCGACCTTTGAGATCTCCTTCCCGAGTCCGCAAGACCTTTTTTTTGCCACGAAATCCACGAAACCCGCGAAAGGCATGAGAGAGAAAACCCTCTCTCAGGCCGGGGTGCGCGGTCCGATACCGGTCCGTGTTTTCCGTGGCTGGTTTTGGCCCTGATGATATTCGTGGGTTTCGTGGAGCTTAATAGAGGGACAGACTTGAGGCTTTAGGAGGGGACAGACTTAAGTCTGTCCCCTGCAAGGTAAGTCTGTCCCCTTCAAGGCCCCCTTCAAGTCAGGCCGCCCGCCACCCGGCATTGCAAAATCCGGCGCCGTACCCCGCCGTCCGCCAGCGGTTGCATAATGAACTGGCGCGATATTCGAAAAAGGAGGACAACACAATGAAATCAATAAACAAATCGGACACGGCACGATTGCTGCAAACAGGCACTGCGGGCGACAGCCCACCCAGGGCAGTGCACTGCCGGGAGGATGCCGCGTGATGTGGTGGTTCGGCAGACACAGACAGCGGCGCGCCAGCGCGTTGAGCCGCGTGGATCGGACAGTGACCCTGGACGAGGGGCCGTTGCGGGTGCAGGTGCGCATCGACTGCCTCGGGGCGGTGTGTCCGCGCCCGCAGCTGCTGACCATGCGGGCGCTCGATCAGATGGCGGACGGCGAGGTGCTGGAACTGCTGGTCGACAACGCCAGCTCGGCGGAGGCCATCCCGGCGATGGGCATGACCCTGGGCAGCACGCATCTGGCGACGGTGCGGGACGAGGAATGCTGGCGCATCTATGTGCGCAAGGGCTATGTGGAGAACGAACGTTGAAGTACGCAAGGGCTTGTTGCAGCGTGACTGGAGGGGGTATCGATGTCTAATGAAGTGAAGGCCGCGGCCATGGCTGCGCCGGTGTCGGCGGGCGCCTGGTACGGGCACAAGGGCAATCTGTATGCGCTGGGCATCGTCGGCCTGGTGGGCCTGGGTTCCATCTGGGCGCTGGCGCAGGATCTGCGCTGGGTCTATCTGCTGGTCTACATCTGGTTCGGCATCGGCTACGGCATCTTCCTCCAGTACGGCCGCTTCTGCATGGCCTCGGCGGTGCGCGACCTGTTCGCCGTCGGCGTGCCGCGCATGGCGGTCGGCATGCTCATCGCGGTGATCCTGTTCTCGCTCACGGCGGCGGTCGTCAAGGTGCTCGGCGTCAACACCTTCCATGCGAACCCGATGGGCTGGCACATCATCATCGGCGCCGCGATCTTCGGCTTCGGCATCGTGTTCACCGGCGGCTGCGCCTCGGGCTCGCTCTACAAGAGCGGCGAGGGCAACCTCGGCGCACTGCTGGTGGTGCTGTCGATCTCCTTCTCGCAGGCCATCTACGTGACTCTGGGCGGCTGGCTGGACAAGCTGGTGCCGGCCTCCTGGACGGCCTCCGCCGCGGCCAAGGGCATGCCCGAAGAACTGTCGGTGACGCAGGGCTGGTTCGATCAGTTCACCGCCGGCTATGTCTGGGATCTCCAGGGCGGGCAGCTCGCCGACCAGCTCGGCTTCGAGGGGCTGTTCAGCGGCGCCTTCATCGGCAACGCCTTCCTGGGCGCGATCCTGCCCTCGCTGCTGCTGATGATCTATCTGTACCAGACCGCCTACCGCAAGGGCTATCTGCGGCGCTACAAGATCGAGGCGCCGAAGCTCGGCGACCACCTGCGCGGCATCTGGTCCATGGTCACCGCCTCGCGCAACACCGCCATCGCCGGCCTGGCGCTGGGCGTGCTGGCCGGCGGCCACATGTGGGCCACCGGCGCGCTGCGCGAGCACTACGAGATCTTCAACTTCGGCGAACTGCTGGTGGACATGGGCCATACCACCGGCCTGTCCATCCAGGACACCGTGTTCGACCCCGGCTACTGGTACATCACCACGCAGGAGGCGCAGTGGGGCGCCTGGCTGCTGGACAAGGCCGGTGTGCAGGTGACCGACAGCATCTTCTTCGGGCTGGACAACGGCATTCCCAATCCGCTGATCAACGCCCCCGGCTGGATGTCCATCGGCATCATCCTGGGCGCGGCGCTGATCGCCCTGGCGCGGCGCGAGTTCAAGTGGAAGGTGCCGAGCCTGGAGACGGCGATGTTCGCCCTCATCGGCGGTGCCCTGATGGGCCTGGGCGCGCGCATCGCCATGGGCTGCAACATCGGCGCATTCTTCGCCACCGTCACCAACGGCGACCTGTCCGGCTGGGTGTTCCTGGCGGGCATGGCCGCGGGCGGCTGGCTGGGCGTGAAGGCCTTCAACGCCTGGATGAACTGGCGCGCCGGCGGCGACGATCTGGCGATCTGAGCGCAGCGGCGCGGAATGCATATTGATATCGGAAGACATCGGGAGATACGGAAATGGCAGTGAAGTTCGAGAAGGTCGGCGATCACGATTACACCTTGGACGTGACGGGCTACGTCTGTCCGCACCCGCAGATGTACACCAAGAAGGTGATGGGCAAGCTGGAGAGCGGCGATGTGCTGACCCTGATGTTCGACAATCCCTCCTCGGGCGAATCGATCATCGCCATGTGCGAGTCCGAGGGCAACGAACTGCTCGAGCGCAGCGACGACGGCGGCACCTTCCGCTGGCGCATCCGCAAGGCCTGAGCGGACGGAGTACACATGCGATTCGGATTGGTAGTGACCGACGACCGGCACGGTGCCGCCGCGGTGGCCGTGCTCGCGGCCGCGCAGGCGCGCGGCTGGGAGTGCCGGTGTTTCCTCAACGACCGCGGCGCGCTGCTGCTCGCCGATCCGGACTTCACCGGTTCGCCGGCCTTCGCGGCCACGCAGGTCGCGGTGTGCGAACTGAGCGTGGAACGCTACGAGGACGAGGGTCTGCGCGTCGGCGACATCAACAGCCAGGTCGTGATCGGCGGCCAGTACCAGGACGCCGAGCTGGTGAAGAACAGCGACCGCGTGCTGGTTCTCTAGGGGTAAACCATGACAGATGCACGCAAGACGATCCTGGTGATCGCCCAGCACGACAAGCCCGAGGCGCTGCGCATGGCCAGCGGACTGACCCTGCTCGACGACGAGGTGCGGGTCGCCGCGCTGGGCGGTCTCGACGACGACGAGGACACCGCGCTGCAGCTCGAGGCGCTGGAATTCGCCGAGGTGCCGATCGAGCACATCGACGCGACCACCCACGCCGGCATCGGCCAGCTCGCCGACGCCATTCTGGGCGCCGATGCGGTGTATGTGATTTAGGGGCTAGGGGCTAGGGGCTAGGGGCTAGGGAATACAACGACAGTCATCTCCAGCCCCTAGCCCCTAACTTCTTCACAAACTCTGAGGACACATCATGACCGCAACCCGGAAAGTGCTGTTGGTGACATCCGCCGCACGCCCTGCCAAGGCGGGGCTGGCGCTGGACGTGGCGAAGCTGGAGAACGCCCTGCGCGCGCGCGGCGCCGACGTCGAACGGCTCGCGCTGGGCGGCGATCCCGCCGCACTGCTCGACCGCCTGGCCTCCGGCGCCGTGCCGGTGGTGCTGCGCGGCGACCTCGGCGCGTGAGGTCTGCATTGCAAATTCCACGGCACCCCGGTGCCGCAGGTAGTCTGCAATGCGCGCTCACGCCGTCGGCACCGGCAAGTCGCTGTAATGAAAGTGTTATCTGTGATGGCACGAACACTGCTATCACGACAGACGCAACGCCGTACACGCGTACCGATCGATTCGGCGCCCGTGGCGGATTCGAACAACAGCTCGCGGAGGAGAGCAGATGAGCACACAGTTGAGAGCCTCGCGTTGGCCGCAATCCGGTGCCATGGTTGGCGTGTTTCTGTTGGCGGCGGTCGGCCTGGCCGGCTGCGGCGGCGGTGGTGAAGACAGCACCGTCGGCTACGTCACGCCGCCCAGCGGCGATCCGACGCCGATCGTCATCAACAGCCCGGCGCAGATCGCGCAGGAGTCGGCGGACAATTACGACGACAACGTCAACGGCCTGATCA
>JAJJPM010000097.1:0-15291 GCA_032907525.1 Gammaproteobacteria bacterium
CCGATATTAGGGGTTCTATGTGAAAGGGTAAAGAAGGATATGCCACAGCGCGTAGGGTGCGTCGGCGCCAGCGACGCACCACGGCGCCCGCCCCCCGTGCGTCGGGCTGCGCCTCGACGCACCCTCCAAGACTCCCTGCTGAGGCCTATTCACCGCAAGCGCTCATCCCCCCGCGCCAAATTGGGTGTGAATGGGCGTCTTAATGAATGTGGCTCAAAAATGGGTGTAAATGGGTGTAGTATTGGTTCATGCTGCGAACCGACACTATCCAGATCACCCCGGAGATCCTGAGCCTCATCGCCAGGATCGACGAGTTCAAAGGTGCCTGGCGCGCCTTGGGCACGCTCGCGCCCGACCGGCTGTCGGCCCTGCGCCGCGTGGCCACCATCGAGAGCATCGGCTCCTCCACTCGCATCGAGGGCAGCAAGCTGTCCGACCGGGAAGTGGAGCAGCTGCTGTCGAATCTGGAGATCAAATCCTTCGCCACCCGCGATGAGCAGGAGGTAGCCGGCTATGCCGAGCTGATGGACCTGGTGGGATCAAACTGGCAGGACATCCCCTTCACCGAGAACCACATCAAGCAGTTGCACCAGATCCTGTTGCGCTACAGCGAGAAGGACACCTGGCATCGCGGCAACTACAAGACCAACTCGAACAGCGTCGCCGCCTTCGACGAAACCGGCGCACAGATTGGCATCGTGTTTCAGACGGCGTCGCCCTTCGACACGCCCCGCCTGATGACGGAGCTGGTGGCCTGGGTGAACCGGGAGCGTGAGACGGCCCGGCTGCATCCGCTATTGATCATCGCCCTGTGCGTCGTCGTGTTCCTGGAGATCCATCCCTTCCAGGACGGCAACGGGCGGCTCTCCCGGGTGCTGACCACGCTCCTGCTGCTGCAGGCCGGGTACGCCTATGTGCCGTACAGCTCGCTGGAGAGCGTGATCGAGCAGAGCAAGGAAGCGTACTACCTGGCCTTGCGGCAGACCCAGGGAACGATCCGCACAGAGGCACCGAACTGGCAGCCGTGGCTGGTGTTCTTCCTGCGCTCCCTGGCCGAGCAGGTTCGGCGCCTGGAGAAGAAGGTCGAGCGCGAGAAGATCGTGCTGGCGGCCATGCCCGAACTGCAGCTACAGATCGTCGAGTTCGCCCGCGAGCATGGTCGCGTCACCATTGGTGAGGTGATCAAGCTGACCGGGGCCAGCCGTAACACGCTGAAGCAGCATTTCCGGGCGCTGGTCGAACGCGGCACGCTTGATCAGCACGGCAGTGGCCGTGGAGTTTGGTACGGCCTGCGCTGAGGGCGACTACAAGAATGTGCACACCGACGTACGGGAATTGCTGGAACTGGGCCTGCTGGAAAAGGACGCGCGCGGCCGGCTCACGGCACCGTGCGGGATGCGGCATAACCCCGTAGGGTGCGTCGGCGCCAGCGACGCACCGTCATGCCGGCCCCGGTGCGTCCCCCGTAGGGTGCGTCGGCGCCAGCGACGCACCGTCATGCCGGCCCCGGTGCGTCAGGCTGCGCCTCGACGCACCCTACGAGAACCGACGGGGACAGACTTAAGTCTGTCCCCCTTCCACGCATGATGGTCTTTGACGCCATAACATTTATGGTCTAACGTACCATCATGTGAGCAAGGAAGCTCTTTCACTACAAGGCCACTCAGGGCGACGTCACGGTCGAAATGATCGTCTGGGCGCTGCCCGGCCTGACACGGGAACGTCCCCATGCGTTGAAATACCGGCTGTATTGCGGCCGTGGCGGCGGATGCATCGTGCGCTACGACAACGAAGCCGGCAAAGGCGACCATCGCCACTATGGCGTGCGCGAGGAGCCCTACCGATTCGAGTCGCTGGAACGCCTGATCGAAGATTTCCGCAGCGATTGCACCCGACTGGGCGGGTGGAGGTGGAACGAATGAGCCGCATCGAATTCGAAGTGTTGAAACCACAGGCCGCGTTGGACGCGTTCGCGAAAACCTGGCGGCGCGTGGAGGCGGGCGACCAAACCGTGCCGCGTATCGCCTTCGGCAGTCTGCGTGAGCTGTTCTCCGCCATCACCGAAAGGCGCCTGGAGCTGGTCCGCTTTGTCGCCGCGAACGAGACGCTGAACACCCGGCAACTGGCCCAACGGCTGGGCCGCGACTACAAGAATGTGCACACCGACGTACGGGAACTGCTGGAACTGGGCCTGCTGGAAAAGGACGCGCGCGGCCGGCTCACGGCACCGTTCGACGAGATCGTCATCCACGCCAGCGTGCGGGATGCGGCATAGCCCCGTAGGGTGCGTCGGCGCCAGCGACGCACCGTCATGCCGGCCCCGGTGCGTCAGGCTGCGCCTCGACGCACCCTACGAGAACCGACGGGGACAGACTTAAGTCTGTCCCCTCCTCTCGCCCTCAACCGTCGGCCCGCCGCAGCACCTCCAGGCAGGCGCGGTTCAGCTCCGCCGCCCGCGCTTCGGAATCCGCCTCGTTGTAGCAGCGGAACTCCGGCGCGTTGCCGGACGGGCGCAGGTGCACGATCTCGCCGTTCTCGAAGCGCATGCGCAGGCCGTCGGTGGTGTCGACCGCCGCCACCTTGCCGCACAGCCGGCCGAACAGCCGCTCCATCGCGGCAAAACCGCCGGTGCTCAGCGATTCGATGAGTGCGCGCGAGCGCTCGGTGGGGTAGTCCTTCAGCCGGTCGCTGGCGGTGAAGCGCGGCGGCAGCGCCGTCGCCAGGGCGCTCAGCGGCACCCCACGCGCCCGCACCCCGGCCAGCAGCGCCAGGATGGGCAGCACGGCGTCGCGCGTCGGCAGTGCGGACAGCCGGCGGCCGTCGTGCCCGGGTTCCGACCCGATGTCGGAGGCCAGCAGGAACCCGCCGTTCGCCTCGTAGCCGGCCACCGCCGCCTGCCCCGCGGCCTGCAGCGCCTGCATGCCGGCGATCACGAACGGCGAACCGATGCGCGTGCGCTCGACGCATTCGAACGCCCCGCAGGCCTCGACCACGGAGTTGCTGCTCACCGGCGTCGCCACGGCCGTGATGCCCAGGGCCTGCGCGCACAGCACGCCGACGACGTCGCCGCGCAGCCAGTCGCCGCGCTCAGTGCCGATCAAGGGGCGGTCGGCATCGCCGTCGGTGGAGACGATGGCGTCGAAGCGGTGTTCCTCCGCCCACTGCCGCGCCAGCGCGACGTCCTCGGGACGGATCGCCTCGGTGTCGACGGGGATGAAGACCTCGGAGCGGCCCAGCCGCAGCACGTCCGCGCCGAGTCCGGCGAGGATCCCGCCGAGCAGATCGCGCGCCACGCCGGAGTGTTCGTAGACCGCGATGCGCAAGCCGGCGAGCGCGCCGGCGCCGAAGAAATCCAGATAGCGGCGCACGTAGCCGGCACGCGCTTCGTCGTCGACCGGCGGCAGCGCGTCGGTGCGCACGGTCGCGGGCAGATCGACCGTCTGCGCGCGGATGCCCGCCTCGTCGTCCTTGAGGATCTCGCCATGGGCGGTGTTGAATTTGATGCCGTTGCGGTCGTCGGGGATGTGGCTGCCCGTGACCATGATGGAGGGAATGCCCCGGGCGATGCCCCAGGCGGCGACCGCCGGCGAGGGAATGAAGCCGCAGTTGACCGGCCGGTAGCCGGCATCCACGCAGGCCGCGGCGATGGCCGCCATGATGGCCGGCGTGCTCGGCCGCAGATCGCCGGCGATGGCGATGCCGGCCCCGGGCTTCAACCCGGCCGCCGACTCCAGGTGCTGCAGAAAACCACGCGTGTAGGCGTAGCAGACCGGCGCGGTCATATCGACCACCCGCCCGCGCGCCCCGCTGGTGCCGAAACCCACGCCGCTGCGCGCCATCAGCTCGCTTATGCGCACCCGTTCGCCGTCCATCTGCCGCCCCCGTAACGGAAAAAGGGCCGCCGGAATCCGGCAGCCCTTTGATATCTCAGCAAGAATTAGTGGTGGCCAGGGACGGAATCGAACCGCCGACACGGTGATTTTCAGTCACCTGCTCTACCAACTGAGCTACCTAGCCCCGAGAGAAGGCGTATTAAACCGGCGGGACCCGGTTAAGTCAAGGAATCCGGGGGGGAGTGAGGCGTTAGGCGTTAGGAGTGAGGAGTGAGGAGTGAGGAGCACCGGGGACAGACTTAAGTCTGTCCCCTTATGGTCTCACGGAACAACACGGAAAAATGTTTGTGCCAAAAGCCACGTAGGGTGCGTCGGCGCAGCGACGCACCGGGGGGTGGCGGTGGCGCGAAACCCAGGGTGGTGCGGAACCCGGTGCGTCAGGCTGCGCCTCGACGCACCCTACGGCTCCTCACTCCTCACCCCTCACCCATACTGCGTCTGCAGGTACTGGCGGTATTCGCCCGAGCGCACGCGGTCGCACCAGTCGAGGTTGGCGAGGTACCAGTTCAGCGTCGCCTCGATGCCGGTCTCGAACTGATGGGCCGGGGTCCAGCCCAGTTCGCGCTGCATCTTCGAGGAATCGATGGCGTAGCGGCGGTCGTGGCCGGGGCGGTCGCGCACGAAGGTGATCAGTTCGCGGTAGGGCTTCGGGCCCGGGCGCAGCTCGTCCAGCCGGTCGCAGACGCGGTGGACGATGTCGATGTTGGCCCACTCGTTGTTGCCGCCGATGTTGTACACCTCGCCGACGCGGCCGCGCTCCAGCACGGCCTCGATGCCGCTGCAGTGATCCTCGACGTACAGCCAGTCGCGGATGTTGCGGCCGTCGCCGTACACCGGCAGCGGCTTGCCCTCGAGCGCGTTCAGGATCATCAGCGGAATGAGCTTCTCGGGAAACTGGTACGGCCCGTAGTTGTTGGAGCAGTTGGTGGTCAGCACCGGCAGGCCGTAGGTGTGGTGATAGGCGCGCACCAGATGGTCGGACGCCGCCTTCGACGCCGAATACGGGCTGTTGGGCTGGTACCGATGCGTCTCGGTGAAGGGTGCGTCGTCCGGGCCGAGGCTGCCGTACACCTCGTCGGTGGAGACGTGCAGAAAGCGCCGCCCGCCGGCGGCGTCGCCCCACACCGCGCGCGCCACCTCCAGCAGATTGAACGTGCCGTTGATGTTGGTCTGGATGAAGGCGTCCGGCCCGAGGATGGAGCGGTCGACGTGCGATTCGGCG
Organism: Gammaproteobacteria bacterium; assembly: GCA_032907525.1. Lineage (GTDB taxonomy): Bacteria > Pseudomonadota > Gammaproteobacteria > Thiohalobacterales > Thiohalobacteraceae > JAHJQQ01. The sequence goes on from JAJJPM010000097.1 coordinate 5,116, forward strand.
GCGAAGTTCACCACCGTGTCGATGCCTTCTTCGCGGAACAGCTTCTCCACCAGCGCGCGGTCGCCGATGCCGCCCTGCACGAAGCGGTAGTTCGGGCGGTCCCGGACGTCGGCCAGGTTCTCGGGATTGCCGGCGTAGGTGAGCGCGTCCAGGTTGACCAGCCGGTCGTCCGGGTGACGCTCCAGCCAGTAGCGCACGAAATTCGAGCCGATGAATCCCGCACCGCCCGTGACCAGCAACCGCTTCATGCCTGCAACTCCCGCAACATCGTGATGAGTGATTCGCGCCAGTGCGGGATCGGCCGCCCCAGCAGCGCGCGGATCTTCTGTTTGTCCAGCACCGAATAGGCCGGCCGCCGCGCCGGCGTGGGATAGGCCGCGGTCGGAATCGGCCGCACCCGCCGCGCCTTGACGGGAAAGCCCAGGGCGCGCGCCTCGTCGAGGATCGCCACCGCGAAATCGTACCAGGAGGCGACGCCCTCGTTGGTGAAGTGATACACGCCGCGCGCGTCCGCATCCATGAGCGCGATCAGCGCGTCGGCGATGTCGCCGGTCCAGCTCGGCGTGCCGATCTGATCGTCGACGACGGTGAGCTCGTCGCGCTCGGCCGCCAGCCGCAGCATGGTCCTGACGAAGTTGTGGCCGTGCGCGCCGTGCACCCAGGCCGTGCGCAGGATGACGGCGTCGGGCAGCGCCGCGCGCACGGCCTGCTCGCCCGCCCACTTGGACGCGCCGTAGACGCCCAGCGGATGGGGGGCGTCGTCCTCGCGGTAGGGATGCGACTGCGCGCCGTCGAAGATGAAGTCGGTGGAGATGTGGATCAGCCGTCCGCCGTAGCCGGCGACCGCCCCGGCCAGCGCACCGGCGCCGTCGCGATTGACGGCGTAGGCGAGGTCGGCTTCCGACTCGGCCTTGTCGACGGCGGTGTGCGCCGCGCAGTTGACCACCCAGTCGGCGCGCTGCCCCGTGACCGCCGTGCGCACCGCCTCGGGCCGGGTGAAGTCCGCCTCGCGGTGGGTGAACGCGATCGCGTCGTGGCCGGCCGCGCGCAGCCGCAGACACAGCTCGGTGCCGAGCTGCCCGTCGCCGCCGGTGACCAGCACCTTCACGGCCGTTCTCCGTAGCGCGGCAGTTCGGCGTCCAGGTCGCGCAGACGCGGATTGCGGCGATCCTTGTCGGACAGCCGGTAGTCGCCCCCCGCGTCGGACGGTACGTCGGGCCAGACGATGCCGATGTCGGGATCGTTCCAGATGATGCCGTACTCGTCTTCCGGGTGATAGTAGTCGGTGCACTTGTAGAGAAAATCCACCCGCGCGCTCAGCGCGCAGAAGCCGTGCGCGAAGCCGGGCGGCACGTACAGCTGCCGGAAGTTGTCCTCCGACAGCGTCACGCCGACCCAGCGTCCGAAGCTCGGCGAGCCCTTGCGGATATCGACCGCGACGTCGAAGGCCGCGCCCTGGGTGACGCGCACCAGCTTGCCCTGCGGATGGCGCAGCTGATAGTGCAGCCCGCGCAGAATGCCGGGGCCGGAGCGCGAATGGTTGTCCTGCACGAAGGGCAGCGCGATGCCGGCCTCGGCGTAGCGCTGCGCGTGGTAGGTCTCCTGGAAGAAGCCGCGCGCGTCGCCGTGCACGGCCGGCTCGACGATCAGCACCCCGGGCAGCTCGGTCTCAATGACCTTCACGATACCCCCCGGCTCTCTTCCAGCACCTCCAGCAGGTAGCGGCCATAGCCGCTGTTGTTGAGCGGCCGCGCCAGGCGCTCCAGCTGTTCGGCGTCGATGTAACCCATGCGGTAGGCGATCTCTTCGACGCAGGCGACCTTCAGTCCCTGGCGCAGCTCGATGGCCTCGATGAAGTTCGCCGCCTGCAGCAGGGACTCGTGCGTGCCGGTGTCCAGCCAGGCCGTGCCGCGGCCGAGCTGTTCGACGCGCAGCAGATCCTGCTCCAGATAGATGCGGTTGACGTCGGTGATCTCCAGCTCGCCGCGCGGCGAGGGCTTGAGCGACCTGGCGATGTCGACCACCTGATTGTCGTAGAAGTACAGGCCGGTCACGGCGAAGTGCGAGCGCGGCTGCCTGGGCTTCTCGACGATGCTGATGGCGCGCCCCCGGGCGTCGAACTCGACGACGCCGTAGCGTTCGGGATCGCGCACCCGGTAGGCGAACACCGTCGCGCCCCGTTCCATCGCCGCCGCGCGCTTGAGGTTGGTGCCGAGACCGTGGCCGTAGAAGATGTTGTCGCCCAGCACCAGGCTGGACGGCGAATTGCCGACGAAGCGCTCGCCGATGAGGAAGGCCTGCGCCAGCCCGCCCGGCGTCGGCTGCTCCGCGTACTGGATGTTCAGCCCGAAATGGCTGCCGTCGGCCAGCAGACGCTGGAACTGCGGCAGATCGTGCGGCGTGGAGATCAGCAGGATGTCGCGGATGCCGGCCAGCATCAGCGTCGCCAGCGGGTAATACACCAGGGGTTTGTCGTACACCGGCATCAGCTGCTTGCTCACCACCTGCGTGAGCGGATACAGCCGCGTCCCCGAACCCCCTGCCAGAATGATGCCGCGCATCGATAAATCCCGTTTATTTACGATTGGCCAAGCCGTAGGGTGCTTCAGGCTCCGCCTCTGTGCGAGGGGGACAGACTTAAGTCTGTCCCCCTTCCTCACACTCCTCACCCCTCACTCCTCACTCCTCACTCACTGCGGCTTGTAGTCCGGCGGCGTGACACTGCCTTCGCCGAAGAAGAACTTGTCCATCTGCTCCTCGAGGAACTTGCGGGCCTTGGGGTCGACCGGCGACAGGCGGTATTCGTTGATCAGCATGGTCTGCTGACGGATCCACTGCTGCCAGGCCTCTTTCGAGACGTTGTCGAAAATGCGCTTGCCCAGTTCGCCGGGATAGGTCGGGCGATCGAGGCCTTCGGCCTCCTTCTTCAGTTTCACACAATGGACCATGCGTGCCATGTCGTTCTCCGAAATCTTCGATCAATGAATTCGTGCCTACGGGGCAGGATTCTCGCGATGCTGCTGCAATGCCTCCAGCAGCCGGATGACCGGCGCGGCCAGGCCGCGGGGGTCGGCGGTGCGCGTGTTATACCAGACCGTCGGCGGACCTTCCAACACGGCATCCGCGCGGTTGTCCGCCAGTTCCACCAGCCAGGGCGTGATTTCGAGGTGAAAATGGCTGAAGGTGTGGCGCAGCGCCGGCCAGGCCTGCGGCGGGCCGGCGTCCCGGCCCAGGGCGCGCCGGCACCACGGCCCGATCTCGTCCGGGCTCGCCACCTCCGGGAAGCTCCACAGACCGCCCCAGATACCGCTCGGCGGACGTTGCTGCAGCAGCACCGCGCCGCCGGGTTCGCGCACCAGCAGCATCTGGGTGGTCCGCACCGGCAACGCGCGGCGGGGGCGCGGTGCCGGGTAGGCGGTCTGGCTGCCCGCGCGGTGCGCCGTGCAGTCGGCGGCCAGCGGACAACGGTCGCAGGCCGGCCTGGTGCGCGTGCAGACCGTCGCGCCCAGGTCCATCATCGCCTGGGTGTAGTCCGCCACCCGCGCCTCCGGGGTGGCCGCCTCGGCGCAGTCCCACAGCCGCGCCAGCACCGCCGCCTCGCCCGGCCAGCCGGGCAGGGCGTGGAAGCGCGCCAGCACCCGCTTCACGTTGCCGTCGAGGATGGCGTGGCGCTGCCCGCAGGCCAGGGCCAGGATGGCGCCGGCGGTGGAGCGGCCGATGCCCGGCAGCGCCCGGACGGCCTCGAAATCGACGGGAAACGCGCCGCCGTACAGGTCGCGCACCTGGCGGGCGGCCTGGTGCAGGTTGCGGGCGCGGGCGTAATAGCCCAGCCCCGACCACAGGTGCAGCACCTCGTCGGGCGCGGCGTCGGCCAGCGCGACCACGTCGGGGAAGCGCGCCATGAAGCGCTCGAAGTACGGGATGACGGTCGCGACCTGGGTCTGCTGCAGCATCACCTCCGAGACCCAGACCCGGTAGGGCGTGCGCTCGCGCTGCCAGGGCAGATCCTTGCGCCCGTGACGGTCGTACCAGCGCAGGATACGGTCACTGAAACTGTCGGCAGTCATGGGATCAATACGTCATTGGCCACGGAAACACACGGAACGCAAAAACCACGACGTCGTTTCTCCACCCCCTGCACGCTTGCGGTCACTCCTCCGCCAGCCGTTCCAGGCTGGCGACGCTCTTCAGTGCCTCCGCCTCCAGGGCGCGCTTGACGAGCCAGGGGCCGATGAAGGGCGGCACCCAGAAGGCCGGCTCGATCTCGCTGCGGAAGCGCATGCGGGTGCCGCCCGCCTCGGGCAGGAACTGCCACTGTGCGCGGCCGTAGCTGAAATCGCTGCCCTCGGGCAGCAGCGTCGCGACGACATCGCCGCCGGGCAGCACGTCCACGTCCTGGATCTGCACGATGCGCTTGCAGAACAGCCCCACACATACCCACGACTCGGTGCGCACCCGGTGCTGCCGCGGCCCGTTCACCGCCAGGATCTCGCTGCGCCGGATGGCGTCGTTGATGCGATCGAGATGCGCGTAGTCGGTGATCAGCGCGCGCAGGCGCGCGGTCGGCGCATCGAAGCGCACCTCGACTTCCACCGCATAGCGTCCCCCGGACTCTCCGACGTCGACGCTCAGCACCTCGCCGGCCTGTGCGGTGCCGATCAGCAGCAGCCCCATGAAGAGGCCCGCCGACGCCCCCGGGAGGGGCGCGCGGATCATCGACCGAACAGCCCCTTGAGCTTGTCCTGCACCTTTTCTTCCAGCTTCTGCTGGACGTCCTTCTGCACCTCTTCCTTCTGCGCCTCGCCGCCGATGCCGAGCTTCTCCTCGATCTTCTTCTCGATCTGCTTCTTCACTTCCTGCTTGAGCACCTGCTCCATGTCGACGCCGACCTTGGGCGCGGAGAAGGTGCCGGTGATGCGCACCGGGATCGCCCGGCCGGTGAGTTCGCCCTCGCCTTCCAGCACGTCGACCAGATTGGCGGTGACGCCGTAGTCGAGCTGCTCGTTCACCAGATTGGCGGTGCCCTTGCCGGCGAGCTGCATCACCGGCGACTTCAGCAGCAGATCGTCGTTGCGCACCAGGCCGTTGGTGATGACGGCGGTGCCGGTGAGCGCGCTGAAATCGGTCTGGTCGGGCGTGCCCGTCGCCGCCGGCGCCGGCTTGCCGCGCACCAGCGCGTAGGCACGGCGGATCTCGCCGAGCACGTTCATGCCCTTCACGGTGCCGTCGAGAAAGGAGAAGCTGGCATTGCCGTTCATGGTCCGGCGCATGGCCTCGGGATCGTTGCCGGCGGCGTTGAGCTTCACGGCGATGTCGGCCTTGCCGGTGATCCTGGCGTCGCCGGTCATGTCGGTCAGCATCGGGCCGATCTGCACGCCGGCGAGCTTCTCGTCCATGGCGATGCGCGGCTCCTTGCCGCGCACGTCCAGGGTGACGTTGCCGCTGTAGCTGCCCTCGTACATCTTCGCGCCGGCCGGATGCACGCGCACCAGACCGTCCTTGGCGGCGACCGTCACGGTGATGTCGGTGCTGCGCATCTGATAGGCCTTGAGCTTGCCGATCTTCAGCGTGCCCTTGAGGTTCAGGCCGCGCAGGGTGTCGACCGGCAGCATGCCGGCCGCGCCCGCCGCCGCTTCGGCCGGCGTCGGCGCGGCCTTGACCTCGCCGGGCTTCTGCGGCGGCAGATAGCGATCGAGATCGATGGCATCCAGCGCGAGGTTGAAGGTCGTGGCGGGTTTGGCGAAGTTGCTGATCCCCAGCGAACCGGTGACGCTGCTGTCGTCGAGCCGCAGCCTGAGGTCGGAGAGGTTCGCGCTGTCGGCCGTCGCCTTGAACGCGAACGCGGCATCGGCCTTGCCGAGCACGGTCGCGTCGCTGACCTCGGGGAGTTTCTGGCCGAGCGTCCGCAGCACGTCGCGCGGCACGAACTCGTCGATCTTCAGGGTGCCGGCGAGCTGCGGTTTGTCGCCGCCGATGCCCGTGCCCTGGGCCTGGCCGCGCAGGCTGAGACCCATGGCATTGACCACCAGGTCGGTCAGACTCAGCGTCTGCTTGTCGAGGTCGAGCGCCGCCTGGGCGCCCAGATCGGCGCGCACCCGGCCGCCCGGCAGCGATTCGCCCTGGGCGTCGACGTCGAGCTTCAGGTCGCTGACGGTCACCTGCTTCAGGCTCTCGGCCAGCGCGACCACCGCCGACAGCTTCACCTGCGAGGCCAGCTCCGGCTTGCCGCCCCTGTGGCTCAGGCTGAGCGTGACGTCGACCGGCCGGCCGGGCTCGATGGCGCCCAGTTCGAGGTCGAGATCCTCGATGCGCTGGGTGACGCCCGTGGCCTGGTCCTCCCACAGCACCCGGGCGTCGTTGATCGCGACACCGCCGATGGCCAGCGCCGCCACGGGCAGGCCGCCATCCCGCTCGGCGGGCTTCTCGGGCCTGGCCGGTTTCGCGGCGGCCGGCTTCATCAGGTCGTCCCAGTTGGTGCGGCCGCTCTTGTCCCTGGCCAGCCGCAGCTGCAGGCCGTCGAGCACCACGGTGGACATCTCGATTTCCTTGCGCAGCAGCGGCAGCACCTTCACCCGGACCTGGGCCGCATCGACGAGGGCGAACGGCTCCTCGCCGAAGCCCTTGGCGTTCGACAGGCGCACGGCGCCGATCTCGACGCCCAGCCAGGGGAACACGGACCAGCCGATGCCGCCGGCGATGGTCAGATCACGCCCGGTCTTCTCCTTCACCAGCCTGGCGATGTCGTCGCGGTAATTGTTCGGATCGATGACCCGCGGCAGCACCAGCGCCGCGACGACGATGATCACGGCCAGAAGGGCGACCAGAATTCCGAACACACGCAGGATCTTGCTCATGCCATGGCATCCTTCTGTTTCAATGAGAGGCCGCTGCGTTGCGGGCGAGGGTCACAGTATAAGACCCCGCACCGCCGCGGACCACCGCATATGACCATCGGTTTTTCATGCGCTTGCACACGTTCGCGGGCGCGCGGAACTTTGCGCGCCGGCAGACGCCAAACCCGATTGATGCTGCACGCCGGGACGGGGGGACAGGAGAAAAATCATCCCCGCCGTATCGACGGCAGAGACGCATCCACACCCCCTTGAATTCCCCGGGGCGGGAGACTATGACCTAGGTATGGCCGCCAAGCTTTTTAGCATTCGCTTATATGGTGGTCCCGGCGACGCGACCGGGCCCGGGCGGCCAGCCGAAGCTCGCATTCCCGGCACGCGCCGTCCGGCGCCGCCGTCTTGTAGGTCTGTCCATGAAGGAGTACCCGTATGAACCATAACTGCGTGGTGGTTGCCGGCGGTTCGCGCGCCCGTTTCTTTACGCTGCGGGACGCGGAGTTCCCGGAGATGGAGTCCGGTCCGAACCTGTGCGAGGTCGCCGACCTCGTCAACCCCGAGAACGAGCTGCCCGGCAGCGACCTGTGGACCAACCTCAAGTCCGGGCGCAACCGTGGCGGCGGCGGCAGCCCGGCGCACGGCTACGACGACCACCGCAGCCAGCACGAGGACGAGATCGACCGGCGCTTCGCCCGCAACATCGCCCGCGAGGCCTCGCGCCTGATCCAGGCCAACGCCACCCGCGAACTGGTGCTGGTGGCGCAGAAGCGCGTGCTGGGTTTCCTGCGCAACGAGCTCAATGGCCTGGCCAAGGCCGGCGTGGAGATCCGCGAGCTGGCCAAGGATCTGAGCAAGCTGTCGCCACTGGAACTGCACGAACATCTGGCGCGCGAGCGCCTCATTCCCGAGCGCCGCTCCCCGGCCGGCTGAACGCCCGCCACGCGCTGCGGCGCTGCTCGCCATGACGAGGAGACCAGCGGTCTTTCGACGGCCATGAGAACCTCGAGAGCCTTCGACACGAAGGCGCGGAAGGCGCGCAAAGGAAACCCGCAAAGGAAACCCATAGACAAGTGCTGAGCGAAGAGCCCCTCCCCCATCCAGGGGGAGGGATCTCACAGCTCCGCCTTTGTTCAGAGGATCTTTGCGCTACCCCCAAGAACCCTATTCGCCACGGAGGCACACGGAAGGCGGGGTTGCGGCGGGTTTTGCATTCCGTGTGCTTCCGTGTTCCGTGTGCTTCCGTGGCCAGAACGGTTTTCCCCGGACAAAGAATCTTTCGCGGGTTTCGTGGATTTCGTGGCCATCCGATGATCCCGTCCGTGCGCCTGCGTGGCTGAAACGAGTTCTCCGCGGCTGCTTCGCCCCCGCTTCAGACGACCACCGCGGGGCCGCTACCCTGGCCGCCCCCCGACACTTTCCGCCTACGGCTCACACATGGGAAAACCGCGCGACCTGCCGAACATCGAAGTCCCCGCCAGCGGTCCGCAGGTCTGCGAGCCCTGCGTGACGGGCAGGCCGATCGAACGCGCCGACGATCTGGCCCTGCTGCTGGCCTCCCACCGGACCCTGCGTGGCCAGCCCGCCGTCGAGCGGGCGACCGGTTCGCACGCGCAACCGCAGGGATCGCCGCAGGAACTGGCCCGGCGCCTCGGGCTGCCCTTCGTATCCCTGAAGAACTTCGAGGTCGACGCCCGCGCGCTGGCCTGCGTACCCGAGAGCATCGCCCGCGAGCACCTGGTGCTGCCGCTGTTCCTGCTCGACGAGCATCTCGTCGTGGCTCTGGAGAATCCCGCCAGCGCCGAGATCACCACCATGCTGCAGTTCGTCACCGGGCGCAGCATCGATCCCTGCGCCGCCGAGCACGACGACCTGGTGCGCGCGATCCGGCGTCACTACGGCCAGCACGACAGCGACGACACCCTGCAGGAACTGGAGATCACCGCCCAGCGCGAACTCGACAGCCAGATCTCCGTGCAGGACGTGGAACGCATGGGCACGGAGAAGCCCATCGTCCGGCTGGTCAACAACATTCTCACCGAGGCCATCGAACGCCGCGCCTCGGACATCCACATCCGCCCCGGCGAACAGCAGGTCGATCTGCTGTTCCGCCAGGACGGCACGCTGGTGCTGGTGCGCAGCTTCGCCAAGGTGCTGCTGCCGGCCGTGGTGGCGCGCATCAAGATCCTCGGCCGCATGAACATCGCCGAGCGCCGCCTGCCGCAGGACGGCCGCGCGCGCATGACCGCGGGGGGCAGCGTCGTCGACATGCGCATCTCGGTGATCCCGACGGTGAAGGGCGAGAGCGTGGTGGTCCGCCTGCTCAACGTGGACGCCGGTATGCGCGCCATCGGCGAGATCGGCTTCACCGCGCAGGACGCCGAGCTGTTCACCGATCTGCTGCACAAGAGCTACGGCATGATCCTGGTCACCGGCCCGACCGGCTGCGGCAAGTCGACCACGTTGTACGCCGCGCTGCAGGAGGTCCGCCGCCAGAACGTCAACATCATCACCGTAGAGGACCCGGTGGAGTACCGCATGGAGGGCGTGCAGCAGATCCAGGTCAACAACGTGCCGGGCTTCACCTTCGCCCGCGCGCTGCGCAACATTCTGCGCCATGACCCGGACGTGATCATGGTCGGCGAGATCCGCGATCAGGAAACGGCCAAGATCGCCGTGGAGAGCGCGCTGACCGGCCATCTGGTGCTGAGCACGCTGCACACCAACGACGCGCCGACCGCGGTGACCCGGCTGATCGAGATGGGCGTGGAGTCCTTCCTGGTGAAATCCTCGCTGCTGGGCGTGCTGGCGCAGCGCCTGGTGCGCCTGAACTGCCCGCACTGCATCGAAAAGGAACCGGTCGACGAGTCCGTGCGCAGGTTCCTGGGCGTGCCGGTCGAGGACAGTTTTTACCACGGCCGCGGCTGCGACCACTGCGACCAGACGGGCTTCAAGGGCCGCATGGCGGTCTACGAGCTGCTGACCATGACGCCGCGGATGCGCGAGCTGATCCTCCGCGACACGCCGGTCGACGACATCCGCCGCCAGGCCGTCGCCGACGGCATGCGGCCGCTGACCGAGGGCGCCCTGCAGCTCGCCTGCGAACGCCGCATATCGCTGGCCGAGGTGTACCGGGTGCGACTTCAGTAAGCAAGGAAGGGAATGGAGCGGGTGATGGGAATCGAACCCACGTTAGTAGCTTGGGAAGCTACAGTTCTACCATTGAACTACACCCGCGAGAGCTGGGATTCTACACGCATCGCCGACAGATTTTCATCTCCCCCTCCGTAGGGCGCTTTGGCGCAGCGCATTGCATGACGGGGGACGGACT
>JAJJPM010000098.1:0-15271 GCA_032907525.1 Gammaproteobacteria bacterium
CCGTCGTAGATGCCGGTCTCAGGTCAGCGCCCGGACCTCCGCGGCCACGGTCTCCGCGCTCAGGCGGTGCAGATCGTTCTCCGGACTCGTCAGCCAGCGCGCCCGGGGGCCCCAGGGGTGATAACGCTGCGGCTCGCCCGGGCCGAACAGCGTGAGCGTGGGCGTGCCCGCGGCGGCGGCGAGGTGGCCGAGGCCGGAGTCGTTGCCGACGAACACCGTCGCGCGGGCGAGTACGGCGGCGGCTTCCAGCAGTGCGGTATGGCCGGCGAGGTCGATGCAGGGGAGCGGGCAGTCGCGGGCGACTTCGCGGCAACGCTCGGCATCGCCCGGCCCGCCGAGCAGGATGATGCCGTCGAAGGCGTCGCTCAGTTGCGCGATCAGCGCCCGGAAGCGTTCGGCCGGCCAGATCTTCGGCGCCCAGTTCGCGCCGGGGCCGAGGGCGAGCCAGCGCCCGCCCGGCAGCGGCCGGAGGCGCTGGGCGGCCTCGCGTTCCAGTTCGGGCGTGAGCCAGATCCGCGTCGGCGGGATGTCGATGACGCCGAGCGCGGCGATGACGCCCATGTGCCGTTCGACGGCGTGCGGTCCGCGCGGCCGGCACCGCCACTTGGTGAGCCGCCGGCGCGCGCGCAGCAGGTACGCGAGCCCGTCGGTGCGCAGATCGACGATCAGGTCGTAGCGCATGCGCCGCAGCTCGCGCACCAGCTTCAGCGTGCCGCGCCAGCCGGCGCGCTTCTCCTTGAAGACGACGCGGCCGCGATAGGGACAGTGGGTGAACACCTCGCTGGAGCGGCGGTCGGCGACGAGATCGATCACGGCCTGCGGGTAACGCCGGTGCAGCGCCTCCAGCACGGGCGTGGTCATGATGGCATCGCCGATGTTGCTCAGCGTGATGACCAGGATGTGGCGGGTCGGTGAGTTCATCCTGGAAAATTCATCATTGCAGCCAAAATCGGCGTTTCAGCCGCGGAAGAACACGGAAGGCACGGCACATCGTAGGGTGCGTCGAGGCGCTGCCTGACGCACCGTGGCGGTAGCGTGCCGGTGCGGCGTCGCAGGGAGCCACCCCGTCCGTGACATTCCGGTGCGTCGCTGCGCCGACGCACCCTACGGGCTGTGTGAAGTGTTTGCTCTCGTCCGATTCCGTGGCGAACATGGTTTCCGGATTCATATCCGCCCCTTGTAGACCGGCGCCGCGCCCGGCGGCCGCGTCTTGAAGCGCCGGTGCGCCCACAGGTATTGCGCCGGCATCCTGCGGATCTCGGCCTCGATGAGGTCGTTGACGCGCTGGGTATCGGCGGTCTCGTCGTCGGTCGGGAAGTTCTCCAGCGCCGGATAGAGACGCAGGCGGTAGCCCTTCGATCCCGGCAGGCGTTCCTGGAAGAACGGTACCACCCTGGCGCCGCTGATGCGGGCCAGGCGCGCGGTGGCGGTGATGGTCGCGGCGGGGATGCCGAAGAAGGACACGAAGACGCTGTGCTCGGCGCCGTAGTTCTGGTCGGGGGCGTACCACACCGGCATGTTGGCCTTGAGGCTCCTGAGCATGCCGCGCATGTCGTCGCGCGGAATCGCCTTCTCGAAATGGCGTTCGCGGGCGCGCTGCATGACGGCCTCGAAGGCGGCGTTCTTGTGGCGGCGGTAGAGCACGTGGAAGGGCGCGTGCAGCGACAGCAGGCGGCCGCCGATCTCCAGGGTCGTGAAATGCGCCGACAGCAGGATCACGCCGCGGCCGGCGTCCAGTGCCGCATGCAGGTGCTCGAGCCCCTCGATGCGCGCCAGACGGCGCAGCTTGCGGGTCGGTGTCCACCAGCTCATGGCGGTTTCGATCACGCCGATGCCCAGCGAGCGGAAGTGCTCGCGCAGCAGCGACCTGCGCGCATCGGTGTCCAGCTCCGGAAAGCACAGCCCGAGATTGGTGCGGGCGACGCGCCGCCGGCCGGGCATCAGCCAGTAGGCGAGGCGGCCCAGGACCCGGCCCAGCGCCATCTGCACGGGAAACGGCAGCCGTGCCGCCAGCCAGCCCAGTGCCATGCCGGCGTGGACCGGCCAGTAGCGGGGCGACCACAGGGAGGGGCGGGCGGGAGCGTTGTCTGTCACGTCGGGAATCCGGATCCGGCAGCACAGTTTACCCATTGCCGCGCCGCGCTCCCAGCCTTGCCGGAAAACGTGCTCTTCACCACAAAGGACACGAAGAAAATGCTATTCCGAGGCCCGACGGCCGATCGGGCAGACGGCTGCGCCGGCGGGTGAAGCGGGCCGGGGTTGTCCAGGAATGCGGTTTCCCCTTCGTGTCCGTTGTGTCCTTCGTGGTTGACGGGGTTTCCGCGCCGTCAGGGGCACCGTGGTATGATTCGCCCCGGATTTCCCGGGGTGCACGGCCGGCGCATGAAACTACAGATTCCCGCCTTCGAGAAGGCCCATGTCCTGGTGGTCGGCGACGTGATGCTCGACCGCTACTGGCACGGGGCCACCTCGCGCATCTCGCCCGAGGCGCCGGTGCCGGTGGTGCACGTGCGCCACAACGAGGAGCGCCCCGGCGGCGCCGGCAACGTCGCGTTGAACATCGCCGCGCTGCAGGCGCGCAGCACCGTGATCGGCCTGATCGGCGACGACGAGCCCGCCGACAGCCTGGTGCGCAGCCTCGAGGCGGCCGGCGTGCAGTGCCGCTTCCAGCGGCTGACGGGCGTGCCGACCATCACCAAGCTGCGCATCATCAGCCGCCATCAGCAGTTGATCCGCCTGGATTTCGAGGACGGCTTCGAGGACTTCGACACGGCCGCGCTGCTGCGCGACTACCGGGCGGCACTGGCTGCGTGCGGCGCGGTGGTGATCTCCGACTACGGCAAGGGCACGCTGAAGCCGCTGCGCGAGCTCATCGACGCCGCGCGCGCCGCGGGCACACCGGTGCTGGTCGATCCCAAGCGCACCGACTTCGCGCCCTACGCCGGCGCCAGCCTGATCACGCCCAACCTCAACGAGTTCGAGGCCGTGGTCGGTCCCTGCCGCAACGAGGCGGAGCTGATCGACAAGGGCCTGGAGCTGATCCGCCGCCACGACCTCGGCGCGCTGCTGGTGACGCGCGGCGAGCACGGCATGACGCTGCTGCGCGCCGGCCAGCCGGAGCTGCACCTGCCGGCGCAGGCGCGCGAGGTGTTCGACGTGACCGGCGCCGGCGACACCGTGATCGCCGTGCTGGCCGCCGCGCTCGCCGCGGGCGAGGGCCTGGCCGAGGCCACGGCGCTGGCCAACATCGCCGCCGGCATCGTGGTCGGCAAGCTCGGCACCGCGACCGCCTCGGTCCCCGAGATACGCCGCGTCCTGGCCGGCCGGCGCGAAGCGGGCTACGGGGTGCTGAGCGAGGAGCAGCTGCTGATCGCCGTCGAGGAGGCGCGCGCGCAGGGCGAGCGCATCGTCATGACCAACGGCTGCTTCGACATCCTGCACGCCGGGCACGTGGGCTATCTCGCCGAGGCTAAGCGGCTCGGCGACCGCCTGATCGTCGCCGTCAACGACGACGACTCCGTGCGGCGCCTGAAGGGAGAGGGCCGGCCGATCAATCCCGTCGACCGGCGCATGACGGTGCTGGCCGCGCTGGAGAGCGTCGACTGGGTGGTGCCGTTCTCCGAGGACACGCCCGAGCGCCTGATCTGCGCCGTGAAGCCGCAGGTGCTGGTCAAGGGCGGCGATTACCGCCCCGAGCAGATCGCCGGCCACGACTGCGTCAAAGCCGCGGGCGGCGAGGTCAGAGTGCTCGGTTTCGAAGAGGGCGTATCGACCTCGCGCATCATCGACGCGATCCGGCAGCGGGATGAATGAAAGTACTATTAGCCACGAAACCCACGAAATCCACTAAAGCGAGTCAGTGCATAACTCGCACAAAACATGATCTCTTTCGTGGATTTCGTGGGTTTCGTGGCTATCCAAATAGGGGTTCAAGATGATCATCGTCACCGGCGGGGCCGGCTTCATCGGCTCGAACATCGTCAAGGCGCTCAACGGGCGCGGGCGTACGGATATCCTGGTCGTCGACAATCTGAGCAACGGTGTGAAGTTCAAGAATCTCGCCGATTGCGAGATCGCCGACTACATGGACAAGGAGGACTTCATCGCCCGGGTGCAGGCCGGCGGCGAGATGGGCGGCAAGGTCGAGGCGGTGTTCCACGAGGGCGCGTGCTCGTCCACCACGGAGTGGGACGGACGCTACATGATGCGCAACAACTATGAATACTCCAAGGCGCTGCTGCACTGGTGTCTGGCGCGCAAGGCGGCGTACATCTATGCCTCGTCGGCCTCGGTATACGGCGCCGGGCGCGTGTTCAAGGAGATCCGCGCGCACGAGGAGCCGCTCAACGTCTACGGCTATTCCAAGTTCCTGTTCGACCAGTACGTGCGCCGCATTCTTCCGACCGCGCAGAGCCAGATCGTCGGCTTCCGCTATTTCAACGTCTACGGGCCGCGCGAGCAGCACAAGGGCGGCATGGCCAGTGTCGCCTTCCATCTGAACAACCAGGTGCAGGATACCGGCAAGGTGAAGCTGTTCGAGGGCTGCGACGGCTACGGCAACGGCGAGCAGCGGCGCGATTTCATCTACGTCGGCGACGCCGTCGACGTGAATCTGTGGTTCCTCGACCATCCCGGCAAGTCCGGCATCTTCAACGTCGGCACGGGCCGCAGCCAGCCCTTCAACGACATCGCCCGCGCGGTCATCGCCTGGCACGGTCACGGCGAGGTCGAGTACATTCCGTTCCCGGACCACCTGCGCGGCCGCTACCAGAGCTTTACCGAGGCCGACATCTCCGCCCTGCGCGACGCCGGCTACGACAGGCCCTTCAAGACCGTCGAGGAGGGCGTGGAGCTGTACCTGGAATGGCTGAACAACGGCGGCGGGGATATCTGAAAACGATTTTTACCGCAAAGGACGCAAAGGCGCGCGAAGAAAAACCTATATAGCCACGAAATCCACGAAACCCACGAAAAGGATTTATGTTTACACCCAGTAGCTTTCGTGGGTTTCGTGGATTTCGTGGCCATCATGTTTTCGATGTTCTTCGCGTGCCTTTGCGTCCTTTGCGGTAGAAGTGGTTTTTGGTCGCTCAGGATAAATACGTGCGCATTGTCTATTCGCTCATTCTCTATCTGCTGACGCCGTTCGCGCTGCTGCGCCTGGTGTGGCGCGGGCTGCGTGCGCGCGGGTATTGGCGGCGCTGGGGCGAGCGTTTCGGCTTCGTGCCCGTGAATCGCGGCGCGGCACCGATCTGGGTGCATGCGGTGTCGGTGGGTGAAGTGCAGGCGGCGGTGCCGCTGCTGCGCGCCCTGCTGAAGCGCTATCCGGAGGTGCCGGTGCTGGTGACCACCACCACGCCGACCGGCTCGGAACAATTGCGCAGTCTGTTCGAGGGCAGCGTTCAGCATGTCTACATGCCCTACGACCTTCCGGATGCCGTCGCACGCTTCCTGAGCCGGACGCGGCCGCGGCTGGCGCTGATCATGGAGACGGAGATCTGGCCGAATCTGTACCGGGCCTGCGCGCGGCGCGGCATCCCGGTGCTGCTGGTGAACGCGCGCCTGTCGGCGCGTTCGGCGGCGGGCTACGGACGCGTGCGGGGACTCACGGCGGCGACGCTGGAATGTCTGCACGGCATCGCCGCGCAGAGCCGCGCGGATGCCGACCGGCTGATCGGGCTGGGTGCGCCGCCGGAACGGGTGCGCGTCACCGGCAGCATCAAATTCGACGTGAAGATTCCCGCCAGCCTGACGGAGCAGGCGGCGGTGCTGCGCCGCGACTGGGGCCTGCAGCGCCCGGTGTGGGTCGCGGCCAGCACCCACGAGGGCGAGGACGAGATGGTGCTGGATGCGCACCGCGGCGTGCGCGAGCGCTTTCCGAACGCGCTGCTGGTGCTGGTGCCGCGGCACCCGGAGCGCTTCGCGCGCGTCGCGGCACTGTGCCGGGAACAGGGCTGGAAGACCGTGCTGCGCAGTGCCCAGGCACCGACGCCGGCGGATGCCGAGGTGTTCGTCGGCGACAGCATGGGCGAGCTGCTGCTGTTCTTCGCCGCGTCGGATCTGGCCTTCATCGGCGGCAGCCTGATCCGGCACGGCGGACACAATCCGCTGGAGGCCTCCGCCCAGCGAGTGCCGGTGCTGTTCGGTCCGCACATGTTCAACTTCGAGCAGATCGCGGAGCTGCTGCTGGAGGCCGGCGCCGCCCGCGAGGTCGGCGACAGCGGCCAGCTCGCCGACAGTGTCGCGCACTGGCTGGCCGATCCCGCCGCGCGGGTCACGGCCGGCGAGCGCGGCGCCGCCGTGGTCGAGGCCAACAAAGGCGCCCGCGACGCCGTGCTGGCGATGGTGGCGGAGGCGCTGGGGGAGTGAGTGGAGGCGTTTAGCCACGAAATCCACGAAACCCGCGAAATGGAATGATCCTGAAAAAACCATTTCAGCCACGGAAATACACGGAAGTACACGGAATGTAAAACCCGCAACAGCCGCGCCTTCCATATCGTTACGTGTGCTTCCGTGGCCGCAGAACAAAGCAGGGGGACAGACTTAAGTCTGCCCCCCCTCGGTGCTGGTGGGTTTCGTGGCCAACTCCTTCCTACCGGATCAGCGCGGACAGCGCCTTGAACTGCGGGTCGGCGGCGTCGCGCAGCCATTCGAACAGCACCGACTCCGTATTGGTGACGATCACGCCGGCCTGGCGCAGGCGCGCCAGGGCGTTGCCGCGGTTGGATTCGGTGCGCGAACACACGCCGTCCTCCACGACGAACACCTCCAGTCCGCGGGCATGCAGTTCCAGCGCGGTCTGCAGCACGCACACGTGCGCTTCCATCCCGCAGAGGATCCACTGGGTGCGGCCATCCGCGCAGGCGGCGGCATCGAAGCCCTCGGCGCCGCAGCAGGAAAAGGCGGTCTTCTCCAGGCGTCGCGCCGTGCCGGCCAGACGCTCGGCCAGGACCTGTTCGGTGTGGCCGAGTCCGCGCGGATACTGTTCGGTGTGCAGGATGGGGATGCCGAGCGCCCTGGCGGCGTCGATGAGGATGCCGGCGTTGCGCAGCACGGCGGCGCGTGTCTCGGCCGCCATGGCGCCGGTCAGACGCGTCTGGATATCGACGATCAGCAGCGCCGAGTCTTCGCGCCGGCAGAGGGAGAGGCGCGGTGCGGAGTCAAGTTCCATGGTGTCGCTCGACAGGTCGGGTACGCGGTATCGCAAATCAGGGCGGGGGGAGAGGGTGGGGACAGACTTAAGTCTGTCCCCCTCTACGACGCCTCTACGGTCTGTCCCCCGTCATGCAATGCGTCGTGCTTATTGCGCCGAGGCCGTCTGCTCCAGCCAGCCGGTCATGGCATCGAGATCGTCCGGCGCCAGCGTGCCGGCCGCCTGCTTGAGGCGCAGGGTGTTGAGCAGATAGTTGTAGCGCGCCAGATAGAGCGTCAGCTCCGCCTGCGTCAGCGCGCGCTGCGCATCGAGGACGTCGACGATGGTGCGGGTGCCGACCTCGAAGCCGGTCTGCGCGGCTTCCAGCGCGGTGGTGCTGGAGGTGCGCGCCTGCTCGGCGGCACGCACTTCGCTGATGCCGGTCACCACGCCGCGATAGGCGTCGCGGGTCTGGCGTTCGATGGCGCGCTGGGTGACGTCGAGCCGTTCGCGCGCCTCGTCGAAGCGGAAGCGCGCCTCGCGGGTGCGCGAGTTCACCGCCCCGCCCTGGTAGAGCGGCACGGCCAGCTGCAGGCCGATGGTGCCGTCATTGCGTTCCAGCTCGCGGATGCCGCCGAAATTGCTGTCCAGGTAGCTGTAGCTCGCGTTGGCGTCGACCGTCGGATAATGACCGGAGCGGGCGATCTGGATCTGCTGGCGCGCGGCCTCGGAGCCGGCGCGGGCGGCGGCGAGATTGGGGTTCTGCTGCAGCGCCGTATCGACCCAGCTCTGCTGCTGCTGCGGTTCGGGCGTCACCAGTCTGAAATCGGTGTCGCGGACCGGATCGAGGTTCTCGCGCTGTTCGCCGATGATCTCGCGCAACTGCTCCCGGGCGGAATCCAGCTGGTTCCGGGCACGGATTTCGGTGGCGACCGCCGTATCGTAGCGGGCCTGCGCCTCCTGCACGTCGGTGATCGCCGACAATCCCACCTCGAAGCGTTGCTGCGCCTGCTCCAGCTGGCGGCCGATCGATTCCTTCTCCTTGCCTGCCAGGCGCAGGGCGTCCTGCGCGCCCAGCACCGCGAAATAGCGCTCGGCGGTGCGGACCATGAGTTCCTGCTCGGCCGCGCCGTACTGGGCCTGCGCCTGGGCGACCAGGCTGTCGGCCTGCTCCAGCGCCACCCAGCGGTCCCAGCGGAACACCGGCTGGGTGAGGCTCAGGCTGTACGACTGGTTGGTGGAGTAGGTCGGATTGGCGACGCCCGGCAGGGCCGCGCGGTCGTCATAACTGTTGCGCGACACGTCGCCGCTCAGACCGATGACCGGCAGCAGCCCGGCCCGGCTCTGCGGCTTCACCTCCAGCGCGGCGTCGCGCGCGGCGGCCGCGGCGCGCAGCGTGGGGTCGCGCTCCTGGGCGAGCTGGTAGATCTCGTACAGCGAGTCGGCCTGCGCCGCGCCGCCCAGGCCGGCATAGGTCAATGCGGCCATCAGTGCGGCGAGGGGTCTCGGGACAATCTTCATGGGGCGTACCGTCCGTAACAATTTGGAAACACCGCTGCACTGGCAGGGCTGAAAAACGCGAACCGTAGTTTACAACAGTGAGGAGTGAGGCGTGAGGTGTGAGGAGTAAAACCCATTACGGGGGAGGAAGAGGGGACAGACTTAAGTCTGTCCCCGGCGCTTCACTCCTCACTCCTCACGCCTCACCTCTCACTCAATACGTCGGCATCTCCGGGTCGACGTCGCGCGCCCAGGCGGCCACGCCGCCGGTGAGGTTGACCACGTTGCTGAAGCCGAGTTCATTTTCCAGGAAACGCGCGACCGAGAAGCTGCGGATGCCGTGGTGGCAGATCACGACGGTCTCGCGGTCGGGATCGAGCTGGCCGGCCTCGCTGCGCACATTGCCCATGGGCATGAGCTGCGAGCCCTCGATGCGGCAGTGCTGGAATTCCCAGGGTTCGCGCACGTCCAGCAGCAGCGGCGGGCGCGCGGCCTTGCGCAGGTAGTCGCTGAGCTCGCGCGCGGAGATCTGCCGCACGGCGTCAGAACCGGAACCGCGCCGGCTCCGGCGCGTTCAGCAGCGGTGGCACGGCGGTGTCGAACAGGCTTTCGGTCGTCCACTGATCCGGGGCGACGCGGGTGATCAGCAGGGCTTCCATGATGGGCGGTCTGCCGACGATGACGAACAGCCGGCCGCCGACGGCCAGACTGCGGTGGAAGCCCTCGTGCAGCACGGGCAGCGAGCCGGTGATGGCGATGGCGTCGAACTCGGAGCCGTTCCAGCCCGCGGCGGCATCCTCGACCCTGAGGTCGACGTTGGTGATGCCCTGGCCGGCCAGCTTGCGCTCGGCGGCGTACTTGAAGTCCGCGAAGATGTCCACGCTGACCACCTGCGCGGCCAGGCGCGCGAGACAGGCGGTGAGGTAGGCGCTGCCGGTGCCGATCTCCAGCACCCGGTCGGTGGGGCGCAGTGCGAGGGCCTGCAGCAGCCGGCCCTCCAGCTTGGGCGGCATCATATATTGGCCGTGTTCCAGCGGGATGCTGAAATCCGAGAACGCCAGCGTCGTCCGGTAGCGCTCCGGAACGAAGGCCTCGCGCGGGGTGGCGGCGATCACGTCCAGGACGCGCTGATCCAGCACGTCCCAGGGCCGGATCTGCTGTTCGATCATGTTGTAGCGCGCGCGTTCGAGTTCGAGTGCTGCGGCGTTGCCTGTCATGCGTCGTCCTCCGCCGTCGTCGCCCGCGCTGGGCCGCGTGTCCGGTCCGCGCAGTAACGGCTTAATCTTGTTTGACTTATTGCCGGGGTCCGAGGGCGCTCCGGCGACGTGCGGCTAGAGTACGGAGTTTGCCGGTGCCGGGCAAGCCTCGCGTCCTGCGGTTTTGTCATGCCGAATCCCTCGGTTGATCAATGGGTTCAGGCGATTTTGCGGATATCCGCGGCTTGCATTGGCCAAGGCCATCCGATACCTTTCCCCCTTCGGCTAGGGGTGCCCCCTGTGCTGCGTTATGCGCAGCCGTCGCGGGGGCTGAGAGATACACCCTTCGAACCTGATCTTGGTTAATACCAGCGCAGGGAAGCCTGTCCAGCCATCGCAGCCTTCCCCGCCGTCTTTTCCTTATCCGTCCCGTGCGCGGGGCAGGGGGCTTGGGCCATGAGTGCGATACCCGAAGAGTTCATCCGCAAGACCGCCCGGTTGTCCGAGGAGGTCACGCGCCCCTTCACCGGCTCGAAGAAGATCTACGTCCAGGGTTCGCGCCCGGACCTCCGTGTCGGCATGCGCGAGGTGACGCAGTCGCCGACCCACACCAGCGGCACGCCGGAGGAGAACCCGCCGATCGTCGTCTACGACACTTCGGGCCCGTACACCGACCCGGATGCGCACATCGATCTGCTCAAGGGTCTGCCCGCCCTGCGCGAGGCCTGGATCCTGGAGCGCGGCGACACCGAACAGCTCGCCGGCCCGACCTCGGAGTACGGCCGCGCGCGTCACGACGATCCCAGGCTCGCGCACCTGCGTTTCGAACACCTGCGCAAGCCGCGCCGGGCGAAAGCCGGCGCGAACGTCACCCAGATGCACTATGCGCGTCAGGGCATCATCACCCCGGAGATGGAATACGTCGCCATCCGCGAGAACATGCGCCTGAACGAGCTGCGCCAGGATCCGCGCTATGCGAAGCTCCTGCGCCAGCACCGCGGCCAGAGCTTCGGCGCGGGCATCCCGGAGGAGATCACGCCCGAGTTCGTGCGCGACGAGATCGCCCGGGGGCGGGCCATCCTCCCCGCCAACATCAACCACCCGGAACTGGAGCCGATGATCATCGGCCGCAACTTCCTGGTGAAGATCAACACCAATATCGGCAACTCGGCGGTCACGTCTTCCATTGAAGAGGAAGTCGAGAAGATGGTGTGGTCGGCACGCTGGGGCGGCGACACGCTGATGGACCTGTCCACCGGCAAGAACATCCACGAGACGCGCGAATGGATCCTGCGCAACGCGCCGATGCCGATCGGCACCGTGCCCATCTACCAGGCGCTGGAGAAGGTCGACGGCAAGGCCGAGGAGCTGACCTGGGAGATGTTCCGCGACACGCTGATCGAGCAGGCCGAGCAGGGCGTGGACTATTTCACGATTCACGCCGGCGTGCGCCTGAAATACGTGCCGCTGACCGCCAACCGCGTCACCGGCATCGTCTCGCGCGGCGGTTCGATCATGGCCAAGTGGTGCCTCGCGCATCATCAGGAGAATTTCCTCTACACGCACTTCGAGGAAATCTGCGAGATCATGAAGGCCTACGACGTAAGCTTCAGCCTGGGCGACGGTCTGCGTCCCGGCTGCATCGCCGATGCCAATGACGCTGCGCAGTTCGGTGAGCTGGAGACGCTCGGTGAACTGACGAAGATCGCCTGGCAGCACGACGTGCAGGTGATGATCGAAGGCCCCGGCCACGTGCCCATGCAGCTCATCAAGGAGAACATGGAGAAGGAGCTGGCCGACTGCTTCGAGGCGCCGTTCTACACGCTGGGTCCGCTGGTCACCGACATCGCGCCCGGCTACGACCACATCACCTCCGGCATCGGCGCCGCCCAGATCGGCTGGTACGGCACCGCCATGCTGTGCTACGTCACGCCCAAGGAGCATCTCGGCCTGCCCAACAAGCAGGACGTGCGCGACGGCATCATCACCTACAAGCTCGCCGCCCACGCCGCCGATCTCGCCAAGGGCCACCCCGGCGCGCAGATCCGCGACAACGCTTTGAGCAAGGCGCGCTTCGAATTCCGCTGGGAAGATCAGTTCAACTTGGGCCTGGATCCCGACAAGGCGCGCTCGATGCACGACGAGACCATGCCCAAGGAGGCGCACAAGGTCGCGCACTTCTGCTCCATGTGCGGCCCGAACTTCTGCTCCATGAAGATCACCCAGGACGTGCGCGACTACGCCGCCAGCCAGGGCATCAGCGAGGACGAGGCGCTGAAGAAGGGCCTGGAGGAGAAGGCGGTGGAGTTCAAGCAGGCAGGGGCGCAGATCTACAAGGAGGTGTGAGCCGCGGTCGAAGACGCAAGTCCCCGGCGGAGTCCGCGGGCCTGCTGCCCGCTCACCGATTGACGGAGTAGCGACATGACGGATCTTTTTGAAGAAAAGGCCAGGGATTGGGATGCGAACGAGATGGTCGCGGCGCTCGCCGCCGGCATCGGCAGGACCATCCTCGAGCATGTCGATCTGCACGAGGCCATGCATGTGATGGATTTCGGGGCGGGTACGGGGCTCATCGCCTCGCAGGTGGCGCCCCATGTCCGCAGGATCACCGCAGTGGATGTGTCCCGGTCCATGCTGGAACAACTGCTGGCCAAGCAGACGCTGGCGGACAAGGTCGAGGTCCGTTGTCAGGACATCATCGAAGAGCCGCTGGGAATGCAGTTCGATCTCATCATGAGCGCCATGGCCATGCACCATGTGGAAGACACCGGGCGGATGCTTCGGGCGTTCGCCGAACATCTCAAGCCCGGGGCGCGCCTCGCCCTGGCGGACCTGGACAAGGAGGACGGCAGCTTCCACCCCGAAGACGCGCAAGGCGTTTTCCATGCCGGCTTCGATCGCGACGAGTTGGCGGAGAAGCTCGAGCGCAGCGGCTTGAAGGAAATCCGCTTCGTCACCGCGCATACGGTACGCAAGGAAGAAAAGGACTATCCGGTTTTTCTCGTGCTCGCCACGAAGGCTTAGGCGGCCCGGAACGCAGCCCGGCCGGCCGGTGAGGCGCACGGTGCGGCATCCGGCTGCCGCCATTTACAAGCAATCTCCGGGCGACTAATCTTCGCTCCGTCCCCATGTGCGATATGCAGCGACCCGTCCTGGAGGAGAAGAGGCGGGCGGCGGCCGTCATCGGCGGGGACGGGAGACAACGACGATATGACTTCACTGGCATTCGCCCGGCGGCGGCTCCCCTGCCCATGAGCGACACCGCGGATACGGCACTGCTCGATGCGGCACGGGCCGATTTCATCACCCACCACGTCTCGATCCTGGTCGGTTCGTGCAACGCGCGTTGCGAGCCCGCGGTCGTGCGTGCCTTCGGCTGCCGGGTGGCGCCGGACCGCCGCTCGGTCACGGTGTTTCTGGCGGTGCCGCACTCGACGGCCGTGCTCGCCGATCTGCGCGCGGGCGGCGGCATCGCCGTGGTCTTCAGCCGGCCCACGACGCATGAAACGGTGCAGCTCAAGGGAATGACCGCGCGCATCGAGCCGCTCGCCGAGGGCGATCGCGAGTTGATGCGTGTCTATGGCCGGAGTTTCGCCGAGGAAATCGGCACGATCGGCTTCGAAGATCCGTTCCGGCAGGCGATCATGGCGGGCATCGAGGGCGAGGTCGTCGCAGTGACCTTCGTCCCCAGCGCGGCCTTCGAGCAGACGCCGGGCCCGGCGGCGGGGCAGCCGCTGGCTGCACGGTCATGACTCCCGCGCTCAGCGAGCTCCGCCACTGCTTCGAGGGCGCCATACCCTCGGTGATCGCGACCTGCGCACCGGACGGCACGCCGAACGTCGCCTATCTGTCCCAGGTCCATTATGTCGACGATGCGCATGTCGCCCTGACCTTCCAGTTCTTCAACACCACGCGCAAGAACATCCTGGCCAATCCCCGCGCCGTGGTGCAGGTGATCGACCCCGTGTCGGCCGCGCATTACCGTCTGCAGCTCGAATATCTGCGCACGGAGACGGAAGGCCCGCTGTTCGAGAACATGAAGGCCAAGCTCGCCGGCATCGCCTCGCATACCGGGATGAGCAAGGTGTTCCGGCTGCTGGGCTCGGACGTCTATCGGGTCCTCGACATCGAATGCGTCTTCGGCGAGTCCTCCCGCCAGGCGGTGCCGCGCCAGCCCCTGCTGCCCGGCCTGCGCGCCTGCCTCGACAGCCTGGCCGGCTGCACGGACCTGGCGGCGCTGTTCGATGCCGTCCTGCACGGTCTGGAACGTCACTGCGGCATCCGCCACGCCATGCTGCTCATGCACGACGCGGCACGCGCGCGGCTGTACACCGTCGCCACGCGCGGCTACGCCGAGTCCGGCGTCGGTTCGGAGATCGGCGTCGGCGAGGGCATCATCGGCGTGGCCGCGCGCGAGCGCACGCCCATCCGGATCGGCTATGCGGCTCAGGAGTATCTCTACAGCCGCGCCATGCGCGAAGGGTTCGAGAAGGCCGCCGCCGGCGACGCCCTGGAAACCGCCATCCCGTTTCCGGGGCTCGCGGATTCGGGCAGTCAGCTCGCGGTGCCGGTGATGCGCGGCGAACGGCTGCACGGCGTGCTCTATGTGGAGAGTCCGGAGCAGCGCCGCTTCACCTACGAGGACGAGGATGCGCTGGTCGTGCTGGCTACCCAGCTCGCGCTGTTCATCGAACTGCTGGCGCACGCCGTGGAACAGAACGAGGATGCGGCCGCCTGCTGCCTCCCGCCGCCCGTCGCGCAGGGTTCGCCGGTCACGGTCCGGCACTTCGCCGCCGATCACAGCGTGTTTCTCGGCAACGACTACCTCATCAAGGGTGTCGCCGGCGCGATCGTATGGAAGCTCGTGCGCGACTACGTCGAGGCCGGACGCAGCGAGTTCACCAACCGCGAGCTGCGCCTTGACCCTTCCCTGAAGCTCCCTGATATCAGCGACAACCTGGAGGCGCGGCTGATCCTTCTGCAGCGTCGCCTCGCGGAGCGCTGCACCTTTCTCGCCATCGAGAAGACCGGCCGCGGCCGCTTCCGCCTGAACGTCGGCCGACCTTTGCAGCTGGCCGAGGTGGCGGCGCGTTGAGGCGAACCGCTTCTGGCCACGGAATCCACGGAACAACACGGAATAATTCTGGAAAAGCAGTTCACCACGAAGGACACAAAGAACACCAAGGTAAAGACAGGCACTTCGGCTTGCGCAGTGCTTCACCCGGACGGTGAAGCACTGAAACAAAGTGGCTCTTGAGTTCTCTTTGTGTCCTTCGCGTCCTTTGTGGTGAAAATGAGTTTTTAAGGATAATGAGTCATCGCAAAGACCCGGGAGCCCGGCTGCGGGTCGTGGCTCTGGGTTTACAACGTGAATTCTTTCCGTGTTTTCCCGTGGATTCCGTGGCCAAAAATGGTTTAAGCGGGATTGCCGGGTTCGCCGCGC
>JAJJPM010000099.1:0-46472 GCA_032907525.1 Gammaproteobacteria bacterium
CGGTGCGGGCTCCGCCGCGGGTTCCGCCGCCGCCTCCTGTGGCGGCGCGCCTGCCGTGGTTCGCTCGCCGGCATCGATGGGCGGCAGCGGCTCCGGCGGGAGATTCAGGGCAAGGGCGGGGCTGTCGGCCGGAGCCGGCGGGGTGCTCTCGCGGCCGGCGTCCATCAGCAGGTAGGCGCCGCCCGCCGCCAGGGCCAGGGCGCCGAGGCCGGCCACCAGCCAGACCGGCCTGCGCGCGGCCGGCTGCGGGGCGGAAGCGCCGTCGGGCCGGGTCCGGGCGGCGATGCGCTGGGCACGCTCCATCAGCGTCTCGTGGGCCAGCACGTTCAGCCGTCCGGGCCGTCCGTCCGCGGCCTTGTGGATGGCGCGGATCTCGGTGAGGCTGAAGGGACAGTCGCCCGAATAGCCGGCGACCGCGAGGCGGTACATGAGGTAGGAGGCCGACTGCTGTTCGTCGAAGCGCGGGATGTCCAGCCGATGCAGCAGCGGCTGCTGCGGGTGTTGCAGGCCGATGTCGGTCAGCCGCTGTTCGAGGGTGTCGTCACCGAACATGACGATCCGGACGGCCTTGAGCGTTTCGTCCGGCGATCCGCCGAGGCCCAGCAGGGCGCGCAGCGCCGCTTCGGGAAGGCGTTGCGCGTCGTCGACCACTACGACCGCGAGCTGGCCGCCCTGCCGGAGTCCCTGGCAGTGGCGCAGCAGGCTGGCCCTGGCGCGGTCCGCGTCCTGCTCGGGCGGCAGCCCGAGGCATTCCGCGAGGCCGGCGTACAGTTCCGCGCCCTGGGTGATCCGCGCGCCTTCCAGCCGGCAGAAGCGCCAGCCGTGGCCGCCGCGCAGCAGGAACTGCTGCAATAGTGTGGTCTTGCCCGCTCCGTCGGGGCCGATGACGCCGATGAGCATGTCACCGAAACGGGTGAGGTGCTGCAGAAGATCGAGCCGCTGCAGCAGCACCGGGTCGGCATAGAAGAAGTGATCGTCCGGCTGATCCAGGAAGGGTGCGCGCTGCAGACGCAGCGTGGCCAGGTAGTCAGGCGATGCCTGCGCCGATGTGTTCTGCGGACTCAAGGTTGTTCCAATCCCTGAATGAATACGACACGGTAGCCGCGCTTGAGCTGCTCGTCGCGCACCTTGAGCAGGGCGTTTTCGGCCTGCTCGCGCGCGGGAAAGTGCTCTCGCACCACCCGCCCGCTCGAACCCTGGTAGCCCCACTCCCGGACCAGGGTCCAGCCTTCCAGAAGATCCTCCTGGAGATGCAGATGATAGTACCGGGGCGCGGCATCGGCACCAACCTGTGTTTGCATGTAGATGCGCATGGGCAACCGATCTGCAATTTCGAGACGGGTTCTAGCCTGGACTATTCATGAACTGCCGTAGCGAGGGCGTCGAGATGCCTGACAAGACAGCGTGGCGCGGACCGGAAGGCGCGCAGGCATACTCGACAGTATGTCGAGCACCTGAAGGGAGCACGCGCTGTCTTGTCAGGCATCTCGGCGGCCGCAGTAGGTCGTTCATGAATAGTCCAGGCTAGCCAGTGAGTGGCGCCGGGATCTGTTCCGCACGTGCGGTCCGATGTCCGCCGCATGCCGCTGGCGGCTTGCATCGTGTCTCCCGCGTCGTGCATCGCCCGATCATCAGGTCAGCTCTCTGGGATTGTAGACCCGTTCGTATTCGGCGATGGCGTAGCGGTCGGTCATGCCGGCGATGTAGTCGGCGACGCCGCGCGCCCGCCCGGCCTCGCCGTCGGAGGCTTCCAGACGCTGGCAGTGCGCGCGGGCCTCGTCGGGCAGCAGCCCCGTGTCTTCCATGAAGGCCTGAAAGAGCGCGGTGATCACGCGCCCGGCCTTGGCTGTCATGCGGTGCACGCGGTAATGCTTGTAGAGACGGTTGCGCAGGAAACGCTTGAGTTCGAGATTGCGTTCACGCATGGTCTCGCTGTACCCGATCAGCGGTTCGGGGTGTCGGCGGACCGCCTCGATATCGGCTGGATCGGCCTGTTTCAGGCGGCCCAGGCTGGTCTCGACGAGGTCGACGACCTGGGTGTTGATCATGCGCCGGACGATCTCGTGCACCGTGCGCCTTTGCGGCAGATGCGGATGGGCGCGGCGGACTTCCTCGTACTGCTCCCGGAACAGCCCGATCTCCACCAGCTCATCCATCTCGATGAGGCGCGCGCGCAGGCCGTCGTCGACGTCATGGCTGTTGTAGGCGATTTCGTCGGCGAGGTTGGTCAGCTGGGCCTCGATGCTGGGTTGTTGCCGCTCGATGAAACGCACGCCGACATCGCCCAGGGTGCGCGCCACCGCGACGGAGCAGTGCTTGAGTATCCCCTCCCGCGCCTCGAAGGTGAGGTTGAGGCCGTTGAAGTCGGCATAGCGCTCTTCGAGTTCATCGACCACGCGCAGGGACTGCAGATTGTGCTCGAAGCCTCCATGGAGCTTCATGCAGGCGTTCAGGGCATCCTGGCCGGCATGCCCGAACGGCGTATGGCCGAGGTCGTGGGCCAGTGCGATGGCCTCGGTGAGATCCTCGTTCACGCGCAGGGCGCGGGCGATGGAACGGGCGATCTGCGCCACCTCGATGGAGTGGGTGAGGCGGGTGCGGAACAGATCGCCTTCGTGATTCACGAAGACCTGGGTCTTGTACTCGAGTCGTCGGAAGGCGGCGGAGTGGATGATGCGGTCGCGGTCGCGCTGGAATTCGCTGCGGTAGGCCGGTCCGGGCTCGGCATGGCGACGGCCGCGCGAGTGTGCATCGGTCGCTGCATAGGGCGCGAGGCCCTGGCCGCTTTCTGCTGCGCTCCGGCTCATTGTCTGTCGCGCTCCGGTGGTGCGGAAAAGTCCGGCCGTGCCCGGGGAGCGTTTCCCGCAGGCACGTCAGGCGGCATGGCGGTGTGCCGCATCCAGCGTCGCCCGCAGTTGCCGCGGGTCGAAATCGCCCGTGACCACCGCCTTGCCGATGCCGTGCAGCAGCACCAGGCGCAGGCCGCCGTCCAGCACCTTTTTGTCCACCGCCATCAGTTCGAGGAAGCGTTCGGGGGTCATTTCCGGCGGGACGGCGACGGGGAGGCGGGCGCGCCCGAGCAGGCGTCGGATGCGGTCCACGTCCGCGGCGCCGAGCCAGCCCTGACGGGCGGAAAGCTCGGCCGCCAGCAGCATGCCTGTTCCCACCGCCTCGCCGTGCAGCCAGGTGCCATACCCCATGCCGGTCTCTATGGCATGACCGAAGGTATGTCCAAGGTTCAGCAGGGCGCGCTGACCGCTTTCGCGCTCGTCTGCGGCCACGACGTCGGCTTTGCAGCGGCAGGAGCGTTCGATGGCGTAGCCGAGGGCTTCGGGGTCGCGCGCCAGCAGGCGGTCCATGTTCGCCTCCAGCCAGTCGAAGAACTCCGGCTCGCGTATCAGCCCGTATTTGATCACCTCCGCCAATCCGGCGGACAGTTCGCGGTCGGGCAGGGTGCCCAGGGTATCCGTGTCGATGATGACGGCGTTGGGCTGGTGGAAGGCGCCGATCATGTTCTTGCCGAGGCGGTGATTGACGCCCGTCTTGCCGCCGACCGAGGAATCCACCTGCGACAGGAGCGTGGTCGGAACCTGGATGAAATCCACGCCGCGCTGATAACTCGCCGCCGCGAAGCCGCAGATGTCGCCGACGACGCCGCCGCCCAGGGCGATCAGGGTGCAGCGCCGGTTGAAGCGGTTCTCCAGCAGGGCGTCGTAGACGAGGTTGAGGGTGTCGAGGGTCTTGTAGGCCTCGCCGTCGGGCAGGCTGATAGAGCGCAGCGTGAAGCCCTGCAGGGCGCCTTCCAGTCTCTGCAGATACAGCGGCGCCACGGTGACGTTGCTGACCACCAGCACCTGCCGGCCGTGGATGTGGGGCGCGAACAGGTGCGGGTCGGGCAGCAGACCGCTGCCGATGTAGATCGGGTAGCTGCGTTCGCCGAGATCGAGTCGAAGGGTGCGCATGGACTGTCCTGCCGCCGCCGGAAGCGGGCACGCGAAAAGCGTGAGGATAGAATAATCGCCCGTCCAGGCAAAGAGCGGCTAGCGGCGCGGCGCGCGCTTCGGCCGGGGGGGCCTGACCAGCCGCATGATCTCGTTGACGACGTCCCGTGCCGAGCGTCCATCCGTGGGGACGACGATGTCGGCGATCTCCCGGTAGAGCGGATCGCGCACCGCCAGCAAGTCCTCCAGCCGGCGTTTGGGGTCGTCCGTCTGCAGCAGCGGCCGGTTGCGGTCTCTCCCCGTCCGCGCGAGGGTCTGCTCGGCCGAAGTCTCGAGATAGATCACGGTGCCGCGATCCGCCAGGTGGCGGCGGTTCTCGGGATCGAGGATCGCGCCGCCGCCGGTCGCCAGCACGATGTTCTGGAGCTGCGTCAGCTCGTCGATGACGCTGCTCTCCCGGCTGCGGAAACCGGCCTCACCCTCGAGCTCGAAGATCAGGGGGATGCCGACGCCGGTGCGCAGCTCGATCTCGCGGTCGCTGTCGATGAAGTCGCGCTTCAGCAGGCGCGCCAGCTGGCGGCCGATGGTGGTTTTTCCGGCCCCCATGGGACCCACCAGAAACAAATTGCCCGGCATGTTGGTCATGCCGGGCAGGTATGCCAGAAAGCCTGGCCGCTTACAAGCGGTGCTGCGGATTTAGAAGGATGCGAGGTTCTCCTTGAGGATCCGCGGCGTCACGAAGATCAGCAGTTCCGACTTCTCGTTCAGGTTGCTCGTGCTGCGGAACGCTGCGCCGATGCCCGGAAGGTCGCCCAGCAGCGGGATCTTGTCGACGTTGTTGCTCTTCCGATGGATGTAGATGCCGCCCAGCACCGCGGTATCGCCATTGTCCACCAGCACCTGCGTTTCCACGGCGCGGGTATCGATGGCGGGGATACCTTCGGGTCCGAACAGATCGCCCACCGTATCCTGGGTCACGCGCAGGTCCATGACCACGCGGTCGTCGGGCGTGATCTGGGGGGTGACCGTCAGGGAGAGGGTCGCTTCCTTGAAGCTGACGGTTGCCGCGCCGCTGGACGAGGCCTCGCGATAGGGGATCTGCACGCCGTCACGGATGACCGCTTCCTTCTGGTTGGCGGTGATCACGCGCGGGCTGGAGACCACCTCGCCACGGCCCTCGGCCTGCATGGCGGACAGTTCCAGGCGCAGCAGGTCGCGACCGGCACGGCCAATGATGAAGTTGATGGCCGAGGTGGCGTTCGGCGCGCGCAGATCCGCGAGCAGAGCGTCGACCGGCGGGTCGGAATCGTTGGGATTGGCGATAGTGGTCGGGAAGAAGTTCGGGTTGTAGGCCACGTCGCCCGGCAGGCCGCCACCGACAGCGGTATTGGTGGTGTTGGAGCTGTCCAGCTTGCCGCCGCCCCAGCGCACGCCCAGTTCCTTGGCGAAATCGTCGTTGGCGATCACGATGCGTGATTCGATCAGCACCTGCCGGACCGGGATGTCCAGCGTGGTGATGAGCTTGCGTATATCGGCCAGCTTGTCGGCGGTATCGCGGATCAGCAGGGTGTTGGTGCGCTGATCGATCGTGACAGTGCCGCGGTCGGACAGCATCGAGGTGCCTTCCTCGCCCTTCAGCAGCTCGGCGAGATCGGCGGCTTTGGCATAGTTGACCTGGATGTACTCGGCGTACAGCGGAGCCAGTTCCTCGATCTGCTTCTGCGATTCCAGTTCGAGTTTTTCGCGCGCGGCGATTTCCTCGCTGGGGGCGACCAGGATCACGTCGTCGCTCTTGCGCATTGCCAGGCCCTTGGTCTTCAGCACGATGTCCAGGGCCTGGTCCCAGGGGACGTTCTGCAGACGCAGCGTCAGGTTGCCGGTGACGGTGTCGCTGACCACGATGTTGGTGCCGGTGAAATCGGCGATCAGCTGCAGGACCGAGCGGACCTCGATGTCCTGGAAATTGAGGGACAGGCGCTCACCCGTGAAGCCCAGCTTCTCGCGGCGGCGCGCCTCCTGTTCTTCCTTTGTCGTGGGCTTGATCTCCACCGTGTACAGGTTGTCGGTCTGGTAGGCCACGTGGTCGTATTCACCGGTCGGGGCGATCACCATGCGCACATTCTTGCCCTTGGCGAAGGTATCGACGGTCTTTACCGGCGTGGCGAAGTCGGAGACGTCCAGGCGGCGGTGCAGGTTCTCCGGCAGTTCGGCACCGAAGAAATCCAGTACCACCTGCCCCGCTTCCTGACGCATGTCGACCGGCATGTTGGAGCTGGCCAGCGTGATGATGACGCGGCCTTCGCCCTGGTCGCCGCGACGGAAGTCGACATTCTGGATGGCGTTGCCGGACGCGGCGATGGGCTGCGAAGCGGCCGAAGCGCTGCTGCTCGGCACGGTGGACGCGGCGGCCGCGGTGCTGGCGCTGTCCTGCAGGGTCACGACGATCATGTTGCCCTCGATGCGCGTATCGTAGGGCGCCATCTGCACCAGATCGATGACCACACGGGTGCGCCCCTGTGCCTCGATCGCCGTCAGGCTCTTGGCCAGACCGACGCCGATGGGCTGGGGACCCTTGCCGAGCGCATTGTGCGTGTCCTGCAGATCCAGAGCGATGCGTGCGGGATTGTCGATCGTGAAGCTCAGCGGTTTCTCCGGCGGCTGCTCCATCTTGAGGATGACCTGCACCTTGTTCCCCGGCAGGGATCCGACATCGATGGCCTCCAGCGTGTTGGCTGCGAACGCGGTCGGGACGCTCAGGGCGAGCCCGCCGATCACTCCGAACAGCCAGCGCTTCGCGACGCTGCCCGGCGAGCCGGCGCTGCAAGTGGACTTTTTGGTACTGATACTCATCATGACAGTGCTCCCCCCATGGGATCATTCGCTGAGCGCAAGCGAGGCCGGGCGTTCCATCCAGCCACCGAGGCCATCCGGTACGATTTCCGTAAGTGCGATTTCATATTCGGTTATTTCCTTGATTTTCCCGTGATTCTGCCCGGCATAATTGCCAGGCTGGACACGGTGGATAGTGCCGTCGCTTGCCAGAACCAGTCCCCAGGACTGGCCGTGCTGTTCCAGCGTGCCTACCATCCGCAGGGTGTCGAGCGGAAAATCCTCCAGCGCCTCGCGCGGCCGATTGGCGTCCGGATGGATGGTGCTGCCGTTGCCGGCAAGCACCTGCTCCGCCTGGCTGGGCGTGCCGGGGCTGAACGGGCTGCGCATGTCGCTGGCCTGGTACAGGAACGTCTCGTACGGCTTGAATTCCGGGAGCGGTTCGATTCTGGCCTGTTGCCGGCCGCGCACGTCGCTCACGAAGGTGCGCAGATCGTCCGTGTTGCCGCCACCGCAGCCCGCCAGGCCAAGGCCCAGCACCAGCCAGCAGGTCGCGGACATGATGGGTGTACGCCTAGTCGTCATTTGGCGGCCTCCTCGCTTTCATCCAGATAGCGGTAGGTCTTTGCGGTCAGTTCCATGGACAGTTCATCGTTCGCGGCATCTTTGCCAGCCGGCTGGATGGCAATGTCGTGAATGGTGACGATGCGCGGCAATGCGGCGACACCGCTGACGAAGGCACCAAACTCATGGTACGTGCCCCGGACCTTGATGCTGATGGGCAGCTCCGCGTAGAACTCGAGCGGGACCTCGCCCTGGGGCTTGAAGAGATCGAACTCCAGCCCGCTCGCGAGGCCGGTCTGAGACACATCCACCAGCAGGTCGGCGACTTCGGTCTTGTTGGGCAGCTGCCGCAGCATTGCTCCGAATGACTGGCGCATCTCTTCCAGCTGCTGTTCATAGGCTTCGAGATTCGCGGCCTTGCGTGCCTTGGTCTCGAACTCCGATTTGAGCTCGTTCTCCCGGTTTTTCGCCTGGTCGAGCCGCAGCTGCTGATCCTTGATGTCGAACCAGTATCCAAGGCCGATGACGGCGATCGCGATCAGAATGATAACGAATGTGCGCGCAGCCAGCGGCCAGTTGGCGATATTGCTGAAATCGAGGTCGTTGATGTCTATTTCCGAGAGATTCACGGCGTACCTCCCGTTTCGGCTTCCTGGCCGGTCGTCGTTGCCTTCTGGCTCGCGAGCAGGGTGAATTCCGCGATGCGTCGCCGCTCTTCATTCTTCGTTTCGATGACGTTGAGTTTCGGGTTGCCCAGCCACTCGGAGCCGTCGATATTGCGCATGTAGGCGGAAACCCGCGCGTTCGATTGTGCGGCACCCTGCATTGTCAGTTCCGAGCCCTTCTGGGCGAACGTCTTGAGATGCACGCCATCAGGCAAGGTCCGTACCAGTTCATCCATCAGGTGAACGCTGAGGGGACGGTTGCTTTGCAGTTCCTGGATGACATTCATGCGCGCGAGCAGTTTCGCCTTCGTCGATTCGAGATCCTTGATCTTGACGATGCGGGCATCGAGCGCCTTGATTTCACCTTCCAGGAACTGATTGCGCTCGTTCTGGCCGCTGATCATGCTCTCCATTTGAATATGGGCGAATACGACCGCCACCGCGGCCAGTACTGCGCCCGCAGCCGCCATGCCGGCGAACTCGCGCTGTTTGCGCTTGCGTTCCCATTCGCGCCAGGGGAGTAGATTGATGCGCGCCATGTCAGTCGAAGCTCCTCAGTGCAAGGCCGCAGGCGATCATCAGTGCCGGAGCGTCATTGCTCAGCGTCTGGGGCTTGACGCGCGAGGCCAAGGACATGCTGGCGAAGGGGTTGGCGATGATCGTCTCGATGCCGATGGTTTCGTGGATCAGCGAGTCGACGCCGGGAATGGAGGCACTGCCTCCCGCCAGGATGATCTGGTCGATGCTGCTGTATTGGCTGGATGAGAAAAAGAACTGCAGCGAACGGCTGACCTGCTGTGCCATGGCCTCCTTGAAGGGCTCCAATACCTCCGGAATGTAGTTGTCCGGCAGGCCGCCCTGGCGTTTGGCCATGCCGGCTTCCTCGTAAGAGAGCCCGTAGCGGCGCATGATCTCTTCAGTGAGCTGCTTGCCGCCGAAGACCTGGTCGCGGGTGTAGATGATCTTCATGTCGTGCAGCACGTTGAGCGTGGTCATGGTCGCGCCCACATCGACGACGGCTATGGTGCGTTCGATGCCCTGATCCGGGAGCTGATCGGCCAGCAGGCTGAAGGCGTTCTCCAGCGCGTAGGCTTCGATATCGACCACTTTGGCCGCCAGGCCGCCGGCTTCCACCGCGGCCACGCGCATCTCGACGTTCTCACTGCGCGACGCTGCGAGCAGCACATCCACGGTGTCCGGGTTCTTCTCCGACGGGCCGAGTACTTCGAAGTCGGTGTTGACCTCGTCGAGCGGATACGGGATGTACTGGTCGGCTTCGAGTTCGATTTGTGCCTCCAGCTCGGAGTCGGACAGGCTGGCGGGCATGGAAATGACTTTGGTGATGACCGAGGATCCGGCCACGGCGACCGCAGCGTCTTTCGCGCGCGTACCGGAACGTTTCACGGCGCGGCGGATTGCCTCACCCACGGCCTCGGCGTCGGTCACGCTCTTCTCCACCACCGAATTCGGCGGGAGCGGCTCGACCGCGTAGCTCTCGACTCGGTAACGGCCTCCGGAGCGGCTCAATTCCAGCAGCTTTATGGCGGTGGAGCTGATGTCGAGTCCGAGGCGTGGAGGGGTGGTCCTTTTCAGCAGTTGCGCGAGCTGCACGGTAAATTCCTTTAATTTTATCTGAGGGTTGCGCCGCAAAAATCCCTTGCAGCATTAGATGACAAGGGCAACTGTTTGTCAACCAATGCCTATAGGCCAGGAAGGGCCTCGAACAAAGGTATCGGGAGATTTATTATTTCCTTTATAGTCTAATACCTGACTTCGATCACAACCTGACAGCCCCCTCGCCTGATGAAACTCCTGCGGCTAGTGTTGACCGCCCTGTTCGGGGTCATGACCGCGGCGCTTATCCTGATTGCCGCTGCCTATATCTACGTTGCCCCTCAATTGCCCTCCATCGAGACCTTGCGGGACGTCCAGCTCCAGGTCCCGCTCCGGGTCTACAGCCGCGATGGGCTGCTCATGGCGGAGTTCGGCGAGAAGCGCCGCACCCCTGTATCGATCGATGACGTGCCCGACTTGATGGTGAAGGCGTTCCTGGCCGCCGAGGATGATCGCTTCTTCACACATCCCGGCGTCGACTATCAGGGGCTGCTGCGTGCGGCAGTGGAACTCGTCCGGACGGGCGAGAAGCGTCAGGGCGGCAGCACCATCACGATGCAGGTCGCACGCAATTTCTTTCTGAGCAGCGACAAGACCTATCTGCGCAAGCTCACCGAGATTTTTCTTGCGCTCAAGATCGAGCGCGAGCTCACCAAAGAACAGATCCTCGAGCTCTATCTCAACAAGATCTACATGGGCCAGCGCGCCTACGGCATCGGCGCGGCGGCCCACGTGTATTACGGCAAGTCCCTCGACGAGCTTACCGTGGCGCAGATGGCCATGATCGCGGGGCTTCCGAAGGCCCCCTCTCGCTACAATCCTATTGCCGATCCGGCTCGGGCGGCGGTCCGGCGCAATTACGTGCTCGGCCGTATGCGAGATCTGGGATTCATCGACGCGGCCATGTACGAAGCCGCCGTTTCCGAGGTGGATGTGGCTGAAGTGCACGCGACGGCCGCCGAGGTCGACGCTCCTTACGTCGCCGAAATGGTGCGTGCCGAGCTGGTGCGACGTTACGGCGAGGAGGCCTATGCGCAAGGTCTGCGCGTGTATACGACCATCGACGGCCGCCATCAGAAGGCGGCGAATTCGGCCTTGCGCCGCGGTCTGCTGAACTACGATCAGCGTCACGGTTACCGGGGGCCGGAGCGTCGGATGACGCTGCCGCAGAACGCCGATCTGACCGCGCAGGTGGCCTTGCTGCACGAAGAAAAGGTTCTGGGCGGCCTGTTGCCGGCGCTGGTGATTCGGGTGGCGGACAGATCGTGTGACGTCGTGTTGCGGGACGGTCGTGAGATTCGCATTGACTGGGAGGGGCTGTCCTGGGCGCGGCGTTACCAGACGCCGAACTCCCGCGGCGGTGCTCCGGCCAAGGCCGCGGACGTCGTGGCAGTGGGCGATCTGGTCAGGGTTGCACCGGTCGACGGAGGGTGGCGCCTGGCGCAGCTGCCGGCGGTCGAAGGCGCTCTGATCGCACTGGATCCGATGGATGGCGCCATTCGGGCGCTCAGCGGCGGTTTCGATTTCCAGCGCAGCAAATTCAATCGTGTGGTGCAGGCGAACCGGCAGCCCGGTTCGAGTTTCAAGCCATTCATCTATTCGGCCGCGCTGGAAAAGGGCTTCACGACAGCCAGTGTCCTGAACGATGCGCCGGTGGTCTTCGATGATCCGTCGTTGGAGCAGGCTTGGCGTCCCGAGAACTACAGCGGCCGATTCTACGGGCCCACCCGTCTCCGCGAGGCGCTGGTGCATTCGCGCAACCTGGTCTCCATCCGTCTGCTGCAGGCGATCGGCATTGGATATGCGCGCGACTATGTGCGACGTTTCGGTTTTCGTGCGGAATCGGTTCCGGCCGACCTTTCTTTGGCTCTCGGCAGTGGCACGCTGACGCCGCTGGAGATCACCCGCGCGTTTGCGGTCTTCGCCAACGGCGGCTATCTCATCGAACCTTATTTCATCGAGCGCGTAGTGGATGTCAATGGTCAGGTGCTGCTCGAATCCCAGCCTCTGCGCGTCTGTCCTGAATGCAGGGAAACGATGCCGCTGCTCGCATCCGCGACGGACCCCGCTGCGCCCGTGGCACCTCCGCTGGCCGAGGCCGTTCTGACGCCCCAGAACGCTTGGCTTATGGCATCGATGATGCAGGATGTGGTACGTCGCGGCACGGCCACGCGCGCGCGCGAACTGGGGCGTGACGATATTGCCGGCAAGACCGGCACGACCAACGACCAGCGCGATGCCTGGTTCTGCGGCTTCCACCCCACCCTCGCGGCGAGTGCGTGGATCGGCTTCGACGAGGTGGCGCCCCTGGGTGCGGGTGAGACCGGTGGACGGGCCGCGTTGCCGATCTGGGTCGACTACATGGGCGCTGCACTCGAGGGCGTGCCGACGACCTGGCCGGATGCTCCCGAGGGACTGGTGACGGTCAAGATCGATCCCGACAACGGCCTTCTCGCGGGCAGCAGTCAAACGGATGCGGTGTTCGAAACTTTCCGTGAAAACGAAGTGCCGCAGCGGAGCAGTGCCGAGTCCGGCGGCGCCGACGCTCACGGCGGCGGTGGTGTCGGGGTGCCGGAACACTTATTCTGAGGCGAAACAGCAGAGCATGAGGCGCTGAGTATGGGGGTTCGCCAGAACAGTCGGGATCGCCAGATGCGGCAGCGGATCGCCCAGGAGGCGGCGCGCCTGATCGTCAGCGAAGGGATACGCGACTACCTGCTGGCGAAGCGCAAGGCCGCCGCGAGACTGGGCGCGCCCGATACCCAGAACCTTCCGCGCAACGTCGAGGTCGAGGCCGAACTCGCCGCCTATCAGCATCTCTTCCAGGAGCAGGATCAGCCGCGGCGCCTGCGCGAACTGCGGGAGGCGGCGGCCGGCGCCATGCGGTTTTTCTCACGCTTCGAACCCCGCCTGACCGGGTCGGTACTGGCGGGCACGGCGGGCGCTCACTCGGATGTCAACCTGCACATCTTCGCCGACTCTCCGGAAGAGGTCACGCTGTTCCTGCTCGAAGCTCAGGTGCCGTTCGAGGAGGGGCAGCGGCGGCTGCGCGTGAACAAGGACGAGTTTGCGCTGTATCCGCTGGTGCGCTTTCTGGCGGGGGGCGTGCAGATCGAGGCGCTGATCTTTCCTCTGAACGGACTGCGGCAGGCACCACGCAGCCCGCTCGACGGCAGGCCGATGGCGCGCGCGAATCTGCGGCATGTCGAGGAACTGCTGGCGGCGCCGGAAGCCGGAGCGGCCGACGCCTGACTGCCCGGAATTTCCCGAACCGGCGCGTATCCGCGCCCGTTTCCTTCCGCGGTATTCAGATTCTCGACTTGGGATAATGTGCGGGATAGGGCGTGCGCGCCACCCCCGAGTCGACAGCCGCCTTTGCGATCGCCGGCGGCACGAATTCCATCAGACGCGGATCCAACGGCTTGGGGATGATGTAATCGGAGCCGAATTCCAGCCTGTCCAGCTTGTACGCCTTGAGCACGTCCGGATGAACGGGTTCGCGCGCGAGCAGCCGCAGCGCGTGTACCGCAGCGATCTGCATCGACTGGTTGATGGTGCGGGCATGCACGTCCAGCGCGCCCCGGAAGATGAACGGGAAGCCGAGCACATTGTTGACCTGGTTCGGGTAGTCGCTGCGGCCGGTGGCCATGAGCAGGTCGCTGCGCGCGGCGAGCGCGATCTCCGGGCGGATCTCCGGGTCCGGATTGGAGAGCGCGAACACGATCGGTTTCGGTGCCATGCTGAGCAGCATGTCGACGGTCATGATGTCCGGCCCCGACACGCCGATGAAGACATCGGCATCACGCACGGCATCCGCCATGGTGACGCGATCCGTGTCCATCGCGAATTCGCGCTTGTACTGGTTGAGATCGTCCCGGCCGCTGTGGATGACGCCCTTGCGGTCGACCAGCAGGATGTTGCCCGGCGTCGCGCCCAGCGCCAGCAGCAGGCGCATCGACGCGATGCCGGCCGCGCCCGCGCCGACGCAGGCGATGCGCGCTTCCGCAAGCGTCTTGCCCTGAAGTTCGAGCGCATTGAGCAGCCCTGCGGCGATGATGATGGCGGTGCCGTGCTGATCATCGTGGAACACGGGGATGTCGAGCATCTCCGTGAGCCGGCGTTCGATCTCGAAGCAGTGCGGTGCGGCGATGTCCTCCAGATTGATTCCGCCGAAGGTCGGTGCGATGGCGACGACCGTCTCGATGAAATCCTCGGGATCCTGGGCGTTGACCTCGATGTCGAAGACGTCGATGCCGGCGAAGCGCTTGAACAGCACCCCTTTGCCTTCCATCACCGGCTTCCCGGCCAGGGCGCCGACGTTGCCCAGTCCCAGCACCGCCGTGCCGTCGGTGATCACGCCGACCAGATTGCCCTTGGCGGTGTACTTGTAGGCGTTGGCCGAATCCTCCGCGATCGCGCGCACCGGTTCGGCGACGCCCGGTGTGTAAGCCAATGCCAGATCCTGCTGCGTTTCGCAGGGTTTGGTGACCTCGATGCCGAGTTTGCCGGGACGCGGCAGGGCGTGGTAGTCGAGGGCGGCTTGCTTCAGATCGTGTGACATGGCGGGATCCGTGGGGATGGAAAAGGCGCGGGAGCTGCGCGGCTGCCAATCATACCAGGAACTGCGGAATTCTCAGCGCACGATCTTGATGGATTCGCCCGGCTGCGGTTCGCCGTCCGGATAGTGGCCGTTGAGCAGGCGCAGCTGCGCCTCGGGATGGTTGGGGATGGCGGACTCGCGCGCGAGATCGGTGAAGCGCGTGTTCTGCCCGGCACGGATGATGTGGATGCGCTGCGCGGTCGCCAGGGTACGCTCGCGTTCCGTCAGGCGATGGAAGCTGCGTGCCGTCTCCAGGATCTGGGCGTCGTATTTGTAGGGCATGCCGCGCGCCTTGGAGAGGCCGGCGAAGATCAATGCCTTGTCGTCACGATAGAGGACGACGTAGCGGACCGGCAGCCGTCCGAACGAGGTGTTCTGCTCGGCGATGCCGGTGTATCCCGGCATGCCGTCGTGCTCGATGGCTTCGCCGTTGCGGAGGTCGGTGAGCTTGAGCTGGTCACGCATGAACACCTGCGGGCTGACGCGCTTGTTCAGGTCCTGCATGGCAAACTGCATCATTCCGTCGTTCTCGGGTGACTGGGCGAGGAGGCGGTCGGGATGGTTCTCGATCCGCCAGCCGGCCGGGAATTCCAGGGCGAAGTCGAGATCGCGGTGATAGAAGCGGTTGCCGCGGCGGATGCCCTCGCGCTCGCTGTCGCCGAAGGTCACGCCTTCGAGCTGGGCGAGGAATTCCGCGCGGTTGGTGGTGTCGCCATCGGGCGCGACGAGCTTGTTCGCGGCGCCCACGACCTCCTGCAGGCGCTGATCGTTGGCGGGGTGGGTCGAGAACAGTCCGTGGTAGACATGCGGCTCGCGGCCCTCCTCCTTGGCGCGCTGGATTTCGAAGTTCTCCTGATCCTTCAGCACATGGATCACCCGCAGCATGGCCTGTGGATCGTAGCCGCTGCGGGCCAGATACTCCGCGCCGAGACGGTCCGCCTCCAGCTCGTGTTCGCGGCCGTAGCCGCGCACAATGGCGGTACCGGCGATGTTGGCCAGGTCGCCGGCGCCCTGGACGCCGGAGGCGCCTGCCAGGATCGCGCCGATCAGACCCGTGGCGGTGGCGGCGCTGTGCTGGCGCACCGTGTGTCGCGCCGTCACATGGCCGATCTCGTGACCCAGTACCGCGGCCAGTTCGGCCTCGGAGTTGAGGTAGGCGAGCAGGCCGCGCGTGATATAGATGTAGCCGCCGGGCAGGGCGAAGGCATTCACATCCTGGCTGTCGAGCACCGTGAAGCGATAGATGAGATCGGAGCGGTGACTCTTGGCCGCCACCCTTTCGCCGACGCGCTGGACATAGGCGTTCAGCCGCGCGTTGTCGTAGGGGCCCATCTCCTGAAGGATCTGGGGGTGCATCTGCCGGCCGAGGGCGATCTCCTGCTCCTCGGTCATGAGCACGAAGTCGCTTCCGCCGGTCACGGGATTGGTGGCGCATCCCGCCAGCCCGACGGCGAGCACGAAAGTCAGCAGCAGGTGGAGCAGGATGGTTCGTCGCGACATGACCCTAGTCTAGCGGTTGCTTTCCTCCGGAGGGAGGGGGCGGGAGAGGATGGTCAGTGCCGTAGGGTGGCGCAGGCGCATCCGTGGCTGCCCCTTGCGGACATACACCCAGCCCTGCAGCTCGACGTCGGCGCCGGCCAGCCCGTCGAGATCCACGCCGGCGAAATCACGGATATCCTGATGCTCGATGCGGGCGGCGAAGTTGCCGGCCAGGTTGATCCACACCGCCGAGGCGCTGCTGCTCACGTGGCTTACCCGGCCGCGCACCAGCCGGAATCCCTGCTCGCGCAGCCCGAGATCCTGAACCAGGACGGGGGCATATTCCGGCAGCGCCCAGATGCCGTTCCGGGCGGTCCGCGCGCGGGCCGAGGCAGACGCGTAGCAGTCGGCCTGCCAGGTGTTGGGCGGTACGACGAGGTGGCTGCCGCTGCCCGTTTCCAGCAGCTGTTCGGTCAGATTGCGTCCATCGGCGAGGAAGGCGTGGGCGAGCAGTCGGCCGTACCGGTCCTTCCGCTCGCGGTCGAAGCGCAGGCTGATCTGCCATTGGTGGGTGAACATCAGCTGCCGCAGCCGGTTGCGCGCCTCGAGGGCGCCGGCCTCGTGCGCGCCGCCGTCGGTGCCCAGCTCGGGGGTGTCGATACCGATGAGCCGGACCCGGCGGTGGTCGCCGAGCACCAGGGTGTCGCCGTCGATGACGGCGCTCACCCGTACCCGCTCGTCGATGCGGTCGGGCGGGCAATCCGCCCGGGCCACCTGAATGCCCAGGATGCACGCGAGGCAGGCGAGCCAGCGAGAGGCCCGAACGCGAGCGGGGGCGGGTCGTTTCCGACCCGCCCCCGCCGTTGCACTGCCGCCGCCCGCCAGGGGCATGGTGATTACTTCTTCATGCCGTACTTCTGGCGGAACTTCTCCATGCGGCCGCCGGTGTCGACGATCTTCTGCTTGCCGGTGAAGAACGGGTGGCACTGGGCGCAGACCTCGATGTTCAGATCGCGGCCGGCGGTGGAGCGCGTCTTGAAGCTGGCGCCGCAGCTGCAAGTGACCGTTACTTCGCGGTAATTCGGATGGATGTCCGCCTTCATGATGCAGTCCTCGATAACTCGGCCGGCCGCGGTTTGGGCGCGGGCGTGAAAGGCCGGCGATAATACGGGATCGCCGGGCCGCCGACAAGTCCCGGCGGGGCCGCCCGGTCAGCGCGCCCGGCGCAATGGCAGGATCTGGGCCCTGGGGCGTTGCGGGGCCGTTTGCCTGCCCTCCACCAGCAGC
Source organism: Gammaproteobacteria bacterium (assembly GCA_032907525.1). Taxonomy (GTDB): domain Bacteria; phylum Pseudomonadota; class Gammaproteobacteria; order Thiohalobacterales; family Thiohalobacteraceae; genus JAHJQQ01. Next base: position 16,980 of record JAJJPM010000099.1, read on the forward strand.
TCCAGCAGACCGCCCGGGCCGGTGATGCGCTCCCACATCATGCGGTTGATGCGGACGCAGGCGGCCATCGGGGTCGCCGAGGTCCGGCGTACCTGGTCCACCTTCCATTGCAGGCGGCGCAGCCGCATCTGCAACCGGGGCGGGGCCCGACGGATGGCGTCCTCTATCACCTGGGCCCGGCGGGTCTCGAAGTCGGCGGGGCTGTTGCGGGCCAGTTCGGACCAGGAGTCGAAGTCGAAGGCGTGGTGAGCGGACTCAGGCATGGCGAGAATCTCCCGTCGCTGATGGCCGCGGCAGGCCGCGGCCTGTAGTTATTGTTGTAGTCACCCAGGACTCTAGCACAGCGCGCTCGCGAGAGTCATACATCTGGCGCCCGAAATCCGACGCATCCCGGAAAATAGACTCCATCTGATTGATTTACATGGTATGCCATGATATTGGCGCTACCTGTGGGTATCTCTGTGGACAGTCCTGTGGATGGATTCAGACGGACCGGTAACGGGTGATGGCGGATTCGGTTAGAATGCGGCGGCCGACGGTCCGGCACCCGCGTATTCCCCGACGCTGCGCTTCCCGGCCTGCCGGACGGCAGCACAATTTCCTTAGATCCGAGTACCTCCTCGCATGTCCTCCCAGCCCAGAATCGGATTCGTCAGCCTCGGTTGTCCCAAGGCCCTGGTGGATTCCGAACGGATCCTCACCCGCTTGCGGGCCGAAGGTTATGGCATCGTGCCCAGCTATACGGATGCCGATCTGGTGGTGGTCAACACCTGCGGCTTCATCGACAGCGCCGTGGAGGAGTCTCTCGATGCCATCGGCGAAGCCATTGCCGAGAACGGCAGGGTCATCGTCACCGGCTGCCTCGGCGCGCGCGCCGACGAAGTGCTGGCCGCGCACCCCCAGGTCCTTTCGGTCAGCGGCCCTCAGGCCTACGAACAGGTGATGGGTGCGGTGCATGAACACCTGCCGCCGCCCGCCGATCCGTTCACGGCGCTCCTGCCGCCCGGCGGCATCAAGCTCACGCCGCGCCACTACGCCTATCTGAAGATTTCCGAGGGCTGCAACCACCGTTGCACCTTCTGCATCATCCCGTCCATGCGCGGCGATCTGGTGTCGAGGCCGGCGGGGGATGTCATGGAGGAGGCCGAGAACCTCGTGCAGGCCGGCGTGAAAGAGCTGCTGATCGTCTCGCAGGACACCAGCGCCTACGGCGTCGATGTCCGCTACGGCACCAGTTTCTGGAAAGGCCGCCCCATCAAGACGCGTCTGCTGGAACTGGCGCGTGCGCTGGGCGGGCTGGGAGTATGGGTGCGTATGCACTACATCTATCCCTACCCCAACGTAGACGACCTCATTCCGCTGATGGCGGATGGCCTGATCCTGCCCTATCTCGATATCCCGTTGCAGCACGCCGATCCGCGCATCCTCAGGGCGATGAAGCGTCCGGCGGCGACCGAGGACACGCTGCGCCGCATCGAGCGCTGGCGTTCCATCTGTCCGGACATCACCCTGCGCAGCACGTTCATCGTCGGCTTTCCCGGTGAGACGGACGCCGAGTTCGAGACGCTGCTGCAATTCCTGGAGGCGGCTCAGCTCGATCGCGTCGGCTGTTTCGCCTATTCGCCTGTCGAGGGCGCTGCGGCCAACGCATTGCCCGATGCCGTGCCGGAGGAAGTCAAGGAGGAGCGTCATGCGCGTTTCATGGAGGTGCAGGCGCGCATCAGCGCCGCGCGCCTGCAGGAGAAGGTGGGACGCACGCTTGCCGTGATCATCGACGAGGTCGACGCCGAAGGCGCCATCGGCCGCAGCGCGGCCGACGCGCCGGAGATCGATGGCCAGGTCTACGTGGATGCCCGGGACGTGCATGTCGGCGACATCGTCGAGGTGACCGTCACCGATGCGGACGAGCACGATCTGTTCGGGGTGCCGGCGTAGTAGGTGCGGGTATTTGGAAAACGTCCTTTGCCACGAAACCCACGAAATCCACGAAAACATTCACGCCAAAACCCAAAATCGGTGCATACCCGTATGCGGGATTGCGCCCACTCCGATTTCGTCCGTGTGTTCCGTGGCGGCCTTTCCGGTTTTCCGATCGCCTACCGCGGCGACACAGGCCGTGTTTCCACGATGCGGTCCAGGCGGATTTCCAGCATTGCGTTTTCCGGGGTTTCGGCGATGAGGAACTCTTCGCCGCTGCGCGTCTGCAGATCGCGCGGCAGCAGGGTTTCTATGTGCGTCATGCCTTGCGCGTCGCGCCAGCGGATGCGCAATTTCTGTCTGCGCATAATGGCGAGTTCGTACTCGCTGTGCAGGCCGCAATCGATGGGGACGTAGTCACTCATCGTCGCGCCGGGCCGTCAGGCGGATGAGCCGGCCGCCGTCGATCTCGGCACGGAGTTCGATGGGGCGGCAGCAGACGGTGCAGTCTTCGATGAAGTCGTGATTGCCGGCCGAGCAGTCCACGCTGACGCTGACGGATTCGCCGCAGTAGGGGCAGTCGACGGCAGAGTGCTCAAGCATGTCCATCGTCGGGCAGGAACTCCGCGAGCAGATCATTGAGAAAGCGCCGCCCTCGTTCGCTGCAGCGCCAGGGCTCGTCCGCCTCCAGCAGGCCGCGGTCGCGGGCGTGTTCCAGCTTCGACAGCACCGCATCGAGCCGCAGGCCGGTGTTCCGTTCGAACGTCGCCGTCTCGAAGCCGGCGTTGAGGCGCAGGGCATTCATCAGGAACTCGAGTATCGCCTCGTCCGCGTCCGGTTCGTTGCGGCCGCCGATGCGTGTGTCGTTGCCGCTCGCCGCCAGATAGGCGCGCGGGTTCTTCAACTTCCAGCTGCGCCGGATCCGTTGGGCGCCGGCGTCGGTGATCTTCTGGTGGGCGCCGGCCCCGATGCCGAGATAATCGCCGTAGCGCCAGTAGTTCAGGTTGTGGCGGCACTCCTTGCCGGCGCGCGCATAGGCCGAAACTTCGTATTGAGTATAGCCGCGCGCCGCCAGTTGCACCTGGCCCCGCCGCTGCATTTCCCAGAGGATTTCGTCGTCGGGCAATTCCGGCGGATGCCGGTGGAAATAGGTATTCGGCTCCAGCGTCAGCTGGTACCACGACAGATGCGCGGGCTCCAGGGCCATCGCCGTGGAAAGGTCATTCAATGCCTGCCCGGGTGTCTGGCCGGGCAGGCCGAACATCAGATCGAGATTGAAGCTGGCGAAGCCGGCATCGTGTGCGCCTTCGGCGGCGCGGATGGCTTCGCCGCGGCCATGGATCCGGCCGATTCTGCCGAGCAGGTCATCGTCGAAGCTCTGCACGCCGATGGACAGCCGGTTGACGCCCGCGGCACGGAACTCGCGGAAACGCCCCTGTTCGACCGTGCCCGGATTGGCTTCCAGCGTGATCTCCAGGTCCGGCGCACAGGTCAGACGCGCACGGACACCGGCGAGGAAACGGTCGATCGATTCCGGCGTGAAGAGGCTGGGCGTGCCGCCGCCGATGAAGATGCTGGAGACGACCCTGCCCCACACGCCCGGCAGCTCCTGGTCCAGATCGCGGAGCAGCGCATCGACATAGTCGCGTTCCGGCAGATCGCTGCGCAGTTCGTGCGAATTGAAGTCACAGTAGGGGCATTTGCGCACACACCAGGGGATGTGCGCGTAGAGCGACAGAGGCGGCAGGGCGGTAAAGGTGAACATGGTCGGCCGAACTCTTCCGGGCGGCCGATTCTACCACCGGCGGAACGCCATGGCTGTCGGGCAAGCCCTCAGCGACTGCGGGCCGCCAATGCGGCGACCAACTGGCGCAGCGCCTGGCCGCGATGGCTGAGCGCGTTCTTCACGGCCGGTTCGAGCTCGGCCGACGAGCAGTTGTGCGTCGGTACGAAAAACACCGGATCGTAGCCGAAGCCGTTGCTGCCGCGCGGTGCGCTGAGGATGCGTCCCTCCCAGGTGCCCTGGCAGATCAGCGGCGTGGGGTCATCGGCGTGGCGCATGTACACCATGAGGCACTGGAAGCGCGCGCTGCGCCCGGCTTCCGGCACGCCCTCCAGTTCGGCGAGCAGCTTCTCCAGGTTCGCGCGATCGCCCGCGCCTATTCCCGCATAGCGCGCCGAATAGATGCCGGGTGCGCCCTTGAGCGCGTCGACCTCGATGCCCGAATCGTCGGCGATCGCCGGCAGACCCGTGTGTCGGGCGGCGTTGCGCGCCTTCAGGATGGCGTTTTCCACGAAGGTCAGGCCGGTCTCCTCGGCATCCTGTACCCCGAACTGCGACTGCGGGACCACCTCGATATGGTGGCCGGCGAGCAGTTCGTTGAATTCGCGGACCTTGCCGGGGTTGCTGCTGGCGAGTACGACAGTGGACATGGGGTGATCCTGTCAGGATTGGGTGGCGAGCGCCTGACGCTGCGCCTCGATGAGCCGGAAGATCCCGCCCTGGGCGAGATCCAGCATATCCATGAGTTCGGTGCGCGAGAACGGATGCCCTTCCGCCGTGCCCTGTACTTCGATGAAGTCGCCCCGATCGTTCATGACGACATTCATGTCGGTTTCGGCGTTGCAGTCCTCGGCATAGTCGAGGTCCAGCACGGGCGTGCCCTGATAGACGCCGACCGATACCGAGGCGACCTGCGCCCGCAGGGGGTTCGTGGTGATGACGCGCTTGTCGAGCAGGTGCTGGACGGCATCGGCCAGTGCGACGTAGCCGCCGGTGATGCTGGCCGTGCGCGTGCCGCCGTCGGCCTGGATGACATCGCAGTCGATGGTGACGGAACGCTCGCCGAGCGCCTTCAGATCGATCACGGCGCGCAGCGAGCGGCCGATGAGACGCTGGATCTCCAGTGTGCGGCCGCCCTGCCTGCCGCGCGCGGCTTCGCGGTCCATGCGCGAGCCGGTCGAGCGCGGCAGCATGCCGTATTCGGCCGTCACCCAGCCCTGGCCCTTGCCGCGCAGGAAGCCGGGCACGCGCTCCTCCACGCTGGCGGTGCACAGCACGCGGGTATCGCCGAATTCCACCAGCACCGAACCTTCGGCATGCTTGGTGTAGCGACGGGTGAGACGGACGGGGCGCAGCTCGTCGGCCGCGCGCTGACTGGGGCGCATGGGAATCTCGCGGTTGGTTTTGGAGGAGGGATTATAAAGGATTCGGGGGGCGGGATTCGGGATTCGGGATTCGGGATTCGGGGCTAGCCCCTAGCCCCGCAATCACTTCCCCCGCATTTCGCTGCCGTATTCCGCCAGCGCCTGCTCGATCTCCGCGATCGCGCGGTCCAGGGGGTCCTGAGGGGCGTTCTTCGTGCGCGGCGTTGCGTCGTCCATGGCGGTGTCGCCCGCATCCCGCCGTTGTCCGGCCCAGCGCAGCGCGACGCCGCTGACGTTGTCGCTCTGGGGATAGCTCGCCCGTTCGGCGGCTTCGGCCAGCCGGTCGATGGCCTGCGTCGTGTCTTCCTCTTCGAGGAGGTTGATCAGGCGGGTCTCGGAAACCGCCGACCACAGTCCGTCGCTGCACAGGAGGAGGACATCGCCCTCGACGAGATAGATCTTCGGCCCCAGCGTGACCGGAGGCGGCTGCGGCGTGCCGCCGAGGCACAGGCTGACATGGTTGCGCAGCGGGTGGATGCGCGCCTGCTGTTCGGTGATCAGGCCGGCGTCCACCATTTCGGCCACCCGGGTATGGTCGCGGGTGCGCAAGGCCACTTTGCCGTCGCGGATCAGGTAGGCGCGGCTGTCTCCGACGTGCGACCAGACCGCCGTACCCCCCTGCACCAGGCAGGCGACGCCTGTGGTGAGCGGCTGGACGGGCGGCTCCTGGGCCTCCCCCACGCACTGGATGGCGCGGTGCGCGGCGCGGAAGGCATCCCGCAGGAAGGCGGCCGGATCCTCCAATCCTTCGCTGCCGAGGAACAGCCGGCCCAGGGTGTCGATGAACGCCTGCGCGGCCAGTTCGCCGCGGGCATGGCCGCCCATGCCGTCCGCGACGGCGAGCAGCACCGCGCCCTCGTGTTCGAGCAGCAGGCAGCGATCCTGGTTGTTCGCGCGGTTCCCGAGGCGGTTGGCTTGGCCGGCCGTGTAGTCCATGGCTCACCCTTTGCCCCACGGGAGGCTGCCGACCAGCCAGCCCAGTGTCGAAGGCGCCTCCGGCTCCTCTGCGGGCGGCTCGGCATTCAGTGCCTGACCGAAATCGGCGACTGTCTGCGGCCGCAGCAGCGGGTCGACCTCCATGGCCCAGTCGATGGCCCGCAGCAGGCCGTCGGAGTAGCGCTTGCGGAAGGCGGCGCGCGCGCTCTTCAGGGTATCGCGCTCGTGGCGTTCCTTGGCGGGCGGCGGGGGGCGGCCTTCGATGCAGGCGCGCATGGTGGCGCCGATGGCGTAGATGTCGGTCCACGGGCCGACATAGCCGTTGGCGTCGTACTGTTCGATGGGCGAGAAGCCGGGGCTGATGATCTGGCCCGGCTGGCTCTGGCGGCTCTGCGGGAAGCCGTGCACGGCGCCGAAGTCGAGCAGCAGCGGCTGGCCGCCCGGCCGGATGTGGATGTTGCCGGGCTTGATGTCGAGGTGCAGCAGGTCCTGGCTGTGGATCAGCGCCAGCCCGTCGAGCAGGGGCGGAAAGACGGTGCGGAGGAACTTCTCGCTCAGATTGCCGCGCCGCGCCGTGAGGTAGGCCTGCAGATTCTTCCCTTCCTGGTATTCCATCACCATGTACACCGTGCCGTTGGCACGGAAAAAGCTTAGCACGTTGACGATATTCGGATGCTTGAGGGTGGCCAGGGCGCTGGCCTCCTGGAAGAACAGCAGCCGTCCACGGCTGAAGCGGCCGGCGTCGTCCTCGGTCTTGGGCACGACGCTCTGGTCCTCGCGGCGGCTGGCCAGGCGGCTGGGGATGTATTCCTTGATGACCACCGTCTGGGTGGTCTCGGCGTCCGCGGCGAGGTAGACGATGCTGAAGCCGCCGCCGCCCAGTACCTTGGTGATCCGGTAGTGGTCGAGCCGGGTGCCGATGGGTAGGGCTGGCGGGCGCTGCTTCATTCGCTTTTCGTCGACTGCCTGTCTGTCTCGGTCAGGGGTTCCTGGTGGCCGGCGCCGGGGCGGTTCCGCTGGGTCGCGGGAAGCCTTACCATTAGGCCCTCCCATCGGCCGCGCGCCGTCGGGACTTGAGCTGCCGGCGTGTAAATCCATGAACTTATAGGTTCCTCATGATCCGAAGCATGACGGCCTTCGCGCGCCAGGAGCGCGAGGGGGACTGGGGGGTGCTCACCTGGGAGCTGCGCTCGGTCAATCACCGCTATCTCGAGGTTGGCCTGCGTCTCCCGGACGAGCTGCGCGGTCTGGAGGCGGCGGTGCGCGAACGCGCCGGGCGCCGGCTCGGCCGCGGCAAGCTGGACTGCAATCTGCGCTTCAGGCCGGCCCTGCGCCGCGCCGCCGACCTGCAGCTCGACGAGCAGCTCCTGGCCCAGGTGCTGGCGGCGAGCGAACAGATCCGCGCGCGCCTGCCGCAGCCGGCGCCGGTGCCCTCGCCGCTGGATGTCCTGCGCTGGCCGGGCGTGATCCAGGAAGAGGTCCGCGATCTGGCGCCGCTCGCCGACGCCGCGCTGAACCTGTTCGATGAGGCGCTCGCCGAGCTGGTGGCGAGCCGCGAGCGCGAAGGGGCGCAGATCCTCGGGCTGCTCGGGGCGCGCCTGGACGCCATGGAGCCGCTGGTCGCCGATGCCCGCACGCGCATTCCGGAGATCCTCGGTCGCATCCGCGACAAGCTGCGCACCCGGGTGGCGGAGCTGGTCGCCGCTCCCGATGCCGACCGCCTGGAGCAGGAACTTGCCTATCTCGCCCAGAAGATGGACGTCGACGAGGAGCTCGACCGACTGACCGGACATATCGCCGAGATGCGCCGGGTTCTGACGCTGGCCGAACCGGTCGGGCGCCGGCTGGACTTCCTGATGCAGGAATTCAACCGCGAGGCCAATACCCTGGGCTCCAAGTCCGCCGACGTCGAGACCACCCGGGTATCGGTGGAACTGAAGGTGCTGATCGAGCAGATGCGCGAGCAGATCCAGAACGTCGAATAGGCTGAAAAGATTTCGGCCACGGAATCACACGGAAACGCACAGCAGGTGCTCGACCGCGGCGTGCCCTGAAACGGCTGATCACTGCCGCCGGGTTACGACAGCGCCGGTGCGAAGCCTAAGCCCTGTCCGTCTGTTTCCGTGGCAAATGCGGTTTTCGGGTTACAAGGACCATTGACGCTATGCAAGGCAATCTGTTCATCGTTTCCGCCCCCTCGGGTGCCGGCAAGACCAGCCTGGTGCGCGCCATGATGGAACGCCTGGGCGACATCGCCTTCTCCGTCTCGCACACCACGCGTGCCATGCGGCCGGGCGAGCAGGATGGCCGGGACTATCACTTCGTCGACATTGCCACCTTCGAGGCGATGATCGCGGCCGGCGAATTCCTGGAGCATGCGCGGGTCTTCGACAATTACTACGGAACGGCGCGCGCCTCCGTCGAAGCGCAGCTGGCCGCCGGCCAGGACGTCTTTCTGGACATCGACTGGCAGGGCGCCCGGCAGGTACGCCGCGCCTGGCCGGAGGTGGCGAGCATCTTCATCCTGCCGCCTTCGCGTGCCGCCCTGGAATCGCGTCTGCGCGGCCGCGGCCAGGACAGCGACGAGATCATCGCCCGGCGCATGGCCGGCGCGGTCAGCGAGAGCGGCCACTACGGCGAGTACGATTACCTCATCATCAACGACGCCTTTCCGGCGGCCCTCGAGGAACTCATCGCCATCGTGCGGGCGCAGCGCCTGCGCACCCCGCGGCAGGCCGGCCGGCATGCGGACCTGCTGGCCGCGCTGCTGGCGTCAACCGCCTGAATTGGGTAGACTCCCCACCCGTTTTACCTGCATACGAAGGTCAGAATCATGGCGCGCATCACCGTTGAAGACTGTCTGGACAACGTGGCCAACCGTTTCGAGCTGGTGCTGGTGGCCGCCAAACGCGCCCGCCAGCTGGCGAACGGCGCGCCCACCACGCTCGAGTGGGAGAACGACAAGCCCACCGTGGTGGCGCTGCGCGAGATCGCCGACGGCCTGATCGGCCCCGCCATCCTCGACGCCGTGGATGAGCCGGCGGAAGAGGCCCCGGATGCCGTGGCCCGCGCCGCCGCCCTGTTCGCCGACGCCGCGGACGCCGACATGATCGTCCCCGAGAACGAGTCGGAGACCCCGCCGCCCGCCGCCGGCGCCGACGAAGAAGACTGATCCCTCCTCCGCCGATCCGGCCCCGGGCTGCGCGCCCGGGCCGGGTGACGCTGGCCGCCCCTTTGGCCTATGATCCCGGTGACATACCGGCGATCCGCCCGGTACGCGGGAAATCCCGTGGCCGGGCGGCGTGAATGCGGAGCACCATGGCGGTCACCCCCGAACAGATCCCACACGAGAACGGCGAGCCCCGGCTGCTGATCAGCGATCTGTGCCGCCGTCTCGAGCAGTACCTCGATGCGGATCAGGTGCGGGAGGTCTATCGCGCCTACCTCTTCGGTGCCGAGGCCCACGAGGGCCAGCACCGCATGTCCGGCGAGCCCTACATCTATCATCCCCTGTCGGTGGCGCAGATCCTCGCGGACATGCGCATGGATCACAAGAGCATCATCGCCGCCATCCTGCATGACGTCATCGAGGACACCGGTACCCGCAAGGAGCAGGTCGCCAAGGCCTTCGGCGAGGAGGTGGCCGAACTGGTCGACGGCGTGAGCAAGCTCACCCAGATCACGTTCGAGACCCAGGCCGAGGCGCAGGCGGAGAATTTCCGCAAGATGATGCTGGCGATGGTGCGCGACATCCGCGTCATCCTCATCAAGCTCGCCGACCGCCTGCACAACATGCGCACCCTGGGCGCGATGCCGCCGGACAAGCGCCGCCGCATCGCCCGCGAGACGCTGGAGATCTACGCGCCGATCGCCAACCGGCTGGGCATGAACACCATGCGCCTGGAGCTCGAGGATCTCGGCTTCCAGGCCTACCATCCGATGCGCTCGCGGCTGCTGGCCACGGCGGTGAAGCAGGCGCGCGGCAACCGCAAGGAGATCCTGAGCAAGATCGAGGCGGCCATCCGCCAGCGCCTCGAGCACGACGGCATCGCCGGCCGCGTGGTCAGCCGCGAAAAGCATCTCTACAGCCTCTACCAGAAGATGCGCAGCAAGCGCCTGTCGTTCGACGAGGTCTTCGACGTCTTCGCGTTTCGCGTCATCGTCGACCAGGTGGATACCTGCTACCGCGTGCTCGGCGTGGTGCACAACCTCTACAAGCCGGTGCCGGGGCGCTTCAAGGACTACATCGCCATTCCCAAGGCCAACGGCTACCAGTCGCTGCACACCGTCCTGTTCGGGCCCTACGGCGTACCCATCGAGGTGCAGATCCGCACCGAGGACATGGACAAGGTCGCCGAGGCCGGCATCGCCGCGCACTGGCTCTACAAGAGCGGCGACAGCGGCGCCGGCAGCGCCCATGCGCGCGCCCGCGAGTGGCTGCGCGAACTGCTGGAGATGCAGAAGAACGCCGGCAATTCGCTGGAGTTCCTGGAGAACGTCAAGATCGACCTGTTTCCCGACGAGGTCTACGTGTTCACGCCGCGCGGCGAGATCATGGAGCTGCCGCGCGGCGCCACGGCGGTCGACTTCGCCTATGCGGTGCACACCGACGTCGGCAACACCTGCATCGCCGCCAAGATCAACCGCCGGCTCGCACCGTTGCGTACGCCGCTGCACAACGGTCAGAACGTGGAGATCATCACCGCGCCCGGCGCACACCCCAATCCGAGCTGGCTGAATTTCGCGGTGACCGGCAAGGCGCGTTCCAACATCCGCCATTACCTGAAGAACCTGCGCCGCGAGGAGGCCGCCAACCTCGGCCGGCGGCTGCTGGACAAGGCACTGACCGGTCTCGGCACCAGCCTGGCGGACGTCGGTGACGAGCGGCTCGCCGCCTTTGCGGAGCTGTGCGGCGTGAAGTCGGTGGATGCGCTGCTCGAAGACATCGGTCTCGGCAACCGCATGCCGGCCCTGGTGGCGCGGCGCCTGCTGGGCGGCGAGGAGGCCGGGGAGGGTGCGCCGGAGGTCGCGGCCGCGGTCACCGGCAGCACGCCGCTGGCGATCCGCGGCACGGAGGGCATGGTGGTGAACTTCGCCAAGTGCTGTCGCCCCATCCCGGGCGACCGCATCGTCGGCTTCGTCAGTGCCGGACGCGGCATCGTCATCCACAACGAGAACTGCAAGAACATCGCCGACTACCGCAACCGGCCGGAGAAGTGGGTGGACGTGGAGTGGGAACGCGACGTCAGCGGTGAATTCAGCGCCGAACTGCGTGTGGAGGTCGCCAATCAGCGCGGTGTGCTCGCCACCGTCGCGGCGGCCATCGCCGACATGGGATCGAACATCGAGAACGTCGCCATGGAGGACCGCGACGGTCTGAACACCTCCATGAGCTTCACCATCACCGTGCGCGATCGCCAGCATCTGGCGCGCGTGATGCGCGAGATCCGCCACATCCCGCTCGTGCTGCGCATCAGCCGCGCCAAGAGCTGAGCTGCCGGCCGCCGGCTGCGGCGTATCCTGATACGCCTCCGCTCCTCAGGACGACGCCGGGCTCTGATTCTTCAGTTTCTTCCACAGCGTGGTCCGCGACATGCCCAGCCGGCGCGCGGCCTCGGCCTTGTTTCCGCCCGCTTCGCGCAGCGCCTGCCGGATCAGCGACTGCTCGTTCTGCGCTCCGTCCGCCGCCGGGCGGTAATAACGGGTCAACGGTACGGCAGGCGCCGCACCGGCCGGTGCGGGCGCGGGCCGTCTGTTGCGGACATCCGGCGGCAGATGCTGCGGCAGGACCACGTCGCCGTCGCAGTGCACCATGGCGTATTCGATGGCGTTTGCCAGCTGGCGCACGTTGCCCGGCCAGTCGCCGCGTTCCAGGAGCAGCACGGTCTCATGCGCGAGCTGCGGCGGCTTGCGCTTGTAATGTTTCGAGACATCGGCGAGCAGCCTGGTGGCGAGCATGGCGATGTCCTCGCGCCGCTCGCGCAGCGCCGGCACCTCCAGCGGCAGCACGCACAACCGGTAGTACAGGTCCTCGCGGAACTCGCCGCGCCGCACCATGGCGGCCAGGTCGCGGTGGGTGGCGGCCACCACGCGCACATCCACCGGACGCGCATGGTTCTCGCCCAGGCGCACGATCTCGCGTTCCTGCAGCACCCGCAGCAGCTTGACCTGGATGCTGGGCGGGATCTCGCCGATCTCGTCGAGCAGCAGCGTGCCGCCGTGCGCCGCTTCGAAGCGCCCGGCGCGTGCGGTGGCGGCACCGGTGAAGGCGCCGCGCGCGTGCCCGAACAGTTCGGACTCCAGCAGATTCTCCGGCAGTGCGGCGCAGTGCACGGCGATGTAGGGGCCGCCGCTGCGGCCGGAGTTGTCGTGCAGGGCGCGCGCGACCAGCTCCTTGCCGGTGCCGCTCTCGCCCATCACCAGCACGGTGGCGTCGCTGGACGCCGCACGCAGGATCTTCTCGTACAGCGACTGCATCGCCGGGCTGTGGCCGACGATGCCGCCCAGCCGCAGCCGTTCGCGCACTTCGCCCTCCAGTTCCACCTCGCGCGAGCGGTCGCGCAGGATGATGGCGCAGTAGAGATCCGCCTCGTTGGGCGGCAGCAGCAGCGCCCACATGCGCAGATGCACCGCCAGCCCGTCGGGCCGTTGCAGGCCGATGTCCTGGATCTGCCGGGTCGCACCGTCCGCGCGGCTGAGGGTGCACTGACCGCGCGACTCGCAGGCCCGGGCGCAGGCGGTCTCGGCGAAGAGGCTCGGACAGAGCTGGTCCAGCACCGCCGCCTGGTCGCGCCCCAGCAACGCGGTGGCGGCCTCGTTGATGGCCGCGACGCGCCGGTTGCGGTCGAGGAACAGGACGCCTTCCTCGAGGCTGTCGAGGAATCGGCTCAGGGTCGTCAGCGTGAACATGAAGAGGCCGCTCCCGGTCGTTCAGAGTGGACGTCCAGGCGCTGTCGACTGTGGACGCCATTAAACATGCAAAAAGATTACATCTTTATGTTTGTCGTGTAAAGACAGTGGCTTGGTGCGCTGGCATGGTTCTGGCTATCGGTGCTGCAACGGCGGCCGGGCGGTTCGCCCGCCGCACCCGACACCAGGAGAACCTGCGATGCGCACACTGTTCATTCACCTCTGCGTCGGCGCCGCCCTGGCGCTGCCCCTTGCCGCCGCGGCCGCCGCGCCGGCCGGCGACGATCAGGTCGCCGCGAGCTTCGCCCGCATGCTGAACCACGCGCCGGTGGCCGCCGCACCGGCCGCGCCCACGGCCCGTGAAGACGATCCGCTGCACACACGCATCGCGGCCGTGCTGTGGGAGCGTCATCCCGGCCGGTGCGGGCCGACCCGCGCCGACGTCGCCGCGGTGGCCCTTCGCACCACCCACTGAGTACGCCCGGGCCCGCCGCGTGCGGCGGGCCCGCTTCGTCAACAACACACATCGGGGAACTTCATGTACCAGACGCTTGCCTGGCAGCTCAGCCTGATCCTCATGGCCACGCTGCTCGCGGTCTTCCTGTTCGTGGCGTCGCGCGCCCGCGAGCGGGTGGACGATTACGTGCCGCTCGTCGGCCGTGCCTACCGCCTGCGCACCGCGCTGTTCTGGGCGATCCTGCTGATCGCCGCGCCGGTGATGCTGTATTCGCTGGTCGACCTGCCCTACGCCAATGCCGCCCTGGATCGCCAGAGGGACGCCCAGGTCATCGATGTGGTCGGACGACAGTGGTTCTGGGAGCTGAGCAGCACCCGGGCGACGGTCGGCACGCCGGTCGAGTTCCGCGTCACCAGCGGCGACGTCAACCACGGGCTCGGCATCTACGACGGGGACATGCGCCTCGTCGCCCAGACCATGGCCATGCCCGAATACACCAACACGCTGCGCCACACCTTCACCCGGCCCGGTACCTACCGGCTGCTGTGCCTGGAGTACTGCGGCCTCATCCACCACGGCATGATCGCCGAGCTGCAGGTCGGCGATGCCAACCCACAGGAGCACGTCCGTGACTGACAAGCATCCCCTGCCGCATGCGCCAGGCGGCGAACGCACCTCGCCCGCCGTACTGGCCTATCTGACGACGGTAGGCGCCGTCGTGCTGCTGATGATGGTGTTCGGGCTGCTGATGCGGCTCGTGCAGGGCGGACTGATCGCCATCCCGCCGGCGCGTTTCTACGAACTGCTGACGCTGCACGGCGCCGGCATGGTGGGCATCGCCGCGCTCGGCGGCGCGGCCGTGATGTGGCATTTCCTCGGCCGGTACGTGCGTCTGTCGGGTGCGGTCTTCGTCGCCAATCTGGTGCTGTTCCTGATCGGTGTGGCGATGATCCTCGCGGGCGTACTCGGCGGCGGCTTCGCCGGCGCCTGGACCTTCCTGTATCCGTTGCCGGCCCAGTCGCTGGGCGTGTGGGGCGTGGGTGCCGCGGCGCTGTTCGTCGGCGGACTGCTGGTGATCGGCACCGGCTTCCTGCTGCTCTATCTGGACGTCGCGCGCGCCATCATCGGCCGCTACGGCAACCTGGCGCGGGCGCTCGGCTGGCCGCAGCTGTTCGGCCACGACGACGGCCGGGCACCGCCGGTGGCCGTGGTCGCCAGCACCATGGTGCTGATCGTCAACACCATCGGCATCACCACCGGCGCCGCCATCCTGGCCATGACGCTGTTCAATCTGTATGTGCCGAGTTTCGCTATCGATCCGCTGCTGGCCAAGAACATGATCTACTTCTTCGGCCACGTGTTCATCAACGCGACCATCTACATGGCGGTGATCGCGGTCTACGAGATCCTGCCGCGCTACACCGGTCGCCCCTGGAAGTCCAACAAGGTACTGCTCGCCGCCTGGACCGCGTCGGTATTCATGGTGATGACCAATTATCCGCATCACCTGCTCATGGATTTCGCCATGCCGACCTGGGCGCTGATCGCGGGCCAGGTGATCTCCTACGCCAGCGGTCTGCCGGTGCTGGTGGTGACCGTGTTCGGCGCGCTGATCAACGTGTACCGCTCCGGCATCCGCTGGGATCTGGCCTCGGGCCTGCTGCTGCTGTCGATCTTCGGCTGGGGGGCGGGCGTGATTCCGGCCATCATCGACGCGACGGTGGTCGTCAATCAGGTGATGCACAACACGCTGTGGGTGCCCGGGCACTTCCACACCTATCTGCTGCTGGGGATGATGTCGATGGTGCTCGGCTTCATGTACTACCTCGGCAGGGGCGAGGCCGCCGTCCGCGAGGCCGGTACCGACGGCTGCATCGAGCCCGCCATCGACTGGCGCATCGACCGGCTGAGCTTCTGGGTGTTCGCCGTGGCGGGGCTGGGCTTCGTGGCGGCGTTTCTGGGCGGCGGCCAGGCGGGTGCGCCGCGCCGTTACGCCGAGCATCTCGCCCAGTGGCTGCCCTACGACCGCATCGGCGCGCTGTTCGCGGGCCTGGTGATCGCGGCGACGCTGGTGTTCGTCGGACGCTTCCTGCTGCGCCTGCGGGTGGTGCGGGGACGGCCGGCATGAGGCGCAGTCTGCTGATCACGCTGCTGATCGCGATCGTCGGCACCGCTACGCTCGCCTGGGGTACCGACGGCTTCAATGCCTTCACCGACGAGGGCGCGCGGCGCTACGCGGTGCGCACGAACCCGCGGCCGGTTCCGGCCGCGCTGCTGCAGGACCAGGACGGCCGCCGCTTCGACATGCATGAGCTGCGCGGCCGGCTGCTGGCGGTGGAGTTCATCTACGTGAACTGCCCGACGGTGTGCGCGGCCCTCGGCCAGGCGTTCCAGCGCGTGCGTGACGCCCTGCCGGCAGAGCGGCTCGGACGCGACGTGGTGCTGCTCAGCGTCAGCTTCGATCCGCGGCGCGACCTGCCGGAACGGCTCGCCGACTATGCGCAGCGTCACGCCGCGGACGGCGACGCCTGGCGGGTCGTGCGCGTCGAGGACGAAGCCGAACTGGCGGCGCTGCTGCGGACCTTCGGCATCGTGGTCATCCCCGACGGTTTCGGCGGCTTCGAACACAATGCGGCGCTGCATCTGGTCGACCGCGACGGTCGGCTGGTGCGCATCGACGACTACGACCGGCCGCTCGAGTTCGCCCGTCAGGTGGGGAGCCGCCTGTGATGGCGCGGCCAAGGCGCTCCCGCTGGGCCGTGCCGCTGGCCGTCTATGCGCTGCTGGCCACACCGCCGTTGCGCGCGCTGCTGGAGTCGGCCATGGCCGCACACATGCTGGTGCAGCTCCCCCTGCTCGCGGCACTCGGCGCCCATGCGGCGACGCTGCTGCCCGCCACCCTGCGGCAGTGGCTCGAAGACCGCAACGCCGGCGGCCTGCCGTTCACGCTGCTGGCCCTCTTCGCGGCCGCCTTCTGGATGCTGCCGCGCTCGCTCGACGGTGCGCTCAACCACGGGTACCTGGAGCTGGCCAAGTTCGTCAGCCTGCCGCTGCTCGTGGGCGCGCCCCTGGCCCTGAGCTGGCGGCGGCTGCCGGCCGTCGGCCGCGGCTTTCTGTGGAGCAATCTGCTGAGCATGCTGGTCGTGCTCGGCTGGCTGTACAGCGTCGCGCCCGTCCGCGTATGCACCAATTACCTGGTCGATCAGCAGGCCCTGCTCGGGCGCAGCCTGCTGTTCCTGGCCGCACTGCTCGCACTGTGGCTCGCCGGCCGGCTGTTCGTCGGCGGCCGGCCGGCGGACGGGCCTGACCCGAGCGGCACGTGGTCGAGGCATTCTTGGCCACGGAATCCAAGGAGCAGCACGGAAGAATGCTCATCGTGAAAATCCGGAAACCCGGCAATGGGTGTGATCCCGGATTCGTGCGCTGGATCGTTCCGTACCATTCCGCGGATTCCGCCGCCATATGGCCGGGATACCGGCTTGACCGGATGCCATCCGGGCCTGACCTGTTTCCGCCGGCTGGCGCGCGGGCCGTGCCTTTACGGTAGAATTTTTTCTCCATTCATCGACAGGAGAAGACCGTGGGGCGCGAGATCATTGCCACGTCCAGGGCGCCGCAGGCGATCGGGACCTATTCGCAGGCGGTCAGGGCCGGCGACACGGTGTATCTGTCCGGCCAGATTCCGCTGGTTCCCGAGACCATGGAACTGATCGTGGGCGGCATGGAGGCGCAGATCCGGCGCGTCTTCGACAATCTGTCCGCCGTGTGCGCGGCGGCCGGCGGGTCGCTGGCCGACATCGTCAAGCTCAACATCTTCCTCACCGACCTGAGTCACTTTCCCCTGGTCAACCAGGTCATGGCGGAGTATTTCCAGCAGCCTTATCCGGCGCGCGCCGCCGTGGGCGTCGCGGCGCTGCCCAAGGGCGCGGCGGTGGAGATGGACGCCGTGATGGTGCTGGGCGGTTGAACGCCGCCACGGAGTCCGCGGCAAGGCACGGACGGAAGCCGTCCGCATGAGCGGGTCGTGATGATCGGCGCGATGAACATCGGGTTTGCGGCTTTCATGAGCTTTTTTCCGTGCCGTTCCGTGGATTCCGCGGCTACAATCGGGTGGCTATGGAACAGGCAGCGATGACCGACAGCCGCAAGGATGCGCGGCCACTGGACGAACTCCCCGTCACATCGCTGCGCGGCGTAGGCCCCCGCGCGGCGCAGCGGCTGGCGCACCTCGGCATCGAGACGGTGCAGGATCTGCTGTTCCATCTGCCGTCGCGTTATCAGGACCGCACGCGCGTGGCGCCGATCGGTACGTTGCGGCCCGGCGACGAGGCGGTGGTCGAGGGCACCGTGGATCTGGCCGAGATCAAGTTCGGCCGCAAGCGCATGCTGCTGGTGCGCATTTCCGACGGTACCGGTGCGCTGACGCTGCGCTTCTTCCATTTCAACGCCAATCAGCAGGCCGGCTTCGCGCGCGGCACGCGGCTGCGGTGTTTCGGCGAGGTGCGCCCGGGGGCGGTGACGCTGGAGATGATTCATCCGGAGTACCGGCGCATCGGCGACCAGGCCGAAGAGGAGGTCGACGACCACCTGACGCCGATCTACCCGACCACCGAGGGTCTGCATCAGCTGACGCTCCGGAGTCTGACCGATCAGGCGCTCGAACGCCTTGCCGGCGGCGGCGATGCCGGTCTGCGCGACTGGCTGCCGCCGGAGCTGCTGCGGCAGTTCAAGCTGCCGTCGCTGGCCGCGGCGATCCGCTATGTGCACCGGCCGCCGCCCGGGGCGAGCGTCGAGGATCTGCTGTCGGGCCATCATCCGGCGCAGCGGCGTCTGGTCTTCGAGGAACTGCTCGCCCATCACCTGAGCCTGCGACGGCTGCGGCACGCGGCCAGGGCACAGCGCGCGCCGGCGCTCGAAGGCGGGGGCGATCTGCGGGAGCGCTTTCTCGCGAGTCTGCCGTTTGCGCCGACGGCGGCGCAGCGGCGCGTCGCGGCCGAGATCGCGGCCGATCTCGCGCACGATCATCCCATGCTGCGTCTGGTGCAGGGCGACGTCGGCTCGGGCAAGACGGTGGTCGCCGCGCTCGCCGCGCTGCAGGCCGTGGAGGCCGGGGCGCAGGTCGCGGTGATGGCGCCGACGGAACTCCTCGCCGAGCAGCATTACCGGAACTTCCATGGCTGGCTGGCACCGCTGGGCGTGGCGGTCGCCTGGCTGTCGGGCAGGATCAAGGGCCGTGCGCGCACCGCCGCGCTCGCCGCGCTGGCGTCGGGCGATGCGCAGGTCGCGATCGGCACCCATGCGCTCTTCCAGGAAGACGTGCGCTTCGCGCGACTGGGCCTGGTGATCGTCGACGAGCAGCACCGCTTCGGCGTGCATCAGCGCCTGGCTCTGCGCGACAAGGGCAGGCAGGGTGCGCTGCGGCCGCACCAGCTGACCATGACGGCGACGCCCATCCCCCGCACCCTGGCCATGACGCTCTACGCCGATCTGGACGCCTCGGTCATCGACGAGCTGCCGCCCGGACGCTCGCCGGTGCAGACAGTGGTGGTGCCCGACAGCCGCCGGCCCGAGATCGTCGAACGCGTGCGCCAGGCCTGCGCCGGCGGCCGCCAGGCCTACTGGGTGTGCACCCTCATCGAGGAATCCGAGGCGCTGCAGTGTCAGGCCGCGGAGGACACCGCCGCACAGCTGGCCGAGGCGTTGCCGGAACTGCGTGTGGGCCTGGTGCACGGCCGCATGAAGCCGCGCGAGAAGGAGGCGGTGATGGCGGCCTTCAAGGCCGGCGATCTGGACCTGCTGGTCGCGACCACCGTCATCGAGGTGGGCGTCGACGTGCCCAACGCCTCGCTGATGATCATCGAGAACGCCGAGCGCCTGGGCCTGGCCCAACTCCACCAGCTGCGCGGGCGGGTGGGGCGCGGCAGCGCCCGGAGCAGTTGTGTGCTGATGTATCACGGCCGGCTTTCGGAGCAGGCCCGCGCCCGGCTGGGCGTGCTGCGCGACACCAGCGACGGTTTCGAGATCGCCCGCCGCGATCTGGAACTGCGCGGCCCGGGCGAGGTGCTGGGTACGCGCCAGACCGGCCTGCTCAGCCTGCGCATCGCCGACCTGGTGCGCGACCAGGACGTCCTGCCGGCCATCGAGCGGGCCGCCGAACGTCTTCTCGAGGACTATCCGGACCGCGTGGCCCCGCTGATCCGCCGCTGGCTGGGGGATGCCGGCCGCTACGGCGAGGTCTGACCGCGGCATGCCGGGGCCGTTACGCCGTTTATGCGATAATGGCGCGTCCTGAAGGGAAGGCCGCCGTTTGACTCACATCCCCCGCAACCGCCAGCGCTGGCGGGCCGAAGACCAGCTGCCGCGCCGGCAGCCCTGCGACGCCCTGCGCCGTTGGCTGTTCGATCCCGGCTCGCTGACCCGGCGCGTGCAGCGCGCCTGTCCGGGGCGCTTCGAGGTGCGGGTGGAGCGGCAGGACTGGGGCCGGCCGCGGCTCGACGAATGCCGGGCGCTGAGGCTGCGGCTGCCGCGCCGCGCCCTGATCCGCGAGGTGCATCTGCTGTGCGACGGGCGGCCCTGGGTGTTCGCACGCACCGTCCTTCCGCCGGCCACGCTGCGCGGCCGCGGGCAGCGCCTCGCGCACATCGGCAACCGGCCGCTGGGGGCGGTCCTGTTCGCCGACCCGCACATGCGGCGTGGGCCCGTCGAGGTGACCCGCGTCCTGCCGGGCGAGCGCCTGTTCGCCGCCGCCGTGCAGGGCCTGTCCCGTGCGCCGGCGGAGATCTGGGGGCGGCGCTCGGTCTTCTGGCTCGACGACAAGCCGCTGCTGGTCAGCGAATTCTTCCTGCCCGGCATCGCCGACTGCGGCCGGCCGGAACGGTATTGATGTGCGACAGGGGCTGCAGCCCGATCCGCGTAGATGCAACCCATGACCCTCAAGGAACGCCTGCACCAGTATTTCCTGCTGACCCGCCTGCACCGGCCCATCGGCATCCTGCTGCTGCTGTGGCCGACGCTGTGGGCGCTGTGGATCGCGGCCGACGGCTGGCCCGACCCGTATGTGCTGCTGGTATTCACGGCCGGCGTCGTGCTGATGCGCTCGGCGGGCTGTGTCATCAACGACTACGCCGACCGGCGCTTCGATCCGCACGTCGAACGCACCCGCGACCGCCCGCTGGCGGCGGGCCGGGTGAGTCCGCGCGAGGCGCTGCTGCTGTTTGCCGCGCTCTGTCTGCTGGCGTTCGCACTGGTGCTGACGCTGAATACGCTCACCGTCCGGCTCGCCTTCGGCGGCGTGCTGCTGGCGGCGATCTATCCCTTCAGCAAGCGCTACACCCACCTGCCGCAGGTGGTGCTGGGCGCGGCCTTCGGCTGGGCCATCCCCATGGCCTTCGCCGCGCAGACCGGCAGCCTGCCCAAGATCGCCTGGCTGCTGTTCACGGTGAACATCCTCTGGGCGACGGTGTACGACACCTTCTATGCCATGGTCGACCGCGACGACGATCTGAAGATCGGCGTGAAGTCCACGGCCATCCTGTTCGGGTATTCGGACCTGCCGATCATCGGTGCGCTGCAGGCGCTGGTGCTGGGCGGGCTGGTGCTGGTCGGCGCGATGGCGGAACTGGGCCTCTACTACTACCTGGCCCTGCTGGTGGCCGCCGGACTTGCGCTGTACCAGCAGTATCTCGCCCGGCGCCGCGACAAGGCCGGCTGCTTCCAGGCCTTTCTCAACAACAACTGGTTCGGCGCCGCGGTGTTCGCCGGCATTTTTCTGCACTACCTGGCGGTCGTGCCTTGAGGAGTGAGGAGTGAGGAGTGAGGAGTGAGGAGTGAGGAGTGAGGAGTGAGGAGTGAGGCGCCTCAGGCGTGCGGGACGGTGCGCGCGCACACCCAGACCTCGATGCGCTCCGCGCCGCCGCGGCGCAGCACGCCGGCGATCGCATCCAGCGTGCCGCCGGTGGTCATGACGTCGTCCAGGACCGCCACCGATCGCCCTCCCAGCGGGCGCGCCAGCGCGAAGGCGTCGCGCAGGTTGCGGCGTCGCGCGGCGGCGCTCAGGCCCGTCTGGGGCGCGGTCGCGCGCAGGCGCACGCAGCCGCCCAGGTCGAGCCGGCAACCGAGCCGCCGGGCCAGCGGCCGGGCGATCTCGACTGCCTGATTGAAGCCGCGTTCGCGCTGCCGGCGCGGGTGCAGCGGCACCGGCAGGATGCAGTCCGGCGGCGGGCGGCCGGCGAGCCGCGTGGCCAGCAGCTCCGCGAACAGCGGGGCGAAGTGCAGGGCCTGGCCGAACTTGAGCCCGTGGATCAGGGCGTCGACCGGCGGCGCATAGCGGAACAGGGCGACGGCGGCGTCGAAGCGCGGCGGCCGGCGCTGGCAGTGGCCGCAGACCTGATCGGGCGCCGTCAGGGGCAGGGCGCAGCGGGGGCAGCAGGGGTCGAGACGGGGCAGGTCGGCCAGGCAGTCCGGGCACAGCCCGCGGCTGCTCGGATCGGGTCCCAGACAGAGGGTGCAGGGACTCGGCCACAGGCGTCGCTGGAGCCGATTTAACCAGTGGTAAACCATGAAAATCCCTTTCGGTTGACAGCCATGCGGCATCGCGCCATAGTCCCTGGCCCCACGCCGCACAGTCTAGCAGGTCTCCCGACATGACCGATCACGCCGCCACGCAGCCCGGGCTGCAGCAGATCAGCGCCCGCAGCGCGCGCCGCACCGCCACCCTGTTCAACTACGGCAACATCATCGCCATGGTCCCCGGCGCGCTGCTCGCGCCCTACATCCTGGTCGCCAAACCGACCGGCGTGGCGACGGTGCTGCTGTTCGTCCTGATGATCGTTCCACCGATCCTGTGGTTCGGCGCCTCCATGGTCGTGTACGCCATGGCGAGGCATCACCCGAATGCCGACGTCGGCCACTACACCCAGCGCGCGGCCTACCGCTTCTACGGCATGTTCGGCGTCGTCATTCCGGTCGGCACTTTCTATGGCACCAACTGGCATCTCTGGATCATCACCGGCGGCGTGGTCGCACTGGTGCTGATTCCCTGGTCGCTGTGGGACCTGCACCGCATCCGCGCGCACGCCTGGCAGGACACCGTCGTCGACGAGGAGAACACCCTGTGAATCCCGCCGCCGCTTCCCTCGGTGCCGCGCACGATCCGGGCACGCTGCGCCATGACTGGTCGCGCGTGGAGATCCTGGCACTGTTCGCCCAGCCGTTCTCCGACCTCGTGTTCGCCGCACAGCGGACGCATCGCGCGCACTTCGATCCGAACGCCGTGCAGATCAGCACGCTGCTGTCGATCAAGACCGGGGCCTGTCCGGAGGATTGCGCCTATTGTCCGCAGAGCGCGCACCACAAGACGGAACTGGACGTCGAGCGCCTGCTGCCGCTGGAGGCGGTCCTGGCGGAGGCGCGCGCGGCCAGGGAGCGCGGCGCCAGCCGCTTCTGCATGGGCGCCGCCTGGCGCAGCCCGCGCGACAAGGATCTCGAGCAGGTCGAGGCCATGATCCGCGGTGTGAAGGATCTGGGGCTGGAGACCTGCGTGACGCTCGGCATGCTGACCGAGTCCCAGACGCAGCGGCTCAAGGCGGCCGGCCTCGACTACTACAACCACAACCTCGACACCTCGCCGGAGTTCTACGGCGAGATCATCAGCACGCGCACCTATCAGGATCGCCTGGAGACGCTCGCGCACGTGCGTGACGCCGGCATCAACGTCTGCGCCGGCGGCATCGTCGGCATGGGCGAGGGCCGGGAGGACCGCGCCGGGCTGCTGCAGCAGCTGGCCAATCTGCCGCGCCATCCCGAGAGCGTGCCGATCAACCTGCTGGTACGCGTGGAGGGCACGCCGCTCGCGGACGTCGAACCGCCGGATCCTTTCGAATTCGTGCGCACCATCGCCGTGGCGCGGCTGCTGATGCCGCGCTCTTACGTGCGCCTGTCCGCCGGACGCACCGACATGAGCGACGAACTGCAGGCGCTGTGCTTCCTGGCCGGCGCCAATTCCATCTTCTACGGCGAGCGCCTGCTGACCACCGAAAACCCGGAGCGCGACCACGACCGGCACCTGTTCGAGCGTCTTGGGCTGCGGCCGGTCTGAATGAAGCCGCGTTGCGGCGCGAAGGCCCGAGCGTCTTGGGCTGCGGCCGGTCTGAATGAAGCCGCGTTGCGGCGCGAAGGCCATGAAGAATCTTTGTATTTCCTTCGCGCGCCTTCGGCGCCTTCGTGTTGAAAGATCTTCCCTTTCAAGCGTCGCACCATGAAAGACCTCCGCCACGATCTCGAGCAGCGCCGGGCCCAGGGCCTGTACCGGGCGCGGCGCGTGAGCGAGGGCCCGCAGGGGCCGGAGCTGCGCGTCGGCGGCGAGCGGCTGCTGGCCTTCTGCAGTAACGACTACCTCGGGCTCGCCGGCCACCCCGAGGTCGTGCGCGCCCTGCAGGAGGGCGCCGACGCCTGGGGCGTCGGCAGCGGCGCGGCGCATCTGGTGAGCGGTCACAGTGCCGCACATCATGCGCTGGAGGAAGAGCTGGCGGACTTCGTCGGCCGGCCGCGCGCCCTGCTGTTCTCCACGGGCTACATGGCCAATCTCGGCGTCGCCGGCGCGCTGCTTGGACAGAACGACCGCCTGTTCGAGGACCGCTACAACCATGCCTCGCTGCTGGACGCGGCACGCTACAGCGGCGCGCGGCTGGTGCGTTACGCGCACGCCGACGTCGCCGATCTCGAGCGGCGCCTCGCCGCCAGCGGCGGGGGCGGGTATCTGATCGCCACCGACGGCGTGTTCAGCATGGACGGCGACATCGCGCCGCTGCCGGAGCTGGCGGGTGCGGCACGCAGCGCGCACAGCTGGCTGATGGTCGACGATGCCCACGGCCTGGGCGTGCTCGGCGCGACGGGGCGCGGCAGCCTGGAGCACTGCGGCCTGGACGCGGATGCGGTGCCCGTGCTGATGGGGACGCTGGGAAAGGCCTTCGGCACCTTCGGTGCCTTCGTCGCCGGCAGCGAGGATCTGGTCGAGACGCTGATCCAGCGGGCGCGCACCTACGTCTACACCACCGCCACGCCGCCCGCGCTCGCGGAGGCCGCGCGTGCCAGCCTGCGGCTGGTGCGTGCCGAACCCTGGCGGCGCGAGCGCCTGCGGGCGCTGATCGCGCGCTTCCGCGCCGGTGCCGCTCAGCTGGGTTTGCAGCTCATGGCCTCGGACACGCCGATCCAGCCGCTCCTGGTCGGCGAGACCGACGCGGCGGTGCGGCTCAGCGAACGCCTGCGCACACGCGGCATCCTGGTACCGGCCATCCGCCCGCCGACCGTGCCGGAGGGCACGGCACGGCTGCGCATCACCTTCAGCGCGGCCCATGACGAGACGCAGATCGATCGACTGCTGGATGCGCTGGAGGCGGTGGCCTGCCACCCCTTCGGCGAGCTGCTGAGCCGCTGAGCGTCATGAGTCTCCATTGTCAGCGCCTAGGCGACGGCCCGGATCTGGTTCTGCTGCACGGCTGGGGGCTGCATTCCGGCATCTGGGACGGCGTCGCGGAGCGGCTGGCGGATCGGTTCCGCGTGCACCTGATCGACCTGCCCGGCCACGGGCACAGCGCGCCGCCGGCGGAATTCGACCTCGACGGCGTCTGCGACCTGCTCGTGGAGGCCGTGCCGGCGGGGGCGCACTGGCTGGGCTGGTCGCTGGGCGGGACGCTGGCCGTCGGTGTCGCGGCACGCTTTCCCGCACGGGTGGCGCGGCTGGTGCTGGTGGCGGCCAACCCGCGCTTCGTCGCCGCCCCCGACTGGCCGGCGGCCATGCAGCCCGAGATTCTGGAGGGGTTCGGTCGCGACATGATGCGCGATCACCGCGCCACGCTGATGCGCTTTCTGAGTCTGGTGGCGCGCGGCGCACCGGACGGTACCGTACTGCGCCGCCTGCGGGCCGCGCTCCAGGCGGCACCGTCGCCGACCATGGAGGCGCTGCGCGGCGGGCTGGGGATTTTGCGCGATGCGGATCTGCGCCCGGCGCTGGAAACGCTCGATGCGCCGGTGCTGTGGCTGGGCGGGGCGCGCGACACGCTGGTGCCGATCGAGGCACTGCGCGCCGTCGCCGCACGGCATCCCGCGATGCGCCTGCAGGAATTCGCGGCGGCGGGACATGCGCCGTTCGTGTCGCATCCCGTGGAATTCGTCGGCGCCGTGCAGGAGTTCCTGTCATGAGTGACGCCGAGTCCTTCCGCATCGACAAGCGCGGCGTGCGCGCCAGTTTCGAGCGCGCCGCCGCCGACTACGACCGGGTCGCCGTCCTGCAGCGCGAGGTCGGCGACCGGCTGTTGGAGCGGCTGGATTTCCTGCGCATCGCGCCCCGGCGGATCCTCGATCTGGGCACCGGCACGGGCCACCTCGCGCGGGCGCTGACCAAACGTTACGGCGGAGCGCGCGTCGTCGCGCTGGACATCGCGCACGCCATGCTGCTGCAGGCGCGGCGCCGCGCCGGCTGGTGGCGCCGGCCGCGCTTCGTCTGCGGCGACATCGAACGCCTGCCTTTCGCGGACCGCAGCGTGGATCTGCTTCTGTCCAACCTCACCCTGCAATGGTGCAACGCATTGGAGCCGACCTTCGCCGAGTTCCGCCGCGTGCTGCGGCCGGGCGGCGCGCTGCTGTTCACGTCCTTCGGGCCCGACACGCTCCGCGAGCTGCGCGCCAGCTGGGCGGCCGCCGACGGCTACAGTCACGTGAACGCGTTTCTCGACATGCACGATGTCGGCGACATGCTCCTGCGTGCGGGCCTGCGCGATCCCGTGCTGGACGTGGAGCGGCTGACACTCACGTATCCCGATCTGCGCGGCCTGGTGGATGATCTCAAGACTCTGGGGGCGCACAATCAGACCGCCGGCCGGGCCCGCGGCCTGACCGGCAAGGGGCGCTGGCAGCGGGTCCGCGAAACCTATGAAGGCTTCCGTGTCGACGGCCTGCTGCCGGCGACCTACGAAGTGATCTACGGGCATGCCTGGGCGCCGGAGACGGTGGCGCAGCGCCCGGCGGAGGACGGCGTGCGGGTGCCGATCGCGGCGCTCCGCGGCCGCGGCGGAACATCACGATCCTGACAGCGGCGGGCGCCGGTGCCGGGGTTGCACGGGGGGCGGGTGCGAGGTTATTTCATCACCGGAACGGATACCGGCATCGGCAAGACGCGCGTCGCCGTGGCGCTGCTGCACGCCCTGCGGCGGCAGGGCCGGCCGGCCCTGGGCTTCAAGCCGGTGGCGAGCGGCTGCGAAGCGGCTGCCGACGGCTTGCGCAACGCCGATGCCCTTGCCCTGCAGGCGGCTTCTGCCCGCGTGCTGCCCTATGAGCTGGTCAATCCCTACGCGTTCGCACCGCCGATCGCGCCGCATCTGGCCGCAGCGCGGGCCGGTGTGACCATCGATGTCCGCCGCATCTGCGACGACATCGCGTCGGCCCGCCCCGAGTGGGCGGTGGTGGAGGGCGTGGGCGGCTGGCTGGTCCCGCTCAACGAGCGCGAGACCGTGGCCGACCTCGCCGCGGCGCTGGCCCTTCCCGTGGTTCTGGTCGTGGGCCTCCGGCTGGGTTGCATCAACCACGCCCTGCTGACCGCGGCGGCGGTGCGTGCGCGGGGCGCTCCGCTGGCGGGCTGGGTGGCGAACCCGATCGATCCTGCGTTTACCGATGCATCCGGCAACATCGAGGCCCTGCAGGCGCGTCTGGATGCGCCGCTGCTGGCGCAGCTGCCCTGGGATGCGGCCGCCGCGCCCCGGGACTTCGCCGACCGCTTCTCCCTGCCGGTCACGGACTGACCCGACAGGCACGCGGCTTGTCGCGGGGGCGACCGGCCGAGGAACACCGCCCTTCCCTACGCTGTCCGCGGAATTTTGTCGGATCGAATTCGATAAAATCAATTAAATCAGTTTTATATCAGCGCAGATTGCCAAAATGTCCGGGCCGGCCGTCACCTTTCGCCGGCTTGTCGCATTTTGGCAACTTTTCTCAGTAACAATGAATATTATTATGTTCTAATAAATTGCGCGCGCCAGTTGCAAGGTATTGTTGCAACGTGTGTTTATCGCAATAATTTGACATCCGCTTGCGCCTTAAAGGTGTATCGGGTAGGATCCTTCCGCAATCGAATTTGTACGCAAATAACGATAGCTGCGGACCAGAAGGGGCAAGGGGTGGCAGCAGCAGAACCTGACGTGGCGGCGTGTGGCGTGGTCTTCCAACCAAACTGTTCTCTGTCCCGGCACGGAGCAGCGGTGGTGTTCCGTGACATGGTGATCTACCCGTCTTTCATCGAATTCACGCGGGCTCTCGACGGAGCGCGCGCGATGTCGCGCGCCCGGCGTCGCGACATCCGTGCCCCGGGGGCGTCGCGACGCCGTGTCACCCGTTTCCGGCCCGCCACGCACGCGGGCCACCGCCGGTCCGAACGCCGGATGCGCCGGATTACCCGATCGCCGATTCCATTGTCCGCCGCCTGGTAGTGTTTGAGAGGCGGCCCGACTCGACGAATTTTCGAAAACAAAAAATTGAAATTCGACCAAAGGAGAGAGAAGGGCATGTCTGCGAGAACGAAACTGAGGGTGCCTCAGGCGCTGGCGGGGCTCGGCCTCATGTCGGCGGCGGGGCTGGCGGGTGCGGCCTACGATTTGAATCTCCGGCCGGGCGTCACACCGATCAGCCGCGAGGTCTTCGACCTGCACATGCTGATCCTCTGGGTGTGCATCATCATCGGCATCGTGGTGTTCGGCGCGATGTTCTACTCCATCATCAGGCATCGCAAGAGCAAAGGCGCGGTCGCCGCCAAGTTCCACGAAAGCACCACGGTCGAGATCCTCTGGACCATCGTTCCCTTTCTGATCCTGATCGGCATGGCGATTCCCGCCACCAAGACGCTGATCGCCATGGAGGACACCCGCAACTCCGACGTCAGCATCAAGGTGACGGGCTATCAGTGGAAATGGCAGTACGATTACCTGGATGACGGCGTGAGCTTCTTCAGCACGCTGTCGACGCCCAAGGAGGAAATCTACGACCGCGCCGACAAGAATCCGAATTATCTGCTCGAGGTCGACAACCCCGTGGTGGTGCCGGTGAACAAGAAGGTGCGCCTGCTGATCACCTCGAACGACGTCATCCACGCCTGGTGGGTTCCGGATCTCGGCATGAAGAAGGATGCGATCCCCGGCTTCGTCAACGAGATGTGGTTCAGCGCCGACACGCCCGGAACCTACCGCGGCCAGTGCGCCGAGCTGTGCGGCAAGGATCACGGCTTCATGCCCATCGTCGTCGTCGCCAAGGAGCAGGCCGAGTATGAGCAATGGCTGGCCGGGCAGAAGCAGGCTTCCGCCGCGGCGGCCGCCGATTCGGACCGCGAATTCTCCAAGGATGAGTTGATGGCGCGCGGCGAGAAGGTCTACGCGACCAATTGCGCGGCCTGCCATCAGGCGAACGGCGAGGGCGTTCCCGGCGCCTTCCCCGCACTGAAGGGCGGTGTCATCGCGACCGGCCCTGTGGCGGGACACATCGATCTCGTCCTGAACGGCAAGAGCGGCACCGCGATGGCGGCCTTCGGCGCCCAGCTGAACGATGCCGATCTCGCCGCCGTGATCACCTACGAGCGCAACGCCTGGGGCAATGACACCGGCGATGTCGTCCAGCCGGCCGACGTCAAGGCTGCCCGGTAACGGTTTCCGAGGAGGAGAAAGTCCATGAGTACTGCAGCTGCACACGATGCGCACGATCACGGGCCGGCCAAAGGCCTGTCCCGCTGGCTGTTCACGACCAACCACAAGGACATCGGGACGTTGTATCTGCTGTTCTCGCTGCTGATGTTCTTCGTCGGCGGCGCCATGGCGATGATCATCCGCGCCGAGCTGTTCCAGCCCGGCCTGCAGGTGGTCGAGCCGATGTTCTTCAACTCCATGACCACCATGCACGCGCTGATCATGATCTTCGGCGCCGTCATGCCGGCCTTCGTGGGCCTGGCCAACTGGCTCATCCCGATGATGATCGGCGGGCCGGACATGGCGCTGCCGCGCATGAACAACTGGTCGTTCTGGATCCTGCCGTTC
>JAJJPM010000100.1:0-3444 GCA_032907525.1 Gammaproteobacteria bacterium
GTGGCCTGCGCGTGCAGCTCGGCCAGCTTGTCGACCGCCTCCTCAGCGCAGGTGGCGACGGTGAAGGATCTGGATTCGTTGGAAGTCATGGCTCATCCTGGCTTAACACATCGGCCTATCTTGGCCGCATTTGGTGACGGATGTATACGCAGCCGAGCGGATGGAGCCGCATCAGAGACGTCGGCGCGCTGCAAATGTGCACCGTCACGGGCAAAAAAAATCCGACGCCAGCGCCTGGCGTCGGATTTGGGCACCGCTTCGAGCCCGCCGCCGATGCATTGCTGCATCAGCCGCACAGGCTCCTACCGATTACTTGTCCAGCAGCATGGTGCCGTTCTTGGCGAAGTTGGCATGCCAGGAGAAGGCTTTTTCCAGCACGTGCGGGGTGTGGCCGCCACGCTGCTTCGCCTCTTCGAGGTAGGCGAGCGCCTGGGGCCGGTAATCCGGGTGCATGCAGTTGTTGATGATTCGCGCCGCCGCCTCGACGGGCGCCAGCCCGCGCAGATCGGCATAGCCCTGCTCGGTGATGATCACGTCGACGTCGTGGTTGGTGTGATCCACATGGGTGACGAACGGCACGATGGAGGAGATCTTGCCGTCCTTCGCCGTCGAGGTCGTCACGAAGATGCTGATACGTGCGTTGCGGGCGAAGTCACCCGAGCCGCCGATACCATTCATCATGTGGGTGCCGTTGACGTGCGTGGAGTTCACGTTGCCGTAGATGTCGGCTTCCAGCGCGGTATTGAAGGAGATGATCCCCAGTCGGCGGATCACTTCCGGATGGTTGGAGATCTCCTGCGGACGGAACACCACCTTGCCGGCGTACTTGGCGAGGTCAGAGGCCAGGTTGTCCACGCGCTTCTTCGACAGGGAGAAGGCGGTGGCGGCGGCGAACTTCACCACGCCGGCGTCGATCAGGTCGAAAACGCCGTCCTGCAGCACTTCGGAAGCGACAGTCAGGTCCTTGAACTCGGAAGTCTTCATGCCAGCCAGCACCGCGTTGGCCACCGAGCCCACACCGGACTGCAATGGAGCCAGGCTGTTGGTCAGGCGCCCCAGCCGCACTTCTTCACGCAGGAAGTCCAGCAGGTTGTCGGCGATCTTCTGGGTTTCGGCGTTCGGCTCGAACAGCGGGGAAGGAATGTCCGGCTCGCTGGACAGCACGATGCCGCGCACCTTGGCCGGATCGACCGGGATACCGATCGAGCCGATGCGCTTGCTGACGTTGTAGACCGGGATGTCCTTGCGCGAATCCTCGCCGGCCGGGCCGGGGATGTAGATGTCGTGCATGCCTTCGTACTCGCGCGGAGCAGAAGTGTTCAGCTCGATGATCACGTGCTTGGCGTTCTGCACGAAGATCGGCGAGTTACCGACCGAACCGGTCGGGATGATCTGGCCGTCCTCGGTGATGGCCGCCGCTTCGATGATGGCGTAGTCGACCTGCGGCAGCACGCCCTGACGCAGCAGCTCGGCGGTGTGGGACAGATGCTGGTCGATGTAGAGCACCTCGCCGGCGTTGATCTTCTTGCGCTGTACCGGGTTGCCCTGATACGGAATGCGCTTGTTGATGATGCCGGCTTCGGCCATCGACTGGTCTGCCGCCGGTCCCATGGACGCGCCGGTGAACAGGTTGACCTTGAATTTCTCGCGCTGGCCGCGCTCGGACAGTGCCTTCGGGAACACCTTCGGCTCCCCGAACAGGGTGAAGCCGCTCATGCCCAGCGTCATGCCGTCCTCGATCCACGACGCGGCCTCTTCTGCCGAGACGACCTTGTCGAGAAACGCTGCGTTGCGGATGTACTTGTTTAGATCGGTTGCCATGAACTCACCTCAGAAACTCATCGAATGCTCGTCCGTGAAGGCTCTGCAAAGAAACTCACCAGGCCTGACGAGGCAGGGAGACGGCCACTTGATGTCCGGAGACCAAGCGCCCATGTCTTTTGCCGCTCAATATCGAACCTCAAAAATCATGCGGCACTTGCAACCCCGTAACGTAGTCGCTCGCCCCATTCTAGGAGCACCAGCTCTTTTGGCTGTTATACAAAGGTACTAGCAGGCCGCCGCACAGGAGAGGTCATAGCCGGTATCCGCGCCCAGCGCAACCACGAGCGGCCGACTGTGCAGCATTCGCCCGCCGCCGTACGCCGTGGAATCGGGGCGCCCGGCCTGTCACCGCGCTCAAAGCGCCGCCCGACCTCTGTCAAATCTGGAAACGAACCGGACACCGCCGTCACTTTCCGAGCAAGTCTTCGTCTCATGCTGCACCCGGTCGGGCGTTTACAACGGCAGAGCCCCACGTCCCGCATCACAGCTGCGGAGCGCTCCGGGCCAGCACTGCGTCGATGTCCAGCCCGCGCGGCAACGTCCCGTACACCCGCCCGTGCGCTTCGAGGCGGCTGGCGATGAAGGCATCGGATACGGCCGCGTTGCCGGCTTCGAGCAGCAGCTTGGCCTGCAGGCCAACGGCAACGTCCTCGGTGAGCTGGCGGGCGCGGTACTGGATGTCCTCGGTGTCGCCGAAGGCCGCCTTCAAACGCTGGATATGCGCCTTCAGCCGTGCATCACCGTGGCCGTCGCCGAGTTCGGCGAACAGCACCTCCAGCACGCCCGGCTCCTTCGATAGCGCGCGCAAGACGTCGAGGCACTGCACGTTGCCGGAACCTTCCCAGATGGAATTCACCGGCGCCTCGCGGTACAGCCGCGGCAGGATGGTTTCCTCGACATAACCAGCGCCGCCCAGGCATTCGCTGGCCTCGGCGATCATGTTCGGTGCGCGCTTGCAGATCCAGTATTTGCCGACGGCGGTGACCAGCCGGGCGAACTTGTCTTCGTGCTCGTCATGGCGATTGTCCTGGGCGCGGCCCATGCGCAGGGTCAGCGCCAGCGCCGCCTCGCTTTCCAGCGCGAGATCGGCCAGCACGTTCTGCATCAGCGGCTGCTCCAGCAGGACCCGGCCGCCGACCTGGCGGTGCGCGCAGTGATGCAGGGCCTGGGTCAGTGCCTGACGCATCAGCGAGCTGGAACCGATCATGCAATCGAAACGGGTCGAGGAGACCATTTCGATGATGGTCGGCACGCCGCGGCCCTCTTCGCCGACCATCCAGGCCAGCGCGCCACGGTACTCGACCTCGCTGGAGGCGTTGGCCCAGTTACCTAGCTTGTTCTTCAGGCGCTGGATGTAGAACTGGTTGCGCGTGCCGTCCGGGCGATGCCGCGGCAGCAGGAAGCAGGTCAGCCCCTTGTCGGTCTGCGCCAGGGTGAGGAAGGCATCGCACATCGGCGCCGAGCAGAACCACTTGTGCCCGGTCAGCTCGTAGGCCTGGCCGGGTCCCCCGGCACCGACTGCAAAGGCACGGGTCGTGTTGGCGCGCACATCGGTGCCGCCCTGTTTCTCGGTCATCGCCATGCCGATGGTGACGCCGGCCTTCTGCTCCATCGGCAGGT
>JAJJPM010000101.1:0-14944 GCA_032907525.1 Gammaproteobacteria bacterium
CCCGGCGAGCGCCCCGGCGCCGGTGGTGGACAGCACGCCGAAACCCGCGCCGGCCCCGGTCGTCGTTCCCCCGAGCGCACCGAATCCGCCGGTCGTGGCCAAACCCGAGGCCCCGCGCGGCGAGAGCGGCGGCGACGCCCCGGCCCCGAAGCCGCCGGTGGTGACGTCCGGCGAATAAGATCGATCCCGGAATCTTGGGGGTTGGATACGGAAGGCCCGGGCCACTGTCGGTCCGGGCCTTTTTTAATCTGAAAAATCGATTTCAGCCACGGAAGACCACGGAAGGCACTGTAATAAAGCGTCGCCGTGAACCGCGGGCGGGTGACAAAAGCCAGTGCATGACCTTGATGCCGGCGTGACGAAACGATCAGTCGGGCACGGGGACAGACTTAAATCTGTCCCCTCCCTTTGCGGCAAATGCGGTTTCTGGACTGATCGGGTCCCCGCCCGGGAGGACCGGGGCCCCGTCACAGGCCGTGACGTGCGCGGATATCGGCCAGCAGTCCCGTGGCCGCCTGCTCGATCAGGTCCAGCACCCGCTCGAAGCCCTGCCGGCCGCCGTAATAAGGGTCGGGCACCTCGCGCACCCCGCTCTGGGGGGCGAAGTCCAGAAACAGCCGCAGCCTGTCCTCATAATCCGGAATACATAGTTCCCGTAAGTCCTCGTAATTGCTCTCATCCATTGCGAGGATATAGTCGTATTCCAGAAAGTCCTCCGGCCGGGCGCGGCGCGCCCGCAGGCCGCTCAGGTCGATGCCGCGGCGCAGCGCCGCCTCCTGGGCGCGCGGATCCGGCGGCTTGCCGACGTGGTAGCCGTGAGTGCCGGCGGAATCGATCTCGATATGCCCCTCCAGGCCCTCCCGGCGCACCAGCGCCTCGAACACGCCCTGGGCGGTCGGCGACCTGCAGATATTGCCCATGCAGACGAACAGCACCTTCACCATGATTCTCCTGCCTCGAACACAAACTCACCTCTTAGCGCCGCTTGCGGCACCCGCCGAAATGCACCATCCTCGGGGCGTGTTACGCAAATGTCCTGCAAGACGCCATGCCCATGCTTCCGCCGACCCTCGAACGCCTGCGTGCCTGCATCGGCCGCGAGCTGGAATTCGAAGGCCACCAATGCCGCGTGATCGAGGTCCTGGAGGACGGGCCGGCGCTGGTGCTGTCCTGTGAGACCGCCGCAGCGGTCATCCAGCCGAACCAGCACGGAGACGCCACGCGGCGCGTGCCGCGGACACGCACGGTGCCGGTGCTGAACGTCGAGGGCACCGCGCTGAATCCGGACTTCGTCGCCCTCAAATTGCCCTGCCTCTCCGCCGACTGAGCATCACGCCCCAGAGTTGCCTCAGAGTCGCCCCAGAGTCGGTGAATACTCCCCTGCTGTGGCGAGGATGACCCTGAGCGCGCCCGCAAGGACGAGGGGAAATTCACACGCTCTCAGCCACCGCCCTCCATCGACTTCAGCAGCGCCTCCACCCGCTGCGCATCCGTTTCCACGTCGACCCCCGGGCCGGGCTGCGCCACGGCATCGGCGACATGGATCCGGTAACCGTGCCACAGCGCGCGCAGCTGCTCCAGCATTTCACTGCGCTCGAGCGGCGCCGGCTCCAGGTCCCGGTAGGCGCGCAGAAAGGCGGCGCGATAGGCGTACAGCCCGAGGTGACGGCGGTGGGGAATACCCGGTGGCAGGCGGTCCCGGCCGCGGGCGAAGCCGTCGCGGTCCCAGGGGATGGGCGCGCGGCTGAAATACAGCGCCAGCCCCTGGCGGTCGGCCACCACCTTCACCACGTTGGGATCGAAGAATTCGGCGGCATCGTCCAGCGGCGTACCGAGCGTGGCGATGGCGGCCTCCGGATGTGCGGCGAGGTTGTCCGCGACCTGGCGGATGAGCGCCGGCGGCATGAGGGGCTCGTCGCCCTGGACGTTCACCACCACGCTGTCGTCCACCCAGCCGAGGCGGTCGACGACCTCGGCGAGCCGGTCGGTGCCCGACGGATGGTCGGGCGAGGTCAGCACGACCTCGGCGCCGAAGCTCCGCGCGGCCGTCTCGATGCGCGCATCGTCGGTCGCGATGACGACCTGTGCCGCACCGCTCTCGCGGGCACGCCGGTAGACGTGCTCGACCATTGGCCGCCCCGCCAGGAGGCGCAGCGGCTTGCCGGGCAGCCGCGTCGACCCGTAGCGCGCGGGAATGACCACCTTGAATCCGGTCATGGGAGGGGCTCAGGCGATCTCTTCGTCCGGCGCGAGTGTCCGCGCCTCCTCCTCGAGCATCACCGGGATGTCATCGCGGATGGGATAGGCGAGCCGGTCGGCCTTGCAGACCAGTTCCTTCTCGGCCTTGCGGTAGACCAGCGGTCCCTTGCAGACCGGACAGGCCAGGATGTCGAGCAGCTTCTTGTCCATGGCGAACCTCGCATGAAGATCACGGCGTATGGTAATCAAGATGGGCACCGGGACCTAGTGCCTCGCTCCGCGTGGCGCAGCAAATCCAGCAGGCGCACGTCGAATGCCGGATCCAGTTCGGTGCGCGCGCCCACCGCCCAGAATTCCGGCCGGGCGAAGGACTCGCACTTGACCGCGTCCTTCTCGGTCATCAGTACGGTGCCGGGAAACCCGAGCTCGTCCGCCCGGAAGGCGTGATGATCGGGAAACGCATGCGCCTCGAACGCCAGTCCCTGTTCCCGCAGCGCCTCGAAAAAACGTTCCGGCCGGCCGATGCCGGCGACCGCGTGCAGTTCCGTTCCACGGAACGCCGCCAGCGGCCGGCGCTCGCCCGTCACCAGGTTGCGCGCCTCCGCAGCCTGGACGCGCATGGCGAATTCGCCCGGCTGAGCCGATCCGTTGCTGACCACCAGGTCCGCCGCCGCCAGGCGCCCCGGCGGCTCGCGCAAGGGCCCGGCGGGCAGGCACCGGCCGTTGCCGAAGCGCCGCACGCCGTCGATCACGACGATCTCGACATCGCGGCCGAGCGCATGGTGCTGCAGACCGTCGTCGCTGACGATCACGTCGCAGTCGCTGTGCGCCAGCAGCGCGCGCGCCGCGGCCACGCGATCGGGCGCCACCGCCATGGGACAGCCGGTCGCCCGCGCGAGCAGCACCGGCTCGTCGCCCACGGCCGCGGGGTCGCTGTCGGGCCGCACCTGCTGCGGCCAGTGCCGCGCCCGCCCACCGTAGCCGCGCGCGACCAGGCCGGGCGCGTAACCGTGCGCACGCAGCCATTCCACCAGCCACGTCACCAGCGGCGTCTTGCCCGTACCACCCACGGTCAGATTGCCGACGACGATCACCGGCACGTCGAGCCGATGGATTTTCCTGATCCCCGCGCGATAGGCGAGGCGGCGCGTTCCGACCGCGGCGCGGTAGAGCCAGCTGAGCGGCAGCAGCAGCCACATCCAGGCGCTGCGTCCGTACCAGATGCGATCGAGCCTGGACATGCCCCGTGTCAGACCGGCGCGTCGCGGAACTGCAGCCGGTACAGCGCGGCATAACGGCCCTCCCTGGCGAGGAGTTCCGCGTGACGCCCCGCCTCGACGATGCGCCCCGCCTCCATCACCAGGATCTGGTCGGCCTTCTCCACGGTCGACAGGCGATGCGCGATCACCAGGGTCGTGCGGCCCCGCATGAGGGTCTCCAGCGCCTCCTGGATGGCGCGTTCGGATTCGGTGTCCAGCGCCGAGGTGGCCTCGTCGAGGATCAGGATGGGTGCGTCCTTGAGCACGGCGCGCGCGATGGCCAGCCGCTGGCGCTGGCCGCCGGACAGCAGCACGCCCTTCTCTCCCACCACCGTGTCATAGCCCTGCGGCAGCGCGCGAATGAAATCGTCCGCATGCGCGATGCGCGCGGCGCGCTCGATGTCGGCGTGGCCGGTGCCGGGACGGCCGTAGGCGATGTTGTTCGCCACCGTGTCGTTGAACAGCACGACATCCTGGCTGACCAGCGCGATCTGCGCGCGCAGATCGGCCAGGCGGTATTCGCGGATGTCCACGCCGTCCAGCAGGACCGCACCCTGCTGCGCGTCATGGAAGCGCGGCAGCAGCCCGGCGAGCGTCGACTTGCCGCTGCCGGACCGGCCGACCAGCGCCACCATCTCGCCCGGCGCCATGCGGAACGACAAGCCGCTCAGCACGGGCTCCTGCTCCGGCCGATAGCGGAAGACGATGTCCCTGAACTCCACCTCGCCGCGCGCGCGTTCCAGCGTCCGTGTGCCCGTATCGGGTTCGGCGGGCGTGTCGATCAGCGCGAAGATGCCCTCGGCCGCGGCGATGCCGCGCTGCAGGGAGGCGTTCACGGTGCTGAGGCGCTTGAGACAGGGCATCAGCAGCATCATGGCGGCGATGAAGGATACGAACCCGCCGGGGCTGATGCGCTCCAGCATGGGATCGAGCGTCGCCAGATAGATCACACCGGCCAGCACGCTCGCGGCCAGAAACTGGGTGAAGGGCACGCTGGCCGCGCTGGTGGCGATGTGCTTCATCTGCAGGCTGGCGTTCTTGCGGTTGACCTTGTCGAACTGCGCCTGCTCGTAGTCCTGCGCGCCGAAGGCCTTGACCACCTTGTGCCCCTCGATCGCTTCGCTGGCGACCTCGGTGACGTCGGCCATGGAGTCCTGGATGCGGCGGCTGATCCTGCGGAAGCGGCGGCTCACATAGCGGGTCAGCACCGCGAGGATCGGACCGACCACCAGGAACAGCATCGCCAGCCAGCCGCTGATGTAGAACATCCAGGCCAGCAGGAACACCACCGTGAGGCTGTCGCGGATGAGGATGGTGATGGCGTTGGTGCTCGCCTGCGAGACCTGCTCGACGTTGTAGATGAGCTTGGCGACCAGCTGGCCGGTGGTGTGGCTCGCGTAGTAATCGGCCGGCAGGCGCAGCAGCCGCGCGAACATCTCGCCGCGCAGCACCTGGATCACCTGGCGGCCCACCCAGCTCATGCCGTAGCTCGAGATGAAGCCGGTGATCCCGCGCACCAGAAACAGCCCGATCAGCAGCAGCGGGATGCTGCGGATGGCCTGCGGATCGCGGGCGACGAAGCTGTCGTCCAGCATGGGCTTCATCAGCGCCGCGAAGCCGGTGTCGGTGGCCGCATAGGCGGCCATCGCCAGAGCGCTGAAGACGAACAGCTTCCAGTGCGGCAGCGCATAGCCGATCAGACGGCGGTAGGTCGCCCAGCTTCCGGGCGTGCCCGGGGTGCCGGTCGGCTGCGGCGCCGCGGACATCTATTCCGCGGCTTCGCCGGGCTGGCTGGTCGCCAGCGACAGCTGCGTCATGCCCAGCTTGCCGGTCACATCCATCACGGTGACCACCGCCTGGAACGGCGTGCGCGCGTCGGAACGCACGATGACGGGCATGTCGCGCCGGTCGCCGACGGCCTGGATGATGGCGCGCCGCAGGGTCTCCGGCTCGGCGTTGATCACCTGCTGCTCGTTGATGAAGTACTCGCCGTCGACGTTGATGGTGATCTCCAGGACCTCCTTCGGCACCTCGGTCGGCTCGCTCGACGCCTCCGGCAGGTCCACCTGCAGCTGCGACTCGCGGTTGAAGGTCGTCGAGACCATGAAGAAGATGAGCAGCAGGAAGACGACGTCGATCAGCGGCGTGAGATTGACCTCGACGTCGTCCCGGCGGCGCGGGCGGAGATTCATGCGATGTCCTCGCTGTTGACGTCCTGCTCGCGCTCGCCGTGCATCACCTCGACCATCTTGGTCGCCTCCTGCTCCATGCGCACCACCAGCATGTCGACCTTGCCGCGGAAATAGCGGTAGACGATCAGGCTGGGGATGGCCACGGCGAGGCCGGCGGCGGTGGTGATCAGCGCCTTGGAGATGCCGTCGGCCAGCGCGCTGGGGTTGCCGACGCCCTGGGTGATGATGGCGTTGAAGACGTCGATCATGCCGACCACGGTGCCGAGCAGGCCCAGCAGCGGCGTGATGGCGGCGATGGTGCCCAGGGTGTTGAGATAGCGTTCGAGCTCCAGCACCACGTGACGGCCGGCGTCTTCGATCGCCTCCTTCATGACGCTGCGGTCGTGCTGCAGATTGACCAGGCCGGCGGCCAGGATGCGGCCCAGCGGCGAGCCCATGCGCAGGGCGGCCAGCTTGGCGCCGTCGATCTGGTGGTTGCGCACCCAGTTCCACACCTGGGGGACCAGATGGCGCGGCAGCACCCGCCGCAGGCGCAGCATCCACAGACGTTCCACGGTGATCGCCATGGCGATGACGGAACTGGCGATGATCGGCAGCATCAGCCAGCCGCCCGCTTTGATCAGTTCGAACACGGTTGTTTCCTATGGGACAAGTGATGTATCGGGCCCCGCACGGCTTCGGCACGGGCTCGCGTAGACGCGCCTATCATACGGTTTTCATTGGTCTGGCGGAACCTCCGGCGGATACTGCCAGTAGTGCCTGGCCAGACGTCGATGCGGCATCGGCCGCGGCTCCGCCCCGCCCTCGCCCAGACGCAGTTCGATGGCGCCGCTTCCCGCCGTGGTCAGCGCTCGGCTGCCGTGCGCGCGGTAGCGTGCGCTCACCTCAGGGCGCGGAAAGCCGTAGCGGTTGCGATAGCCCACCGGATACAGCACCCAGCGCGGGTCGACGGCGGCGATGAAGTCCGGCGTGGAGGAACTGCGGCTGCCGTGGTGCGGCGCGACCAGCACGGTGCTCGCCAGCGCGGCGCCGTGACGCCGCACCAGCGCGAATTCCGCCGCAGCCTCGATGTCGCCGGGCAGCAAGGCGCTGTCCCCGGTTGCGGTCCGCACCTGCAGCACACAGGACGCATCGTTGCCGCCGGAATATTCCGCCGGGTCGGGATGCAGCACATGGAATGTGACGCCGTCCCACTCCCAGCGCTGCCCGGCGCGACAGCGCCGGCTGTAGCGCCAGTCGATGCGTTCCGGGACGCTGGTCAGCAGCCTGTAGGCCGGAATGCGGCTTTCCAGCGAACGCGCGCCGCCGCGGTGATCGTTGTCGCCGTGGCTGACGATCAGCAGGTCCATGCGCCGCAGGCCCTGCGCCTCCAGAAACGGTGCGACCACGGCGCGCCCCGTGTCGAAGTCGGGCCCGAACCGCGGCCCGGCGTCGTAGACCAGGACGTGATTGCGGGTGCGCACCACGGCAGCCAGTCCCTGGCCGACGTCCAGCAGCGTGAGCCAGGCGCTGCCCGGTGCCGGCTGCGGCGGCCGCCAGCTCAGCAGCGGCAGCAGCAGCGCCAGTCCCATCAGTCGCCGCGGTACGCCCCGGGGGAGGAGCAGACAGACGATGCCGAAGCCGGCCAGCAGCGAGACCGCGACCGGCACCGACGGCATGCCCAGCAGACTGCCGGGCTGCCCCGCCAGGAGGGCCAGCCAGTGCCGCAGCAGCCCGGCCGCCAAGCCGGCCAGATCGAACGCCCAGCCGGCGACCGAAGGCAGCGGAAACAGCAGCAGCAAGCCGACGAACACCAGCGGCACGACGACGAGGCTGGTCCACGGTACGGCGAGGAGATTGGCGATGGGGGAGGTCCAGCCGAGCTGGCCGAAGAAGCCGAGCGTGAACGGCAGCAGACCCGCGCTCAGCAGCAGCTGCAGATGCACCAGGGAACGGACCTGCCTGCGCAGCCGTCCGGCACGGCCGCCGTCCGGCGGGCGGTCGGCCGTCCGGGCGAGTCCGGCGAAAATGATGGCGACCGCGGCGAACGACAGCCAGAATCCCGGGCTGTTCACGGCCGGCGGATCCGTGAGCGTCACCAGCACCAGCGCCAGTGCGAGCCCCTGCCAGGGATCGGTGCGGCGGCGCTGGACCAGACCGAGCAGCATCACCCCGGCCATGATCCAGGCGCGCCGCGCGGGTATGCCGAAGCCGGCGAGCA
The DNA here is from genome assembly GCA_032907525.1 of Gammaproteobacteria bacterium. GTDB lineage: Bacteria > Pseudomonadota > Gammaproteobacteria > Thiohalobacterales > Thiohalobacteraceae > JAHJQQ01. The sequence goes on from JAJJPM010000101.1 coordinate 7,851, forward strand.
GGGCGTACAGCGTCGCCGCGGCGAATCCCGCCAGCGCTGCGGCACGCGGTGCGGCCAGGCGCAGCGTCAGGGTCGCGCTGCGCGCCCACGCCCCGCGGACGACGACGAACGCCATGCCGGCCGCGAGACCGATGTGCAGCCCCGAGATCGCAACCAGATGTCCCGTGCCGGTCGCGCGCAGCACCTCCCAATCGTCCATGGCGATGCCGTCGCGCACGCCGAGCGCCAGGGCACGCAGCAGACCGGCCTGGTCGTTGCCGGCGAGGACGGCCGCCAGCCGGGCATCGACCGCCGCGCGCAGCCGCAGCACCGCCGGTGCCCCGGTATCGCGCGGCGGCGCCAGTGGTATCCCGTCCCGCACGTAGCCGGTCGCGCTGACACCGTTCTGAAACAACCAGCCCTCATAATCGAAGCCGCCGGGGTTGTGAAAGCCATGACGGCGCTTCAGGCGGACCGTGAGTTGCCAGGCCGTGCCGGCCGCGATCGAAGGGACGTCACCGACGTCCGCGTACCAGCTCAAGCGCAGACGGCGCTCGAACGCTACCCAGTCAGCACCGTCGGCGCGCTGGCGGCTCTCGAAAATGAACCGTGTGGCGCGGCCGTCGACCTCCGGCAGCGAGGCGACCGTGCCGTGCAGGACCAGGTCGGCGCCCTCCAGCGCGGGAGGCAGGTCCCGCTCGAGTTGCAGTCCGGCCTGCCACCAGGCCCAGAGGAACGCACCGAGGGCCCAGGCCAGCGGCCGGGTCGATCGGCGGCGCAGACACAGGATGGCGCCCGTCGCCAGCGGTACGGCGGCCCAGGGTGCGGGAAGGTCGGCCAGCAGCTGCAGGCCGACGACGCCGGCGAGGACCGCGAGGGCAGTCGGGATCATGTTCTTCCTTGAACATATTGGCGATAATGGCGCGTCCGGCGGTCCGGCCGGACGCACGACCCGGACGCACTCCGGAAGCATCCCAGAAGCACGTCCATGCCGAGACGCATTATAAGGCGCTATCTGCCCGATCACCGCAAGGTGCGGGAGCATCCCCAGCTGCGGCGCTTCGGGGCGCGGCTGCACGACGGCAATCTATGGCACCTCAATCGCCGCTCGGTGGCGGGCGGCGTCGCGGTCGGTCTGTTCTGGGCCTTCGTGCCCATGCCCTTCCAGATGCTGCCCGCCGCGGCCTGCGCCATCTGGCTGCGCGTGAACCTGCCGATCGCGGCCGCGCTGGTCTGGATCACCAATCCCCTCACCCTGCCGCCCGTCTGGTACGCGAGCTATCGCCTGGGTGCCTGGATGCTGCGGCTGCCGCCCGCGGAGCCGCATCTCGATCTGTCCCTGCATGCGCTGATCGCCGGCATGAGCGGGCTGTGGAAGCCGCTGCTGCTGGGCGGCGTGAGCATCGGCGTGGTGCTGGCGCTCGCGGGCTTCGTGTCGGTGCGGCTGGCCTGGCGGCTGTATGTGGTCCAGCAGCGCCGCCGCCGGCGCGTTCTGCGTCCGCTGTCCTGAGGTCGAAGACGGTCCCGCTTCCGGGTCAGCGCGGATACAGCTGACCGTCGCGCAGTTCCTGCACGCGGTCCATGCGTCCCGCCAGTTCCGGGTCGTGGGTGACGATGACGAAACTCGTGCCCAGCGCCCGGTTCAGCTCCAGCATCAGTTCGTACACCGCATGGGCCGTGCGCCGGTCGAGATTGCCGGTGGGCTCGTCCGCCAGCACGCACCGCGGCTGCGTGACCAGGGCCCGCGCCACCGCGGCCCGCTGACGCTCGCCGCCCGACAGCTCGCCCGGCTTGTGATGCAGACGTTCGCCCAGGCCCACGCGGCCGAGCATGTCGCGCGCCTGGCTGCGCGCCGCCGAGACGCCGTCGCCGCGGATCAGCAACGGCATGGCGACGTTCTCCAGCGCGGTGAACTCCGGCAGGAGATGGTGGAACTGGTACACGAAACCCAGTGCGCGGTTGCGCAGCCGCCCGCGGGCGGCGTCGGACAGCCGCGCCATGTCCTGCCCGCCGACCTGGATGCTGCCGCCGGTCGGCTGATCCAGGCCCCCGAGCAGGTGCAGGAAGGTGCTCTTGCCGCTGCCGGAGGCACCGACGATGGCGACGCGCTCGCCTTCCGCGACCTCGAAATCCAGGCCCCGCAGCACCTCCACCTTCAGCCCGCCTTCGGCGAAGGTCTTGCTCAGGCCCCGGCAGGCCAGCACCGCCGTGGGGCTATTCATAGCGCAGGGCCTCCGCAGGCTGGGTGCGGGAGGCACGCCAGGCCGGATAGAGCGTCGCCAGCATGCTGAGGAAGAACGACACGCCGCCGATGCGCCACACGTCCGTCCACTCGAGCTGCGACGGCAGCTTGCTGATGTAGTACACGTCGGGCGACAGGAACTTCACGCCGAAGAGCTGCTCGATGGCGGGCACGATGGTCTCGACGTTGAGCGCCAGCCCTATGCCGCCGAACACCCCGAGCAGTGTTCCGAAGGCGCCGATGATGGTGCCCTGCACGATGAAGATCGCCATCACCGAGGCGGGCGTGGTGCCGAGCGTGCGCAGGATGGCGATGTCCGCCTGCTTGTCGGTCACCACCATCACCAGGGTGGACACGATGTTGAAGGCGGCGACCGCGACGATCAGCGTGAGGATGACGAACATCACCCGCTTCTCCGTCTGCACGGCGCGGAAGAAGTTCGCGTGCTGGCGGGTCCAGTCGGTGAGGCGGAGTTCCGCCGGCAGGCGCGCCGCGATTTCGTTGCTCACGCGCGCGACCTCGAACATGTCGCGCAGCTTCAGACGCACGCCGCTCACCGTGTCGCCGAGCTGCAGCAGCCTGGCGGCATCGTCCATGTGCACCAGGGCGACGCCGCGGTCGTATTCGAACATGCCGACCTCGAAGATGCCGCTGACGGTGAAGCGCCGCAGCCGCGGCATGGCGCCCACCGGCGTGATGCTGGCCTGCGGGCTGACCACGGTGATCTTGTCGCCGACCTGTGCGCCCAGCAGCAGGGCCAGTTCGCTGCCGAGGATGATGTTGTACCTCCCGGCCTGCAGATCCGCCAGCTCGCCGCGCTGCATGTGCTCGCCGACGTCGGACACCTCCGGCTCCGCTTCCGGCAGGATGCCGCGCAGCACCGCGCCGCTCACCTGGTTCCCCTGGGTCAGCATGGTCTCGGCCTGGACATAGGGCGCCGTACCGATCACCTCCGGATTCTCGGCGGCGATGCGGGCGATCGTCCGCCAGTCGGACACGCCCTCGCCGTAGCCCATGATCTGGGCGTGCGCGGCCATGCCGAGGATGCGGGCGCGCAGTTCCTGCTCGAAGCCGTTCATCACCGACAGCACCGTGATGAGCGCCGTCACGCCCAGGGCGATACCCAGCATGGAAATCAGCGAGATGAAGGAAATGAAATGGTTGCGCCGCTTGGCACGGGTGTAGCGCAGACCGACATAGAGTTCGTAGGGACGAAACATGGGGCGGCATTAAACCACAAAGCACCCCCTCGGGTAACGGGCCGTGGCGCGGACAGCCCGGGACGGAACCGGGAATGGGTCCGGCAAGCGCCGGAACGACTGGGGCGGGATGCGCACCTCCCGCCCCAACCGCGGATCCCGTCGTTTCGGGGTTTACTGGCCCGGCGGGGTCGCCGGCTCGGTCTGATCGCCCGTGCCCTGATCCATCGTGCCCTGATCGTCGCTCTGCTTCTGTTCGCAGGCTGCCAGCGACAGGGCCATCAGGACCGCCGCCAACCACGTGAAGAGTGTCTTGGACATACAGGTATTCCCTCCGTTGAATGTTGATCCACAGCGTTCGATGTCGAACCGCATTGCCGCGGCGCCGGCTATCCTGAACCGGCTGCCGCGGCAAGGCAATACGCCCTGGATGATAGACCATTGCGGCGAGCCGGCTTCTTTGACGGCGTCGGCAAAAATGGCCGTCGGGCGGCGCCGGGCACGGTTGCAACCGCACGCCCCGCCCTGCAGAGTTGGGGGTGTGCCGGCACTGCCGCGGCGCACCGACACCGTTCACCCGCGCGAGCCCGCAGCCATGAGCCACAAACACGAACGTCTGCTCGAGTCCATCCTCAAGGAGCCCGTCAGCGGCAACATCCACTGGCGCGAGATCGAATCGCTCCTGAATCACCTGGGTGCCGACGTCACGCCCGCCCACGGGGCACGCGTGCATGTCGTCCTGAACGGCATCGAGGGTACGCTGCACCGGCCGCACCATAGCGGCATCTGCACCAAGCAGGAGATCCGGCATGTGCGCGACTATCTCCTCGCGGCCGGCGTCACACTTGCCGGATACGAGCAGGACCAGAGCACCCGCTGACGGAAGCGGACTTTCCGCGCGGCGCTTCACAGAACCGCGGGGGCCAGGTTTCACCTGTTTCACACGGGTGCTATAGTGCCTGCAACCGGGATGAGAGGACCGATTATGCAACTCAGGAAAGTTCTGTCGGCGGCGGTGTTGGGGGCCGCGCTGCAGTCCGCGGCCTTCGCGGATACCCTGGTGATCGATGCCGTCGAAGCGGGCGCCGGCGTCGAACGCCCCGGCAAGGGCGAGACCATGACCGATGTCGAGGCCCGCTTCGGCAAGCCGCAGTCGGTCATCGAGGCGGTCGGCCAGCCGCCCATCACCCGCTGGGTCTACGACGGCTTCACGGTGTATTTCGAGGGCGACCGGACGCTGCACTCGGTCGTCCACCGCTAGCCTGGATTATTCATGAACGACGTAGCGAGAGGACGTAAGGGCATGAAGATGCAAGGCGCGCGAAGGAAAACGCGCACAGGCGTACTTGACAGTACGTCGAGCACGTTTTTCGAGTGCAACGCGGCAGATTCGTGCGCTTACGGACTCGCAGTAGTCGTTCATGAATAATCCAGGCTAACCCCCCTCCGGTTCTCCCGCGCGCCCGCGCACCGCGGGCGCGACTTCCCTACCGTTCCCCAGCCATGACATCGACGCATTTTCCGCCCGAGTGGGCGCCCCAGGACGCCGTCCAACTCACCTGGCCGAACGACCGCGGCGACTGGGCGCCCTACCTCGACCGGGTGGAGCCGGCCTTCCTCGCCATCGCCCGCGAGGTGGCGATGCGGGAACGGCTGCTGGTGAGCTGCTACGACGCCGCTCACCTGCGGGCGGTGGAAGGCCGCCTGCGCGCCGCAGGCGTGAACATGGACCGGGTGCGGCTGTTCGCGGTGCCGTCCAACGATACCTGGGCCCGCGATCACGGCCCCATCACCGTCTACGGCGACAGCGGCCCGCGGCTGCTGGATTTCGTCTTCAACGGCTGGGGCGGCAAGTACGACGCCGCGCTGGACAACCAGATCACCCCGCGTCTGGCCGCAGCCGGCGCCTTCGGCGACTGCCCGCGGGTCGAGGTGGATCTGGTGCTGGAGGGCGGCGGCATCGAGACCGACGGCGAGGGCACGCTGCTGACCACGGCCAGTTGCCTGCTCGCGCCCACCCGCAACCCGCAGCTCGACCAGCCACGGCTGGAGGCGCGGCTGGGCGGGCTGCTGGGCGTGGACCGCTTCCTCTGGCTGCATCACGGGCAGCTGGAAGGCGACGACACCGACGGCCACGTCGACACCGTCGCCCGCTTCTGCACACCCGACACCATCGCCTATCAGGGCTGCGGCGACCCGCAGGACCCGCACTACGCCCCGCTGCAGGCGATGGCCGCCGAGCTGCGCGGATTCCGCACGCGCGACGGCCGGCCCTACCGGCTGGTCGAACTGCCCTGGCCCGCACCCAAGCGCAATGCCGCCGGCCACCGCCTGCCGGCGACCTATGCGAATTTCCTCATCATCAACGGCGCGGTGCTGCTGCCCGTCTACGACGATCCCGCCGATGCGGCGGCGATCGCCGCGCTGCGCCCCGCCTTCCCCGATCGCGAGATCGTGCCGATCGACTGCAGCGCGCTGATCCTGCAGTACGGCAGCCTGCACTGCGTCACCATGCAGCTCCCGCAGGGTGTGCTCGGCGCCGCGTGAAACGGCGGGCGCGGTCGGGTAGCATGACGGCGGGAGTTTATGCGGGATAAACCCGAAAACCCGACCGCGGAGGGATGATGCCGGGTTTATGCCATGCACGCTTTCCGTGTTGTTCCGTGGATTCCGTGGCCAAAAAAAGGTTTTTTAGGATAGCGGGCGCCCGAGCAGCCCCTGCAACGCCGCATGGGCGACCGGGATGCATCTGAGATCAGGTTCCATTCGAGAGCGCAGCAGTCATGAGCAAAATCCTCAGAGTCGGTCTGGTGCAGGAGGCCTGCGGCGACGACCGCGACGCCAATCTCGCCGTCATGATAGGCGGCATCCGCGCCGCCGCGGCGCGTGGCGCGCAGCTGGTGCTGCTGCAGGAGCTGCACAACAGCCGCTACTTCTGCCAGACGGAGGATACCGCGCTGTTCGATCTCGCCGAGGCGATCCCGGGACCGACCACCGCCGAGCTCGGTCCGCTCGCCAAGGAACTCGGGGTCGTCATCGTCGCCTCGCTGTTCGAGCGGCGCGCACCCGGCCTGTATCACAACACCGCCGTCGTGCTGGAGCGCGACGGCGGCATCGCCGGGACCTACCGCAAGATGCACATCCCCGACGATCCGGGCTACTACGAGAAGTTCTACTTCACGCCGGGCGATCTCGGCTTCGAGCCGATCCAGACCTCGGTCGGCCGGCTCGGCGTGCTGGTGTGCTGGGATCAGTGGTATCCGGAGGGTGCGCGACTGATGGCGCTGGCCGGTGCGGAGCTGCTGCTCTACCCGACCGCCATCGGCTGGGACCCGCGCGACGAACAGGCCGAGCAGGACCGCCAGCGCGAGGCCTGGATCACCATCCAGCGCGCCCATGCCGTGGCCAACGGCCTGCCCGTGCTGGCCTGCAACCGCACCGGCTTCGAACCCGATCCGAGCGGCCACGGTGCCGGCAGCCGCTTCTGGGGGTCGAGCTTCGTGGCCGGTCCCCAGGGCGAGATCCTCGCCAGTGCCGGGACCGATGCCGCGGAGGTCCTGGTGGTCGACGTCGATCTGGCCCGCAGTGAACAGGTGCGCCGCATCTGGCCCTACCTCCGCGACCGCCGCATCGACGCCTACGGCGATCTCGTCAGGCGCTACCGCGACCGCTGA
>JAJJPM010000102.1:0-14825 GCA_032907525.1 Gammaproteobacteria bacterium
AGGCGCGCGGGCGCTCCGCGCTGTCACAGCGTGCAAGGATTCTCAGCATGTCGTGCCTCTCTGGACGCCGGCCTCCGCCGGCATTGAGAACAATCCAGGGTTTCTTGAATCATTCTTGGCCACGGAATCACACGGAAGAACACAGAAAATAGCGCAAGGCAAACGTCCGGCAATCCACGGCACGGCTATCGTCGGGGCCTTGCCTGTTGAATCTTTCCGTGTATTTCCGTGTGATTCCGTGGCCAAGAATGATTCAACCAAACCCCACTCCCCCTAGAACAGAAAATACCGCTGCGCCAGCGGCAGTTCGGCCAGCGGCTCGCACACCAGCAGTTCGCCGTCGGCGCGCACCGCGTAGGTCTGCGCATCGACCTCCATGTGTGGCATCCAGGCGTTGTGCACCATATCCGCCTTGCGCACGCTGCGGCAGCCGCGCACCGCGACCAGGCGCCGATCCAGCCCGTAGCGCTCCGCAATACCGGCATCGAGGCCGGCCTGGGACACGAAGCTCACGCAGGTCGCCCCGCGCGCACGACCCAGACCGCCGAACATCGGCCGGTAGTGCACCGGCTGCGGCGTGGGGATCGAGGCGTTGGGATCGCCCATCGGCGCGGCGGCGATCATGCCGCCCTTGAGGATCAGCGACGGCTTCACGCCGAAGAACGCCGGCTTCCACAGCACCAGATCGGCGAGCTTGCCGATCTCGACCGAACCGACCTCGTGGGCGATGCCGTGGCTGAGCGCCGGGTTGATGGTGTACTTGGCGATGTAGCGTTTGGCGCGGAAGTTGTCGTGCCGGGCCGGGTCGCCGGACAGCGACCCGCGCTGCACCTTCATCTTGTGCGCGGTCTGCCAGGTGCGCGTGATCACCTCGCCGACGCGGCCCATGGCCTGCGAGTCCGAGGAGATCATCGAGAACGCGCCGAGATCGTGCAGGATGTCCTCGGCGGCGATGGTCTCGCGGCGGATGCGCGATTCGGCGAAGGCCACGTCCTCGGCGATGTTGGGGTCGAGGTGATGGCAGACCATCAGCATGTCCAGATGCTCGTCGACGGTGTTGACGGTGTACGGCCGCGTCGGATTGGTGCTCGACGGCAGCACGTTGGCCTCGCCGCAGGCCTTGATGATGTCCGGTGCGTGGCCGCCGCCGGCGCCCTCGGTGTGGTAGGTGTGGATGGTGCGGCCCTTGAACGCGGCCAGGGTATCCTCGACGAATCCGGATTCGTTCAGCGTGTCGGTGTGGATCGCGACCTGCACGTCGTAGTGCTCGGCCACGCTCAGGCAGTTGTCGATGGCCGCCGGCGTCGTGCCCCAGTCCTCGTGCAGCTTCAGTCCCATCGCGCCGGCGGCGAGCTGCTCCTCCAGCGCGGCCGGCAGCGAGGCATTGCCCTTGCCGAGGAAGCCGAAGTTCATCGGCAGCGCGTCGGTGGCCTGGTACATGCGCTCGATGTACCACGGCCCCGGCGTGCAGGTGGTCGCGTTGGTGCCCGCCGCCGGCCCGGTGCCGCCGCCGAGCATGGTGGTGACGCCCGACATCAGCGCGTCCTCCACCTGCTGCGGGCAGATGAAATGGATGTGCGCATCGATCGCGCCCGCGGTGAGGATCTGCCCCTCGCCGGCGATGATCTCCGTGCCCGGGCCGATGACGATATCCACGCCCGGCTGCACATCGGGATTGCCGGCCTTGCCGATGCCGGCGATGCGCCCGTGACGGACGCCGACGTCGGCCTTGACGACGCCCCAGTGATCGAGGATCAGCGCGTTGGTGATGACCAGGTCGGCGACCCCGTCACCTGCGCGCTGGCTCTGGCCCATGCCGTCGCGGATCACCTTGCCGCCGCCGAACTTCACCTCCTCGCCGTAGATCGTGCGGTCGGCCTCGACCTCGATCCACAGTCCGGTGTCGCCGAGGCGCAGTCGATCGCCCACCGTCGGCCCGAACATTTCCGCATAGGCGCGCCGGTCGATGTACCTCACGGCTCGACCTCCAGCGGCCCCATGATCCCGGCACGGAATCCGTACACCCGCCGCTTTCCGGCGAAGGCGACCAGAGCAACCGTACGTTCCTGCCCGGGCTCGAAACGCACCGCAGTGCCGGCGGGGATGTTCAGGCGGAAGCCGCGGGCACGCTCACGGTCGAAGCGCAGCGCCGGATTGGCTTCGTAGAAGTGATAGTGCGAGCCGACCTGGATCGGCCGGTCGCCCGCGTTGGCGACGACCATGCTGCGCGTCTCGCGGCCGACGTTGATCTCGATCCTGCCGGGCGGGGTGTCCAGTTCGCCGGGAATCATCTCTTGTCCTTTATGTATTAAACCCTACGCTGACAAAGCCTCATTCCCTGCCGGCAGGTGTCGGCCGCAGGGATGCGGCCGTCAAGCCTACAGGGATGTATTTACGGCGCCCTGCCGGCAGGGAATGAGGCTTTGTCAATGACAGCCTTAGTATAAGTTTTGAACCGCCAAGACGCGGAGGGCGCCAAGAAAGCCAATGTTCATGGAAAAACCAAGAAGCCTTATTACATGAATTTCCTTGGCGCCCTCCGCGTCTTGGCGGTTCAACACATTCACAAGATCGGGTTGTGCACCGTGACCAGTTTGGTGCCGTCCGGGAAGGTCGCTTCGATCTGCACCTCGGGGATCAGCTCCGGAACGCCTTCCATCACCTCGTCGCGGCTGAGCAGCGTCGTGCCGTAATGCATCAGGTCGGCGACACTGCGGCCGTCGCGCGCGCCCTCGAGGATCGCGAAGCTGATATAGGCCACCGCCTCCGGATAATTCAGCTTCAGGCCGCGCGCCTTGCGCCGCTCGGCGAGCTGCGCGGCCATGAACACCAGCAGCTTGTCTTTCTCGCGGGGTGAGAGTTCCATGCCGTCCTCGTGTCGATGTATCAGGTTTCCCAGATCCGCGGCGTGTGCGGACCGCGCCGCAGCAGGGCCCAGCGCATCTGCCACCAGGCCGGAATCAGGCAACGGCGCGCGCCTTCCGCACTGGGGCCTGCGTAACGGCATACCGTCACGTCGCGCAGCCGCGTCACGGCGAAGCATTCGTTCGCGCCGGGCTCGACCAGGCCGCGGATCGCGTCGCACAACGCCTGCGGACCACCCACGCAGACCAGCGTCGCGGTCACCGCATGCCCCTGCAGCCCCCACGCCGCCGACAGGGCCGGCGAGCCGCCCTCGTACCGGCTGCGCTCCAGCCACAGCGGCCTGCCCCCGCGCAGGATCTCGAACCGTTGCTGCAGTGTTCCCGTCGCGAACGGCGCGCCGCCGACGGGACGCCCGAGGCACAGCGCCTCCCAGCCGATGAATCGCCCGCCCGGCGCCACCTCGACGCGCGTGATCATCTCCGCGCGCGTGCCGGCGTAGGCGATGGTCTCCTGCGGCAGCCATTCGAGCGTCGCGTCCGCGGCGACTTCGAGATGCTGGTCCAGCCGGCCGGCGCGGGCTGCACTGCGATAGAACTTGCCGGCCGCCGGCGTCGTGACCAGCGCATGCGCCCCGGCGGCGACACCGACCCGGATGCGCAATTCGTCGCCGCCGACCACGCCGCCCGGCGGGTGCAGCAGGTAGGCATGGCACACGCCCGGGCCTTCCGGATAGAACGGCCGCTGCACCCGCAACGGACCACGATGCAGACGCTCGGCGAGCAGGGTCTTCCGGTCGCGCGCACGGAAGCCCAGCCTCAATTCCGCCGCCCAGCCGGTGTCACCGGATTCCGCCGGCGGAGGACTCAGGTCCGGGACGACAGCAGCCATGCCACGATCCCCACGGCAAGGGCGATCGACAGCCCGCAGGCGGTGCGGATCACCCGGCAGAGGAGATCCGTGTCGCGCGACGCCGGGACACGGCCGCGCAGGTCGAACACGTCCATCGGCATCGCTCACCTCCGTCTCGCCCGGTCCGGCACCCTTCGCGGAAGATGCATCGGCAAGCTTCGTGCCACGCACGCCCGCACCCCCGGACGGCACCCCCACACACCTGCAACACATTGAATGTCAGACAGATATGCGCGAACCAATGTACCGGGCCACGGGCCACGGCAGCCCTCCCGCGAACATCCGGGGAAAACGGACGGTCGGCTTACGCACCCGGTTGGAACATGCGCGAGGGTCCGTGCCTGCTTTCGGTGCATCGTCCGCACCGGACGGTGCGCAGACGGGAACCCGCGGCCGCGGGAGGCTTGGATGGACGTGTGCCGCGGGAGAAGAGGAATCGGTGTTCGCACACCCGGGAGCCGGGCCGGATATATTTTAGGTATACATTCGCCCGGCCGGGCGCCGCCCGTGGACGCACACCGCGCCACCCTGTAAGCTACCCGACTTCCGCGCCCGTAGCTCAGCTGGATAGAGCGCTGCCCTCCGGAGGCAGAGGTCAGGGGTTCGAATCCCTTCGGGCGCGCCAGATTCCCGGCCCTCGGGCACAGCCCGAGGGCGCTCGGCTCGCGCGAAGCTCACGCTTCACGCACAACGCTCGCCTCGCCCCTTCGGGCGCGCCAAATTCAAAAGGCTCACCCTCGCGATTCCCGGCCTTCGGGCGCACCGGCTTCGATACCACTGTACGCCGTGCGCTCCGCCAAACGACAGAAAAACACCGACAATGCCACCGCCGCCGGCCGACGGCGTTATATCGCAACCTCTCAATATTGCGATGGTGGTGATGGCCTGACGTCTCCGGGCAGGCTATAACAAGCGCCAACGGACGCCCGTCGAGCGGGCGGTTCCCGCCCCGATGCGGCGCCAACGCCATGGAGGCCGACATGCGCAGTGCTCTGCGGATCTTCAGTGCGGTACGCAGCCTCTTCATTCCGCGACACCAGGGCATGCAGGAGCGCGACGCGTTGCTGCATGCCATCTACGGCCCGGCACCGCTGCATCTGCCGGTCTCGGGCATCACCGACTACGCGATCTTCATGCTGGACCCGGACGGCCGGGTGGCGGGCTGGAACCCGGGCGCGGAGCGGATGACGGGCTATCTCGCCGAGGAGATCGTCGGCCAGCACTTCTCGCGATTCTATCCGCAGGACGAGGTGGCGCGTGGCAGGCCCGCGAGCGACCTGCAGACCGCCGCGATGCACGGCCGCTGCGCGGACGAAGGCCGGCGCCTGCGCAAGGACGGCTCGGAATTCCCGGCCACTGTGGTCATCACGCCGATGCGCGACGCATACGGCGGACTGCGCGGCTACGCCCAAGTCACGTGCGATCTGACTGCGCTGCGGGAACCCGAAGAGCGGCCACGTGAACGCGAGGCCCGGCTGCAGGCGTTCCTGGATCACTGTCCCGCTGCGATATCCGTGAAAGACGTCGACGGGCGCTACCTGCATGTCAATGCGGACTTCCGGCGGCGCCACGGCCTTGCGGACGACCGGATCGTCGGCCGCACCGACGCCGAACTGTTTCCGCCGGAACAGGCGACGGCGTACCGGGCCGCCGATCGTAGCGTGCTCGCCTGCGGCGCCGCGCTGGAATTCGAGGAGGCCGAGCAGCACGCCGACGGTCCCCGCATCAGCATGGTCAGCAGGTTTCCGGTGCGCGATGCGGCGGGAAGGATCGCCGGCATCGGCGGCATCGCGGTGGACATCACCGAGCGCAGGCGCGCCCAGGAGGCGTTGCGCGCGAGCGAGCGGTCATTCCGCGAGCTGCTGGACATCCTGCCGATCGCCGTGTACGTCTGCGATTCCTCCGGGCTCGTCGAAAGTCACAACCGGCGCGCCGTGGAGCTGTGGGGGCGCGAACTCCGGCACAACGGCGGGGGCGCCTGCATGTGCGAGACGTACCGGATGTACACGCCCGACGGAGCGCGCATGCCCTATCCCGACTGCCCCGTGGGCGAGGTGCTGCGCACCGGCCTGGCGGTGACCGGCCGCGAGATCGTCATCGAACGCCCGGACGGTTCACGGCGCACCGCGATCGTCAATGTCATCCCGCGCCGCGACGAGCACGGCGTCATGACCGGCGCGATCAACTGCCTGATGGACATCACCGAGCGGATGCGCGCCGAGCGCGATCTGAAGTCCTATGCCGAGCAGCTGCGCGTACTGTCGCGGCGGCTGGTGGAAGTGCACGAGGAGAGCCGGCTGGCCCTGTCGCGCGAACTGCACGACCGTGTCGGTCAGAATCTGACGGCGCTCAACATCAATCTCGGGATCGTGCTCGGCCAGCTGCCGAAGGCGGTGCGGGCCGCCGTCGCGCCGCGTCTGCGGGACTCGCAGGAACTGGTCGAAGCCACGGTCGACGTCATCACCGACGTGATGGCCGACCTGCGTCCTCCGCTGCTCGACGACTACGGCCTGCTGCCCGCGCTGAGGGCGATCGCGGAACGGTTCGGCCAGCGCACCGGCATCGAGGTCGTGGTGCGCGGGCCGGCGGGGCTGGAACGGCTGACCCGGCAGGCCGAACTATCGCTGTGCCGTATCGCGCAGGAGGCGCTCACCAATCTCGCCAAGCACGCGCGGGCCGACCGGGTCACGCTGGAGGTGGCGCTGCCGCCCGGCCAGATCACGCTCACGATCGCCGACAACGGCATCGGCTTCGAACCGGGCGGGCACGCGCAGAACGGCGGGCGCGGCGGCTGGGGCATGCTCACCATGCGCGAGCGGGCCGTGGCGCTGGGCGGAACCCTGACGATCGACTCCGCGCCCGGGCTCGGTACGCGCGTGACCGCCGCATTGCCGAGGGACGAACCATGAGCATCAGTGTCCTGATCGCCGACGACCATGCCGTGATGACCGAAGGCCTTCGCCACCTGATCGACGCCGAGCCCGATCTGGTCGTGGCGGGCTGCGCCGCCGATGGCCGCGACGCGCTGCGCAAGGTCACGGAACTGCTTCCCGACGTGGTGGTGATGGATATCGCGATGGCGGAGCTCAACGGCATCGAAGCCACGCATCTGATCCGGGAACGGGCCCCGGACACACAGGTCGTGATCCTCTCGATGCACTCGAACCAGGAATACGTCGTGCGGGCGCTGCGCGCGGGGGCGCGCGGCTATGTATTGAAGAAGAATGCCGCCGACGATGTGTTGACGGCGATCCGCGCCGCACACGCCGGCCATCGCTTCCTGAGCCGGCAGCTCGCCGAAAGCATGATCGACGATTACCTGTGCAATATGGGCGGCAGCGGCAACCTGCTCGACACGCTCAGCTCCCGCGAGCGCCAGGTGCTGCAGCTGCTGGTCGAGAGCAAGCCCACCGCCGCCATCGCGGCGTCCCTGTCGCTTTCCCCGAAGACGGTCGAAACGTACCGCGGCCGCATCATGCAGAAGCTCGGCATCGGCGACATTCCCAGCCTCGTCAAATTCGCGATCCAGCAGGGCCTGACGACGATCGATTAGCAGGCCGTTAGGACGTCGACTCACCCCGGGTGTCGGGGATGCCCGAGCGTTTTGTCGGGTTTCCCTGACGCCCCGTTTCGTCACCACCCGCTACGTTAAAGACGATGCAGCCTGCAGCCCGCGCGGACGGGCGGAGAGACTCGGCGGGCTGCGCGCGAGGCATACGCATGCGAGGCACTGAACGGTGACGTGCGAGCAGGTTTGCGAAAGGGCCCACGATGTCCGACCACGCCGCATCAGCAAGGCACTGCAGATTGTGTGTCTTTTTCCTCGCCATGGCCGCCACGGCGGCGGGCGCAGGGCGAACCGCCCGCGCGACCGCGCCTGATCTGGCCGATCTTTCGCTCGAACAACTCGCCGACATCGAGGTGACGTCGGTGTCGAAACGCGCGGAGCGGCTCACCGACGCCCCCGCATCCGTGTTCGTGATCACCGGCGACGATATCCGCCGTTCCGGCGCCAGATCCCTGCCCGAGGCCTTGCGGCTCGCGCCCAACCTGCAGGTCGCGCGCGCCAGCGCCAGCGGCTACGCCATCAGCGCGCGCGGCTTCAACAACAGCGCGGGCAACAAGCTGCTGGTGCTGATCGACGGCCGCTCCGTCTACACGCCGCTGTTCTCGGGGGTGTTCTGGGACGTGCAGGACGTGATGCTCGAGGACGTGGACCGCATCGAGGTCGTCAGCGGCCCGGGCGGCACGCTCTGGGGCACCAACGCCGTCAACGGCGTCATCAACGTCATCACCCGCCGGGCGGAGGACACGCAGGGCGCGCTGCTGTCGGCGGGCACCGGAAACCGCGAGTCGGAGGGCGCGCTGCGCCACGGCGGGACGATCGGAGAAAACGGCCATTACCGCGTCTACGGCCAGTATTTCGACCGCGACCATACATCGACGGTGGACGGCACCGCCCGCGACGACGCCTGGCACAAGGGCCAGGCCGGCTTCAGGACCGACTGGAGAGGCGCCCGGGACCGCGTTTCGCTGCACGGCAACGCCTACCGCGGATCGGAAGGACAGCCCGAGCCGGGCACCGTCGTCACCGGCGCCGTTTTCGAGCTCGGCCCCATCACCGTCTCGGGCACGAATCTCACGGCCCGCTGGGACCGCAGTCTCGACGACGGTTCGGCCTTCATGCTGCAGGCGTATTACGACCGGACCGAGCGCGTCAACCGGCCCACGTTCGCGGAGACGCTCGACATCGTCGACGTGCAGTTCCAGCATTCGCCGCGGCCTTTCGGCAGGCACGCGCCGGTATGGGGCATCCAGTACCGCCGCAGCAGGGACGACGTCGACAACAGCCCGTACATCGCCTTCCTGCCGGCCGACGTCGATCAGACCTGGACGAGCGTGTTCGCGCAGGACGAGATGACGCTGCGCGACGACCTGCGCCTGACCTTCGGGGCGAGGCTGGAGCGCAACGACTACACGGGTACCGAGTATCTGCCCAGCGTCAGGCTGGCCTGGAAGCCGGCCGCCGACCATCTCCTGTGGGGCGCGGTTTCGCGCGCGGTGCGCGCACCGTCGCGGCTCGATCGCGACGTCTTCGTGCCGGCGGAGCCGCCCTTCGTGCTGGCCGGCGGCGAGGACGTGCGGTCGGAGATCGCCGCCGTCTACGAGCTGGGCTACCGCGGACGGCCGGCGCCGCGGATCTCGTATTCGGCGACCGCCTTTTACACGGACTACGACCGCCTGCGCAGCCAGGAACTGGATCCCGGCGGAACGCATTTCCGGTTCGCCAGCGAGATGGAGGGCAGGACACACGGCCTCGAACTGTGGGGAAGCCTCCAGGCGACGGGCGCGTGGCGTCTGAGCGCCGGCCTGACCCTGCTGGACATGGACCTCGGACGCAAGCCGGGCAGCACCGATCCGGTCGGCCCGCGTGCGCTGGGCAACGATCCGAATTACCAGTGGTTCCTGCGTTCGGCCCTGGACCTGACGCCGGCGCACGAATTCGATCTGGACGTCCGTCGCGTCGGCGCCCTGCCGCAGCCCGCCGTGGATGCCTACACCGCGGTGGATGCGCGGCTGGGCTGGCGGGCGCGACGCGACCTCGAGCTGTCCCTGACGCTGGAGAATCTCTTCGACGGCGCGCATCCCGAATTCGCCCAGCTGACCACCCGGGGGGAATACGGCCGCACGGCATTCGTGAAGCTGGTGTGGCGACTGCGCTGAGCCATGGCCGTTGTCAGCATGATGCGCGAACCCACCCACCGTTCACGACCGCCACGCCGGTGGGCCGGGATGGTCTGCGGCCTGCTGCTCGCGGCCCTGGCGGCGTGGCCTCCCGGCCCCGCGAAGGCCGCCTACGGCGCCGCTACGCTGGAGGATCCGGTGAAGGCGGCGTTTCTCTACAAATTCGCCAGCTTCGTGGAATGGCCGCCGCAGGCGTTCCCGGCTCCGGACACCCCGATCACCATCGGTGTCCTGGGCGCGGAACGGATCGCCGCGGAGCTCGCGCGCATGGTCGCCGGCCGCGCCGCCCAGGGCCGCTCCATCTCGGTCAGGCGGCTCGCGGCGGACGAATCCGTCGCCGGCCTCCACATCCTTTTCGTCGGGCGGGCCGAAGCGGGAAGGCTGCAACGCCTGGCGCAGGCCGCCCGGCCGCACGCCGTGCTGCTGGTGACCGACTCGGAGGGAGCGCTCGGCCGCGGCAGCATGATCAACTTCGTCCTGGCGGACCGGCGGCTGCGATTCGAGATCGCCCTGGATGCCGCGGAGCGCAGCGGCCTCAGGCTGAGCTCCCGGCTGCTCTCGGTGGCACTGCACGTCCGCAGGGAGGCACCCTGAATGTGGCGCGCAATCGGCCGGTCGGTGCGTTACAAAATGATCGTGGTGGTGCTCGCCACCAACTGCGCGGCGTTGATCGTGGCCGGTGTCGCGCTGGTCGCCTACGACCTGCGCAACTACCGCGAGCTCTGGATCGACGATCTCGCCGCGCAGGGCGAGATCCTGGGCCGGGCGGCCGCACCGGCCCTCGTGTTCGACGACCCCGAGTCCGCCGATGCCTACCTGGCGCTGCTGGAGGTGCGCCCGCGGATAACGGCGGCGGCCATCTACACCGCCAAGGGCAGGCTGTTCGCGGGCTACCGGCGGGGCGACGCGTCCATCGGCGAGCTTCCCGCGCTGCCCGAAGCGGACGGCTTCCGGATCGAGGGCAACGACATCGCACTGTTCACCCGGATCGTGGAGAACGGCGAAATCCTCGGCACGGTATACATCCTCGCCCGCTATCAGCTGTTCGAGCGCCTGGCACGCTATCTCGGCATCCTGGCCGCCGTCATGGCGATCAGTCTGCTGGTGGCGCTGCTCATCGTGATGTGGCTGCAGGCCAGGGTGACCGGCCCGATCCTGGCGGTGACCGACATCGCGCGGCAGGTCGTCACGACCCGCGACTACTCGCTGCGGGTGCGCAGGACGACGGAAGACGAGATCGGATACCTCGTGGACGCATTCAACGACATGCTCGCCGAGATCGGCCTCAGGACGGAGGCCAACGAGGCCTCGAACCGCAGGCTCGAGCACGAAATCGCGGAACGCCTGCGCGCAGAAGACGATCTCCGCAGCCTGAATCTCGAACTGGAGCAGCGCATTGCCGACCGCACCGCCCAGCTGGAGAGCGCCAACAAGGAGCTGGAGGCATTCAGCTATTCGGTCTCGCACGATCTCCGCGCTCCGCTGCGTGCCATCACCGGCTTCTCCAACATGCTCATCGAGGACCACGGCGAAGGACTGGACCCGGAGGCGCACAGAAAGCTGGGCGTCATCGTCGGCGAGGCGCACCGCATGGGGGCGCTCATCGACGACCTCCTCGCGTTCTCCCGCCTCGGCCGCAAGGTGATGCAGGTCGTCGAGCTGGACATGACGGAGCTGGCGCGCACGACCTGCGAGAGCCTGGCCCGGCAGCACCAGGGACCGCCGGCCGAGTTCCATATCGGCCAGCTGCCGCGCGGCCAGGGCGACCGCGCCCTGATCGGTCAGGTATGGATCAATCTGCTGTCGAACGCCCTCAAGTTCAGCTCGAAGCGCGACCGTCCGGTCATCGAGGTGAACGCGATCAGCGATGAGAAAGAGCATATCTATTTCGTGCGCGACAACGGCGCGGGCTTCGATCCCCGCTATCAGTCGAAACTGTTCGAGGTGTTCCAGCGCCTGCACGACGCCGCCGAGTTCCCCGGAACGGGCGTCGGGCTCGCGCTGGTGCGCCGCATCGTGGCCCGGCATGGCGGCCGCGTATGGGCCGAAGGCAACGTGGACGCGGGGGCGACGTTCTACTTCACGCTTCCGAAGGAGCAGACCGATGGACGAGTTTGAACAGGTGCGGATTCTCCTGGTCGAGGACAGCCCGCTCGACGCCGAGCTGACCATACGGGCGCTCAGGGACGGCAAGCTCGCCAACGCCGTCGAATGGGTGAAGGACGGCCAGCAGGCACTGGACTATCTGTTTCACGAAGGCGCCTATGCGGCACGCGACATGGATCCGCCCCAGCTGGTTCTGCTGGACCTGAAGATGCCGCGGGTGAGCGGCATCGAGGTGCTCAGGATCGTCAAGGCCGATCCGCGTACACGCAGGATTCCGGTCGTCATCATGACGTCTTCGCAGGAGGAACAGGACATCGCGCAGAGCTACGAGCTCGGCGTGAACAGCTACGTCGTCAAGCCGGTCGATTTCACGGCACTGACCAATATAGCCAGGCAGGCCGGCTACTACTGGCTCGCCATCAACCGGACGCCGGCATCGTGAACCGGCCGCTGCAACCGTCCGGACCCGGACCGGAACCTTCGTCGACGGCCCGATCCGCCGGGACACACGAGACGGGTGGCGGACCGCTACGCATATTGAGCGTGGAGGATTCGGCCATCGACGCCGAACTCTGCTGGCGCGAACTCGGGCGGGCCGGCCTGCAGTTCGTCACGCAACGGGTGTGGGCACGCGAGGACTTCGAACGCGCGCTGCAGGAGTTCTCCCCCGATCTGATTCTCTGCGACTTCAGCCTGCCCGGCGCCTTCGACGGCCTCACGGCGCTCGACGTCATGCGCGCGAAGTCCATGGACACCCCGTTCATATTCGTGTCGGGAACCATCGGCGAGGAACGGGCGGTCGAGGCGCTGAAACGCGGAGCGACCGATTACGTGCTCAAGGAACGGCTCGAACGCCTGGCGCCCGTGGCCAAGCGCGCGCTGCAGGAGGCGCGGGAAAGGGCGGCGCTGCGCCACGCGCAGGAAGCGCTGCGCGACAGCGAGGAACGCTTCCGTCAACTGGCCGAAAACATACGGGACGTGTTTTTCCTCATCGACGCCGCCGATCAGCGCGTGCTCTACGTGAGCCCGGCCTACGAGGAGATCTGGGGCGAGAGCCGTGCCGGCCTGTACGCCAACCCCGATGGATGGACGGAGTTCATTCATCCGGAGGACAGGCCGCGCGTGATCGATTCGCGGGCGAGGATGCTGCAGGGCCACTGGACGGATTGCGAATACCGGATCGTGCGATGGGACGGCTCCATCCGCTGGATCGGTGAACGCGCCTTTCCGATAGTGGACGACTCCGGCCGCCTGCGCCGTATCGCCGGCGTCGCCTCGGATATCACGGTGCGCAAGAAAGCCGAAGAACGGATCGGGAGGCTCAACCGCATCTATGCCGTGTTGAGCGGCATCAACACGCTCATCGTGCGTGCCGCCGACCGCGACGAACTGCTGCGGGAGGCCTGCCGCATCGCGATCGATCCGGGACGGTTCCGCGCGGCATGGATCGGGCTGCGTGGTGACGGCGGCCGCGCGGTGACACCGGTCGCATACGCCGGGGACATAGAAGGCCTGCTGGACGACGCGCTTCCGGCCTCAACCGGCACCCCGGCCGATGTTCACCACCTCGTCGCACAGGTGCTCGACAGCGGCAGGCCCGCGGTTCTGAACGACATCAGGGGCGGCGCGCGGCAGCGCTCGCGCACGAGGGGTCTGGAGGCGCACGGGATCGGCTCGCTGGCCATCATGCCGCTGCACGTCGGCGGTACGACGGTAGGGGTGCTGGCGCTCTACGCGACGGAACCCTCCGTCTTCGACGACGACGAGTTGCGGCTCATCACCGAACTCGCCGGCGACATCGCGTTCGCACTGGACTACCTCGCCAAGGGGGAGAAGCTCAGTTATCTCGCCTATTACGATGCGCTCACGGGACTCCCGAACCGCACGCTGTTCACCGAACGTCTGAATCACAGACTGCGCGTCGCCCGCCACAACGGAACGAAGGTGGCCGTCGTCCTGTGCGACGTGAAGCGCTTCCGGCTCGTCAACGAATCATTCGGCCGGCCGGCCGGCGATGCGCTGCTGCGCGAGGTCGCGGACCGCACCAGCAGGAACTGGCCCAGTCCGGACAGCGTCGCGCGCATCAACGCCGACTGCTTCGGCGGCACGCTGACCGACTTCCAGGACGAGGCCACGGTCGCACACGCCGTCGAAAGGGCGCTGAAGGCGATGACCGAGGAGCCCTGCAGCGTGGGTGAGAAGGATCTTCGCATCTCGACCACCGCCGGGATCGCGCTGTTTCCGGCGGACGGCGGAGACGCGGACACACTGTTCGGAAATGCCGAAGCCGCGCTCAAGAAGGCCAAGGCATCCGGCGACCGCTATCTGTTCTATCAGCCGTCCATGAACGCCAGGGTCGCCGATATTCTGCTGCTGGAGAACAGGCTGCGCAGGGCGGTGGAGAGGGAAGAGTTCGTTCTGTACTACCAGCCCAAGCTGAATCTGGCGACGGAAAGCATCAGCGGGCTCGAAGCCCTGATCCGGTGGAAGGACCCGGACAACGGCATCGTCGCGCCCGGCACGTTCATCCCGCTCCTCGAGGAGACCGGAATGATCCTGACGGTCGGCGCGTGGGCCGTACGCCGGGCGCTGTCCGACCATCGAGAGTGGCGGCGCCAGGGACTGCAGCCGCCGCGCATCGCAGTCAACGTCTCCGCGGTGCAGTTGCGCAAGGCCGATTTCGTGGCTTCGGCGCGCGCGGCGGTCGCCGGGTCGGGCGCGGAGTCGCACGGCCTGGACCTCGAAATCACCGAGAGCCTGATCATGGAGGACATAGAGGACAACATCAGCAAGCTCGAGGCCCTGCGCGGCATGAACGTCCGCATCGCGATCGACGACTTCGGGACCGGCTATTCCTCGCTGAGCTATCTCGCGCGCCTCCCGGTGCAGTTTCTCAAGATCGACCGTTCGTTCATCATCACCATGGTGGACCATCCCGACAGCATGACCATCGTGTCCACGATCATTTCGCTCGCTCACTCGCTCAACCTCAAGGTCATCGCCGAAGGCGTGGAGACGGAGGAGCAGGCCCGGATGCTGAAGCGACTGGAGTGCGACGAGGTGCAGGGTTACCTGTTCGGCAGACCCATGCCGTTCGAGGGGATCACGGCCCTGCTTGCACGGGGCCCGGGAGGCCCCGGGCGGCCGGGGCATTGACCGCCTTCCGTCAGCGCGACCATGCGAGCCGCAGGCCGATGACG
>JAJJPM010000103.1:0-46291 GCA_032907525.1 Gammaproteobacteria bacterium
CCGGCCGGGTCAGGCCGTGAAGCCGACTTGCGACAGCCGGAGGCGGAAGGGCCTGACCCGGCCGGCAGCCCTGCGCCACCGCCGGTTCCGTCACCCCGCATACGGACCATCCGGCGCATTACGGAAGCTCGACGCCGACAACGGAATCTGGAGGTTATACACGTCATCCGGGCGAGGAAGGTCACTCCCCCGCTTCGAGCAGCGGCTCGAGCTCCGGCCAGACGCTATCGAGCATGCGTCCCTGGGCCTCGGCGCGCGGATGGATGCGGTCGGGCTGCATGAGGCGCGGCCGCGTGGCGATGCCGTCGAGCAGGAAGGGCACCAGCGCCACGCGCTCCTGTCCGGCGAGCTCGGGGAAGATGGCGGCGAAGGCCTCGGTGTAGGTACTGCCGTAGTTCGGCGGCAGGCGCATGCCGACCAGCAGCACGCGCGCGCCGGCGTCCCGCGCAGTGCGGACGATCGCACGCAGATTGTCGCGGGTCTGCTCCACGCCCAGCCCGCGCAGCCCGTCGTTGCCGCCGAGTTCCACGATCACGACCGAATACGCATCGCGCGCCAGCAGATCCGGCAGGCGCGCACGGCCGCCGGCGCTGGTCTCGCCGCTGATGCTGGCGTTGACGACGCGGTGCGGCAGGCCGCGTTCGCGCAGCCGCTGTTCCAGCAGCGCCACCCAGCCCTCCTCGATTCGGATACCATAGGCGGCGCTCAGACTGTCGCCGAGAACCAGAATGCGCGGCGCGCGGTCAGACTGGACAGCCGACATCATGTCGGGCACGGCCGGACCATCGGCCCGCACCGCCCAGGCCAGGCTCCAAAGGACCACCATGCACAGTACCGCTCTCATCACGGCGCGCCAGCTCAGCAAAGTCGTACCCATCCACAACGGAACCCTGACGATCCTGGACAAAGTCGACCTGGAGATCAATCGCGGCGACAGCGTCGCCATCCTCGGCGCGTCCGGCTCGGGCAAATCCACCCTGCTGGGACTGCTGGCCGGCCTGGATGTTCCCAGCGGCGGCGAGGTGTGGGTCGGCGACACCTGCATCAGCCGCCTGGACGAGGACGGCCGCGCACGCGTGCGCGCCGGACAGATCGGCTTCGTGTTCCAGTCGTTCCAGCTGCTGCCCAGCCTCACGGCCGCCGAGAACGTCATGCTGCCGCTGGAGCTCGCCGGGCAGCGCGACGCCGCCGAGCGCGCGCGCGACTGGCTGGCGCGCGTCGGCCTCGCCGACCGCCTCGACCATTACCCGCGCCAGCTCTCGGGCGGCGAGCAGCAGCGCGTCGCCATCGCCCGCGCCTTCGCCGCGCGGCCCGCGCTGCTGTTCGCCGACGAGCCCACCGGCAACCTCGACAGCGCCACCGGCACGCGCATCATCGAACTGCTGTTCGAGCTCAACCGCGATCAGCGGACCACCCTGGTGCTGGTGACCCACGACCCCTCGCTGGCGGAACGCTGCGGGCGCCACGTCCACCTCGACGCCGGGCGCGCGACGGAGCGGCCGCGATGACCGGCGCATCGCGCCCCGCTCTCGCCTGGCGGCTGCTGCGGCGCGACTGGCGCGCCGGCGAGCTGCATGCCCTGCTGTTCGCGCTCGCCGTCGCCGCGGCGACGACCACCGCCGTCACGGCCTTCTCGGAACGGCTCACCCGCGCACTGGGCCAGCAGACCACGGAACTGCTCGGCGCCGATCTGGTGCTCGAGAGCTCCGCACCGGCACACGCCGACCTGCTGGCCGAGGCCGAGCGGCGCGGTCTGCGCCGCACGCAGTCCGTGGAATTCGCCAGCATGGCGGTGGGCGACAGCGGCCTGCAGCTGGTCAGCGTCAAGGCGGTCGCTGCCGACTATCCGCTGCGCGGCGCGGTGCGCATCGCGGACACGCCCTTCGGTGCCGAACGTCCGGCCGCAACCATGCCCGCGCCGGGCACGCTGTGGGCGGAGTCGCGGCTGTTCGGCGCGCTGCAGCTCGGCCTGGGCGACCGGCTGCGCATCGGCGACGCCGAGTTCCGCGTCGCCGGCGTGCTCGGCTTCGAGCCCAGCCGCGGCGGCGATTTCCTCAATCTCTCGCCGCGCGTGCTGATGCACGTCGACGACCTGCCGCGCACCAACGTGATCCAGCCGGGCAGCCGTGTCACCTACCGCACCCTGTTCGCCGGCGAGGACACGGCGGTCGCACGCTTCCGCGACTGGCTGCAGCCGCGGCTCGGCGAGCAGGAACGCCTGCAGGAGGCGCGCACCGGCCGGCCCGCGATCGCCAAGGCGCTGGACAAGGCCGAGCAGTATCTCGGCCTGGCGAGCCTGGTCGCCATCGGCCTGGCCGGCGTAGCGGTGGCGATGGCGGCGCGGCGCTACAGCGCGCGCCACTACGACGTCAGCGCCATGCTGCGCTGCCTCGGCGCGGTGCAGGCCGACATCCTCGCGCTCTATCTGTGGCAGATGCTGCTGCTCGGTCTGACCGGCAGCCTGGCAGGCGCCGCGCTCGGCTGGATCGCGCAGTACGGCCTGGTGGCGCTGCTCGCCGGGCTGTTCCCGCTGGCCCCGCCCGCGGCCGGACCGCTGCCGCTGCTGGTCGGCACGGCCGCCGGCCTGATCACCCTGCTCGGCTTCGCGCTGCCGCCGGTGCTGCGGCTGCAGCGAGTGCCGCCGCTGCGCGTCCTGCGCCGCGACCTCGCGCCCAGCCCGCCGCGCGCCTGGCTGGTCTACGGGCTGGCGATCGGGACGCTGCTCGGTCTGATGTGGCAGCACACCGGTGACGCGCGCCTGACGCTCGTCCTCGCCGCCGGCACCGCGGCCCTGGCCCTGCTGATGCTGGGTGCGGCCGCCGCCCTGCTCGCCGCGGGCCACCGCTTGCGGCATCGCGTCGGCGCGGCCTGGCGCTTCGGCATCAACAGTCTGTGGCGCCGCACCGCCACCAGCGCCGGCCAGATCTTCGCCTTCGGCCTGGTGCTGATGGCCATGAGCGTGACCACGCTGCTGCGCACCGATCTGCTGGAGAGCTGGCAGACGCAGTTGCCGGAGGACACGCCCAATCATTTCGCCATCAATATCCTGCCCGAGGAGCAGGCCGCCTGGACGGCGTTCATGCGCGATGCCGGCATCGACGGCGCGCCGGTGTATCCGGTGGTGCGCGGCCGCCTCGTCGGCATCAACGGCGAACCCGTGCGCCAGGCGGTGACCAAGGAGGCGCAGGACAGCAACGCCCTGCACCGCGATCTGAACCTGACCTGGAGCACTGACCTGCCGGCGGACAACCGCATCGTCGCCGGCCGCTGGCAGGCCTCAACGGCCGCGGACGGCACGGCGGTGTCGGTGGAGAACCAGCTCGCCGAGCGTCTCGGCATCCGGCTGGGCGACGCCCTGGAGTTCCTGATCGCCGGCCGGACGATCACCGCGACCGTCACCAGCCTGCGCAGTGTCGACTGGGATTCCTTCCGGCCGAACTTCTACATGATCTTTCCGCCCGGCGCGCTCGATGCCTTCCCGATGACGGCCATGACCAGTTTTCATCTGGATGCGACGCAGCGTGGCCTCCTGCCGCGGCTGGTGCAGCGCTTCCCGGCGGTGACGGTGCTGGACGTGGAGGTGCTGCTCGACGAGGTGCGGCGCATCCTCGAGCAGGTGACGCTGGCGATCGAATACGTGCTCGGCTTCGTGCTGCTCGCCAGCCTCGCGGTACTGCTCGCGGTGCTGGCCGCGAGCCACGACGAACGCCTGCACGAGGGCGCGCTGCTGCGCGCGCTGGGCGCCAGCCGCCGCCAGGTGCGGGCCGGGCATCTCGCCGAGTTCGCACTGATCGGCCTGCTCGCCGGCCTGCTCGCCGCCGCCGGCTGCGAGCTGGTGACCTGGCTGCTCTACACCCAGGTCTTCCACCTCGACTACGCCTGGAAATGGCCGGTATGGATCGCGGCGCCGCTGGCCGGCGTGCTCGGCATCGTCGCCGCCGGTTATCTCAACACGCGCCACGTGCTGTCGACGAGCCCCTTGCTGCTGCTGCGGGATTGAACACTCTCCGGTGCGCACCGGCCGGCGCGTGCCCCGGCCTCACTGCTGGCCCAAGAACCGGATTTGCCACGGAAGCACACGAATTGAGGGAGGGGACAGACTTAAGTCTGTCCCCTCCCTGCCCATCTTCCGTGTGCTTCCGTGGCGAATGTGGTTTTCGGGTTTTTGGGGCAGCGGCGAGGGCCGCGGCTATTTCCCGGCCACCTGACGCACCGCCTCGGGCGGCTGCAGCTGCTGGTTGAGGGTGAAGCCGGAGTCGAAGGCCAGCGCCTGCCAGGACGGCGGGGCGCTGCCGCGCTGCACCAGGATCCAGGTGCGGCCGGTCTGCTGTTCGAGCAGCACACTGCCCGCCTCGTCGGTGCCTCCGCCGGTGAGGCGCACGGCGACGATCTGGTAGGTCAGCGGCGGCGGCTCGTACTTCGGCGGTCCCGCCAGTGCCGAGGCACTCAGGGCCGCCAGGGCGGCGCCGGCCAGAAAGCTCCTTTTCATGTACAGAATCCTCCCGCAGCGATGCGTCTCGACCCGCCGCCGGGCCGTCCCGGGCTCAGCGCGCGAACACGCGCGTCGGGTCTTTGAATGCCTTGAACTCCAACCCGTTCCCGGCCGGGTCCTTGATGAACAGCGTGGCCTGCTCGCCGACCTGCCCCCGGAAGCGTATGCCGGGCTCGATCAGGAAGCCGACCCCCTGCTCGCGCAGGCGGTCCGCCAGGCACTGCCACTCCTGCCATTCAAGTATCGCGCCAAAGTGGCGGACCGGGATGTCCTTGCCGTCGACCGGGTTGGTGGGCTCGGGCGCCGGCGGCCGGTCGACGCGGTGGGCGGTGATCTGATGACCGTAGAAGTCGAAATCGATCCAGCGTGCGTCCTCGCGGCCGACGCGGCAGCCGAGCACCTCGACATAGAAACGGCGGGTCGCCTCGAGGTCGACGACCGGAAAGGCCAGGTGAAACGGCGTCATGGCGGCGGTCTCCAGGGTGGATCGGCAGGCGGCGGGGCAGACGCCCATCGGCGGGATTATGGCGAAGCGACACCGGCCGTGCATCGGGTATCGATGGCACCGGCGAAGCCGGGGATGCTCGCCCCGGGTCGCAGTCCGGGAACGCGCCAGGAATCCGTTGCAATCGGCATTTTTTTGCCGTCGATCATTTGACAGACGGGGCACGTCCCCTATCATGTGCCCCATGGAGCCTCGCAGGGACTGCGCCATCGTTGAAGCACCGACGCTCCATTCCCCACCGCACGCGCATCCCTGCTGAGTTGCCGGCCCGCTCATGGACCGCCGGCAGACGTCCGAGAGCCGTTTCTTCAGCGAAGGAGATGCAATCATGAAGGCAACCAACAAAAACCGAACCCTGAACGCGACCCTGCTGACTGCGTTGTTCACGGCGGGGCTGACGCTCGCCGCACCGGCGTCCGCGGACCAGCACCCCCTGGGCTACGCCGCCGATTCCGCCAAGACCGTGGTGCGCAGCGCCTTCGGCGAATGCTGGCACACCTCGTCCTGGACCAAGGACAAGGCCATCGCCGAATGCGAGCCGGATCTGGTCGCCAAGGCCGAGGAGCCGGCCCCCGCACCGGTCGCCGTCGCGCCCGAACCCAAGCGCACCGTGCAGCGCATCAATCTGGAATCCGACACCTACTTCGGTTTCGACCGGGCCGAACTGACCGACGCCGGCAAGGCCAAGCTCGACGAACTGGCCGCGCAGCTGGCCGGCAAGCAGGACCCGCGCATCCAGATCACCGGCTACACCGACCGGATAGGCAGCGAGGCCTACAACATGAACCTGTCGCAGCGCCGCGCCGACGCCGTCAAGGCTTATCTGGTGAGCAAGGGCATCCAGACCGACATCATCGAGACCACGGCCATGGGCCCGAAGAATCCGGTGGTGAACTGCGAGGGCATGACCGGGGCCGCCCTGATCGAATGCCTGGGGCCGAACCGCCGCACCGAGGTGGAGTTTTCGGCGTTCGAGGTGGTGGAAGAGGTCAGATAGCAGGACCGCAAGCCGTTGGCCGCGGTCCGGCACGGAAAGAACTCGACGGCCGCGATCGCGGGGGACAGACTTACAGCCGGACCGGGGACAGACGAACAACGGGAATGGGGACAGACTTAAGTCTGTCCCCTTTGCGCCCCCCTAGCCGGACCGGGGGACAGACTTAAGTCTGTCCCCTTTTATGTCCCACTCCTCACAGATAAGGAATATGCGACACGTCCGCCATGAAGTGGCGGTAGTCGCAGGTGAGTTCCTCGCCGCGCTGGATGTCGCGGGTCGCCCAGCCCTCGTAGACCACCGAGAAATCGACGTTGGGCTCGCGCGAGTGGTTCATGTACTTGCCCATGGTGGTCTCGTAGTAGAGATCGCCGCCCGCCTCGGGCTCGTACATGTGGATCTCGATCTCCTCCTTGCAGGAGGGCGGGAGCTTCTCGAACTCCTCCGGCGAAATGCGGATGTCGAACACCGGATGGAACTGCCACACCTTGGTGCCCTTCGGAATGAATTCCCTGGCAAAGACCCCGAAGCCGTGGATGTCGCTTTTTTCGAGATAGGTCGGAACGATCAGCATACGCACCCTGGCCCTTGCGGCCGGCAGTTGAAATTGCGCGACAGCTAATCCGAAAGCGCGGCGATCGTCAAGAGTCAATCGGGGACAGGCTCAAGTCTGTCCCCGATTGAGCGCTCACCTCTTCTTCTTGATGTGCCGCACCAGCCGCTTGCGCTTCTCCTGCTGCCGCGGGGTGAGCCTGTTGCGCCGGCCCTTGAAGGGGTTCTCGCCGGTGCGGAACTCGACGCGCACCGGGGTGCCGACGATGTCCAGCGCCTTGCGGAAGGCATTGACGAGGTAACGCTGGTAGGCCTCGGGGACGCGCTCGGTCTGATTGCCGTGGATGACGATCAGCGGGGGATTCTGGCCGCCCTGATGGGCGTAGCGCAGCTTGATGCGCCGGCCCTGCACCAGGGGCGGCTGGTGCGCGAACACGGCCTGTTCGAGGATGCGCGTGAGCTGGGGGGTGGAGAACTTCGCGGTCGCCGAGCGGTAGCAGCGCTGCACGGCGCCGAACAGATCGCCGACGCCCGAGCCGTGCAGCGCCGAAATGAAGTGGAACTCGGCAAAGCCGATGAACGGCAGGCGCCGGTCCAGCTCCTGGCGGATCCAGTTGCGCGCGTCCGGATCGAGGCCGTCCCATTTGTTGATCGCGACCACCAGCGCGCGGCCGGAATCGGCGGCGTAGCCGGCCAGCGTCGCATCCTGCTCGCTCAGGCCCTCGTGCGCGTCCAGCACCAGGATCACCACATGCGCCGCCTCCATGGCCTGGAGCGCCTTGATGACGCTGAACTTCTCGATGGCCTCGCTGACGCGCGCGCGCCTGCGCACGCCGGCGGTGTCGATCAGGGTGTAGCGCTGACCATCGCGCTCGAACGGCACGAAGATGCTGTCGCGGGTGGTGCCGGGCTGGTCGAAGGCGACCACGCGCTCCTCGCCGAGGATGCGGTTGAGCAGGGTGGACTTGCCGACGTTGGGGCGGCCGATCAGGGCGATGCGGATGCTGTCGTCATGCTCCGGTATGGCGGCCTCATCGGCCTCCGGTTCCGGCAGATCCGCCAGCACCCGGGCGATCAGGTCTTGCACGCCCTGGCCGTGGGCGGCGGCGATGGGGACAGGCTCGCCCAACCCTAAGCGGTGGAATTCCGCGGTGACCACCGCGCTGTTGCAGCCGTCGATCTTGTTGACCACCAGCGTGACCGCCTTGCCGGCGCGGCGCAGGCGCATCGCGATGGCCTCGTCGGTCGCGGTCAGGCCGTCGCGCGCGTCGACCAGGAACAGCACCGCGTCGGCCTCCTCCACCGCCAGCCAGGACTGTTTGGCCATCAGCGCGTCGATGCCGGTCTCGTCGCCGGACAGGCCGCCGGTGTCGACCACCAGATACGGCCGCCCGCCGAGCTTGCCCTCGCCGTACTTGCGGTCGCGCGTCAGCCCCGGCACGTCCGCGACCAGCGCGTCGCGGCTGCGCGTGAGGAAATTGAACAGCGTGGATTTGCCGACGTTGGGACGGCCGACCAGGGCGATTACGGGGAGCATAGGATTCATAGATAGTTAGGGGCTAGGGGCTAGGGACTAGGTCCTAGGACCTAGGACCTAGGAACCAGGGGCGTGTGCCGATTCCATTCTGAGAGTGCGCGGAGTCTTGCCCATTTGCATGACCCCTGTAGGAGCGATGTAGCCCTAGTCCCTAGTCCCTAGTCCCTAGTCCCTAGTCCCTAGTCCCTAGTCCCTAGCCCCCGCAATCCTGTACGCCGCCAGCTTGCCGCCGTTGCCGTAGACGAACAGGGTATCGCCATCGACCACGGGCGCGGCCAGGACACCCTTGCTGTCGACGCGCTCGCGGCCGACGATGGCGCCGTCGTAACGCGCGAGCAGGTGCACGTAGCCCTCGAAGTCGGCCACGACGACGTACTCGCCGAAGGGCACCGGCGCGGTCAGCGCGCGGCGCTGGAACTTGTCCTGCTTCCAGGCGGAGGCGCCGTTGGCGCGCTCCAGCGCCCAGACATTGCTGCCGTCGTCGGTGACGTACACCTGGCCGAAATCGACGCCGACGCCCGCCGCGGAAGACATGTCGCGCGACCACAGCACGCGCCCGCTGTTGCCCTCGACGGCCGCCACGCGGCCCTGGTAAGTGGCGGCGTAGATGGTCCCGCCCCAGATCTGCGGCGGCGCATCGATGTCGACCATGCGCTCCAGCTCCGAACGGCCGCGGGCGACGGCGATGCTGGTCTCCCAGGCCGGCAGGCCGCGCTCCGGGTCCAGCACCGCCAGCTTGCCGTCGTCGAAGGCGGCGACCACGGCGCCCTGGACCAGCCGCGGAGTGCTGGTGCCGCGCAGCGACAGCACCGGCACGCTGCGGTCGAGCACCCAGGCGCGCGTGCCGTCGGCCACATTCAGCCCGGTCAGCTTGCCGTCGACGGTCTGCACCACCACCTTGCCGTTGCCGGCGGCCGGCGCGGACAGGATCTCGCTGGTGAGCGTCGCGCGCCACACCTCATGGCCGTCGTTCCAGTCCAGGGCGACCAGTTCGGCCTCGCTGCTGCCGACCAGCACGAGCCCGTCGCCGACGCCCACGCCGCTGGACACGGCGATGCCGGTCTTCGTCTCCCAGATGATCTTGCCGGTGGCCGCGTCGACGGCGCTCACCTCGCCCTTGCGGTCGGCGGCGAACACCCGGCCGCCGTCCACCGCCGGACGCAGCCGCAGGAACTGCTCGTCGATGCCGGCGCCCATGTCGCGCTCCCACAGCGACTCCAGCCGGACGCTGACCTCGAAGTCGGCCAGCTCGGCGGGCGGCTCCACGTTGTCCTTGCCGCGCAGCCAGGCGCAGCCGTTCATCCCGCCGACGGCCAGCGCCAGCATCACACCGGGCAGCAGGCGCCTCATGACGTGGACCCGGCGTCGGGCGCGCGCACCGCATCGTCGCGCTTGGCCTCGATGAGCGCGCGCCCGGGCAGCTGCTCCGGCATGGCCGCGAGGGCGCGCTCGTAGGCGGCATGGGCCGCCTCCAGGTCGCCCCGCGCCCGCGCGATGTCCCCGCGCAGCTCCTCGTACAGCGCCGTGTAGCTCGGCGCATCGACGCCCGCGATCAGCTGCTCCGCCGCATCGGCATCGCCGCCGCCGAGCAGCACCCGCGCCAAGCGCAGCCGCGCGCTGTGCTTGATGCCCTCGTCCCCGGCGTGCTCGTAGGCCCACTGCAGCTGGCCGCGGGCGCCGGCGAGGTCGTCCTTCTCGATGTGCACCTTGGCCATCTGCAGGGCGGCGAGGACGGCGTACTCCGAACCCGAGAACTCCTTGATCATCTCGTCGTAGGCGCGGGCAGCGTCTTCCGACTGGCCGGCGCCGATGGCGGCGACCAGCTGCGTGTACAGATGCGACGCCCCCTCCGCGCGCCGGTCGCCGTATTCGGTCCAGGCCTTGATGCCGAACAGCGCGGCCAGACCGAGCAGCACGCCCGTGACCAGCGACAGGCCGTTCTCGCGCAGCCAGCTCTTGAGGGCCTCGCCTTGTTCTTCGTCGGTTCTATAGACGTCCACTAATTAGACTCCGTAATTCAGATTCATGCTGTTGGTGGTGAGGAGTGAGGAGTGAGGAGTATAAATCTTTGCCACGGAACAACACGGAAACAAGCTGTTGTAAAGGGGACAGACTTAAGTCTGTCCCCTTTACAACACACTCCTCACTCCTCACTCCTCACCCACCCGCCCAGCCGCGCGATCGCGTCCGCCTCGCTGAGCGTCTCCTGCGCCGCTTCGCCGCGCAGCGGCTTGATGCCGATGCGGCCGGCCAGCGCCTCGTCCTCGCCGACGATCAGGGCCCAGGCGGCGCCGCTGCGGTCGGCGCGCTTGAACTGGCTCTTGAAGCTGCCGCCGCCACAGTTTACCTGCAGGCGCAGGCCGGGCACAGCATCGCGCAGGCGTTCGGCCAGTACCGGGCCCTGGCGCTGGGCGGTCTCGCCCACCAGCACCAGATAGGCGTGTGCCGCCGGGGCCGCCGGCCGCACGCCGAGCTCGGCGAGCAGCGCCACCAGGCGCTCCATGCCCAGTGCGAAGCCGACCGCGGGCGTGGGCCGGCCGCCGAGGTATTCGACCAGGCCGTCGTAGCGCCCGCCGGCGCAGACGGTGCCCTGTGCGCCGAGGCGGTCGGTGACCCACTCGAACACCGTGCGACTGTAGTAGTCCAGGCCGCGCACCAGCCGCGGATTGATGCGGTAGGCGACGCCGGCGGCATCGAGCGTGGCGCGCAGCGCCGCGAAATGCGCCCGCGATTCAGCGTCCAGATGGTCGGCGAGCCGGGGCGCGGCCTCGATCAACCCCTGCATCGCGGGATTCTTGCTGTCGAGGATGCGCAGCGGATTGGAATGCAGGCGCCGCTGGCTGTCCTCGTCGAGCTGCTCACGGTGGGCGCCCAGGTACTCGACCAGGACATCCCGGTAGGCGGCGCGCGCCGCCGCCGTGCCCAGCGAATTGATCTCCAGCGAGACATCGGTGAGCCCCAGCACACGCCACAGGCGTGCCGTCATGAGAATCAGCTCCGCGTCGATATCCGGGCCCTCCATCCCGAAGGCCTCGACGCCGACCTGGTGGAACTGGCGGTAGCGGCCCTTCTGCGGCCGCTCGTGCCGGAACATCGGCCCCATGTACCACAGCCGCTGCACCTGATTGTGCAGCAGGCCATGCTCGATGCAGGCGCGCACACAGCTGGCGGTGCCTTCGGGGCGCAGCGTCAGGCTGTCGCCGTTGCGGTCTTCGAAGGTGTACATCTCCTTCTCGACGATGTCGGTGACCTCGCCGATGGAGCGCTTGAACAGCTCGGTCTTCTCGACGACCGGCATGCGGATCTCGCTGTAGCCGTAGGCGCCGAGCAGCTCGCGGAAGCGGGCCTCGATCTGCTGCCACGCGCCGGTCTCGTCCGGCAGGATGTCGTTCATCCCGCGGATGGCCTGCAACGTCTTGGTTGGTTGCGACATGGTCGTGTTCGTTGTGGGACGTTATTCATTCGTAAGGGGACAGACTTAAGTCTGTCCCCGATTAGACTCAAGTCTGTCCCCGTTCAGCCAGGCACCGAATCGGTCTCCCGATGAAACCCGGCGACGGGCGCTGCGGCGGGTGTCAACGCCCCGCATCCAGCCGGAAGCGGGCGACCGCGCCGCGCATGTGGGGCGCCAGATCGAAAGGTGCGCCGTCGACCTTCAGCTCGACCGCTCCGGCATTGCCCAGCAGCACCCGCAGCGGCGCCCGGCCCGCGACGCTGCGCTGCTCGTCCTTGCGCATCAGGCCGTACAGCAGGCGCCCGCCGTCGGCGGCGCTGATCTCCACCCAGCTGTCGTCGCTGAAGCGCAGCTCCAGCCGCACCTGGTCCGGCACCACCGGTTCGACGGCCGGCATTTCGGCAGCCGGCGGTTCCGCAATCTCTGGAGTCGCGAGCGCCGGCGCAGCGGCTTCGGGCGCGGCGTCGGCCGGGGACCCCGCGCCGGGTTCCATCTCGGCCTCCGGCGGCAGCACCGGCTCGACTTCGTCGAGGGGGATGGCCTCGCCGATGTCCGCGGGCGCATCGGGTGCCTGGGGAAGCGGCAGTTCCAGCATGCCCGTGCCCGTCGCCGGCGCCCGCTCGTCGACGCCGGCCGATCCGCCGTCGGGCGCAGGCAGGGCCAGTGCCGCCGGCGCGTCGGCCGGCGCCGTCTCGCCGCTGAAGCGCGCCACGAGGGTCGGCCCGAATTCCCAGGCGAGCACGCCCAGCGCGCCCAGCAGCAACAGCGTGAACAGGCCCGCCCAGGGGATACGCGGCGCACGGAAACTGCGCTGCCGGCGCGGGAGGCCGACGCGGCGCGGTTCCGGCTCGGCCGGTGCCCGGACCTGATAGGCGCCGAGTAGCTGCTCCTCGGGAAGCTCGACGAGGCGCGCGTAGTTGCGCAGGTAGCCGCGCACGAAGATCGGCGCGGGCAGCCGGTCGTGATCGTCCCGCTCCAGCGCCTCGACGGTGCGCACGTCCAGGTTCAGCTGCGTGGCGATCGCGCCGGTGGAAAGGCCCTTTGCCTCGCGGGCCGCGCGCAGCAGGTGGCCGACACCCGCGGAAGCCGTGCCGCTGCCTGGCGTCTCGGCGACGGCCGCATCGGTGACCGGCGTATCACTCATCGGCCGCCTTGCCCTGGAGCTGCCTGGCCTGGGGGGATTGCGGGAAATTGTTCTTCAGCAACATGCTGTAGCTGGCCTCCGCATTGCGGTCGCCGAGGGCGCGTTCGGTCTGGATGCCCAGCCACAGGCTCTCGGCGCTCGGCCGCGCCACCTCGTGCAGGCGCTGCAGATAGGCACGCGCGCTCAGGTACTGCTTCTGCTCGACACCCAGGCGCGCCATCTGCAGCAGGGCGGCCGGATAGCGCGGATTCAGTTCCAGCGCCCGCCGCCAGTACCGCTCGGCCTTGGCGACGTCCTTGGCACCGTAGGCGCAGATGCCGGCATTGGTGAGGGCCATGTGCGGGGCATCGTACAGCGGGTCGTCGGCCGCCATGAGGAAATGCTTTTCGGCCTCCGGCCAGCGGTCGTTCCTGCACAGGAAGGCACCGTAGTTGTTCTGCGCGCGCGAATCCTTCGGGTTGAGACTCACCGCTCGGCGGAAATGCTGATCCGCCTTGGCGGTCTCGCCCAGGCTCTCGTAGAGCACGGCGATGCCGCTGTGCGCCGCCGACAGGCCCGGATCCTGTTCGAGCGCCTTCTGGAACTTCTCCATGGCGGCGTTCTTCTCCCCCTCGCGCATGTAGTGCAGGCCCAGTTCGACATTGATCTCGGCCGGGCTCTGGCCGGGCGGATAATCCTTCGTGTTCTGAGTGCAGGCGGTACCCGTCAACGCCGCCGCCAGGACGGCCACCATTCCGAGCTGTCTCATGAAACCGCATCCTGTCGTAGCTGTTGTGTGTCCACACCGATGGCGCGCAGCCGCCGCCGCGTGCGGTCCTGGAACTGCCCGGCCAGCTGGCCGCAGGCGGCGTCGATGTCGTCGCCGCGCGTCCTGCGGGTGATGGTCACGAGACCGGCGTCGACGATGATCTGCTGGAAGCGCGCGATGCGCTCCGCCGGGCTGCGCTGGTAGCGCGTGCCCGGGAACGGGTTGAAGGGGATCAGATTGACCTTGGCCGGCACGCCGCGCAGCAGCTTCACCAGCGCGCGCGCGTGTTCGTCGCTGTCGTTGACGCCGTCGAGCATGACGTATTCGAAGGTCACGCGGCGGCGCGAGCCGTCCTCGACGTAGCGCCGGCAGGCCGCCATCAGTTCCCTGATCGGATACTTGCGATTGATCGGCACCAGTTCGTCGCGCAGCGCGTCGTCGGTCGCGTGCAGCGACACCGCCAGCGCCACATCGCAGGCCTCGCGCAACCGGTCGAGTTCCGGGACGACGCCGGAGGTGCTGAGCGTCACGCGGCGCTTGGACAGGCCGAAGGCCAGATCGTCGAGCATCAGCCGCATGGCCGGCACGACGTTGTCGAAGTTCAGCAGCGGCTCGCCCATGCCCATCATCACCACGTTGCTGATGGCGCGCCCGTTCTCGTTGCAGCTGATGCCGTCGGCGGCGAGCAGCCGGCTGGCGACCAGCACCTGGCCGATGATCTCGGCGGTGGTCAGGTTGCGGTTGAAGCCCTGCTGCGCCGTCGAACAGAAGCTGCAGTTCAGGCCGCAGCCGACCTGCGAGGACACGCACAGTGTGGCGCGGTCGCGCTCCGGAATGTAGACCGCCTCGATGCAGTTGCCGTCGGCCAGCTGCAGCAGCCATTTGCGCGAGCCGTCGTCGGACCTCTGGTCCAGCGCGACCGCGGGCAGGCGGATCTCGGCGACCTCGCCCAGGCGCGCGCGCAGGGCCTTGCTGAGATCGCTCATCTCCGCGAAGTCGTCGACATTGCGCTGATACACCCACTGCAGGATCTGCCGCGCACGGAACGGCTTCTCGCCCAGGTCGGCGAAGAAGTTCTCCAGCCCCTGGCGATCGAAGTCCAGCAGATTGGTCCTGGCGATGTCGGTCATCTCGGTGAAAAGCCTGTTAAAATCCATTCAGCCACGAAATCCACGAAACCCACGAAAATGACAAGAGGCAAAATTCAGTCCCTCGGAAGCTTTCGTGGGTTTCGTGGATTTCGTGGCCTTCATCATTCACCGCGTGCGTGGGCAGAGTTCGTCGTCTTTGAAGAAGAACGCGATCTCGACCTTGGCGGTGTCGGGGCCGTCGGAGCCGTGCACGGCGTTCTCGTCGACGGTCTTGGCGAAGTCGGCGCGGATGGTGCCCGGCGCGGCGTCCTTCGGGTTGGTCGCGCCCATGATCTCGCGGTTCTTCGCGATCGCGTTATCCCCCTCCAGCACCTGCACCATCACCGGGCCGGAGGTCATGAAGCTCACCAGCTCTCCGTAGAACGGGCGCTCCTTGTGGACGGCGTAGAAGGCACCGGCCTGCTCCGCGCTCAGGTGCATCATCTTCGCGGCGACGATCCGCAGGCCGCCCTTCTCGAAACGGCTGTAGATCTCGCCGATGACGTTCTTCGCGACGGCGTCGGGCTTGATGATGGAAAGGGTGCGTTCTACAGCCATCTTCGGGGGCACTCCGTGGAATTGCACGACAAGATAACATAAACCCGCGAGATGCCGCGGGTTTAGCGATGAATTTCGAGTGGCCTAGTGTACCGCCGGCGGGATTTCCGGGCAATTGGCGGGGCCATCCGGACGGGGTTGACCGGTCGGCGAGCCCCGGGCGCCATTCGCCGCACCGCCTCCACTCTGCGCGAGCCGGCTGCGCGGTCAGGCCGGGGTTGACTAGCTGACGGTCCCCGGCGGTGCCGTCCGTCGCTCCGCCTCCACTCTGCGCGAGCCGGCTGCGCGACGGACGGCACCGCCGGGGCTGTGTAACGCACGCATGCGGTGAACCTATCGAGGTTTAGCAGGCTGTCGGCGGGACCTCTACCTGAAGCCGGCTCGCGCAGAGTGGAGGCGGCAGGTAGATGTCCCGCCGACAGCCCTGCGCCACCGTCATGACCTCAAGAACACGATTACCGGCCGTCAACCTACTCCCGTTCCTCGATCCAGGCCATCTGGATGGCCTCGAGGATCTTCTCGCCGCTGCGGCCAGGATCGTCGTCGAAGCCTTCGAGGGCCAGGACCCAGTTGCGCAGGTCCACGAAATTGATCCGCTGCGGATCCACGTCCGGGTACGCCTCGTCCAGGGCGATGGCGATGTCGAGGGTGTCGGTCCATTTCATAACGGCAGGTCCTAGGTTCTAGGTTCTAGGTTCTAGGAATGAGATCGGAGACCGGGGGGGTGCGGCCCTAAGACCTCGGCCCCGATTCGCTGACCATGTTGATCGTGTATTTCGGGATCTCCACGACCAGGTCGGTGTCGCCGACCACGGTCTGGCAGCTCAAACGCGAGTCCGGGTCCAGCCCCCAGGCCTTGTCGAGCAGGTCCTCCTCGGCCTCCTCCGCGACATTCAGGGACTCGGCGCCCTCGCGGATGTAGACATGGCAGGTCGTGCAGGCGCAGGACTTCTCGCAGGCGTGCTCGATCTCGATGCCGTTGGCGAGCGCCGCGTCGCACACGGTGACGCCGGGCTCGACCTGGATGACCGCCCCGTCCGGGCAGATTTCTTCGTGGGGCAGGAAAATGATCTGGGGCATTGCTCGCTCTTACTCAGGTCCGCTTAAAAAATCGTCAATGGCCACGAAATCCACGAAACCCACTAAAAGGTTTCGGGATGGGCCGCCCCCTCCTGATTTCCACTTCATATACTTTCGTGGATTTCGTGGGTTTCGTGGCTATGCATACGATCATTTGAAATCGTCCACCGCGTGGCCGGCCATGGCCTTGCGGATGTTGGCGTCCATGCGCCGGGCGACGTAGTCGGCACTGGCCTGCTCGACCGCCTCGATGGCCTGCTTGATGGCGCGCGGGTCCCGACCGCGGCGCAGGCGGTCGAGTTCGGCGGCGGCGGCATCGATGCGCGCGCGCTCGGCGGCGTCGAGGAACTGCTCGCCGTCGGCCGTCAGGGCGGCGTTCAGCGCCTCGATGACGCGGTCGGCCTCGACCTGCTGTTCGCGCAGCTTGCGCGCCTCCATGTCGTCGCGCGCATGGGTCATGGAGTCGCGCAGCATGGTCTCGATCTCGCTGTCCGCCAGGCCATAGGACGGCTTGACCGCGATGCTCGCCGCCACCCCGCTGGTCTCCTCGCGCGCCGTCACGCTCAGCAGCCCGTCGGCATCGACCTGGAAGCTCACGCGGATGCGCGCCGCGCCCGCCACCATGGGGGGGATGCCGCGCAGCTCGAAGCGCGCCAGCGAGCGGCAGTCGCTCACCAGTTCGCGCTCGCCCTGCAGCACGTGCAGGGCCATGGCGGTCTGGCCGTCCTTGAAGGTGGTGAACTCCTGGGCGCGCGCCACCGGGATGGTGGTGTTGCGCGGAATGATCTTCTCCACCAGACCGCCCATGGTCTCGATGCCCAGCGACAGCGGGATCACGTCCAGCAGCAGCATCTCGTCGTCCGGCTTGTTGCCGGCGAGAATGTCGGCCTGGGTGGCGGCACCGATGGCGACCACTTTGTCGGGGTCAATGTCGACGCGCGGCGCGCGCCCGAAGAACTCGCCGACGCGCTCGCGCACCCGCGGCACGCGGGTGGAGCCGCCGACCATCACCACCTCGGCGATGTCGCCGGCCTTGATGCCGGCGTCGCGCAGCGCGCGGCGGCAGGGGCTGAGCGTCTGGGAGATCAGAGGGTCGACGAGTTCGTTCAGCTGTGCCCGGGTCAGCTCGCCGTCCCAGTGGCTGCCGTCCGCCAGCTCGACGTGCAGGGCGACGCGGTCGGCGTCGGTCAGCGCCTCCTTGGCGGCGCAGGCGTCGCGCAGCAGCCGGCGCATCTGCTTGTGATCGGCATCGTCGGCAATGCCGGCCTGCCGCATGATCCAGGCGGCGATGGCGCGGTCCATGTCATCGCCGCCGAGCGCCGTGTCGCCGACCGTGGCCAGGACCTCGAACACGCCCTTGTTCAGGCGCAGGATGGACACGTCGAAGGTGCCGCCGCCGAGGTCGTAGACGGCGATCACGCCGTCGTTGCTGCGGTCCAGACCGTAGGCGACCGCCGCCGCGGTGGGCTCGTTCAGCAGGCGCAGCACGTTCAGACCGGCGAGCGTGGCGGCGTCCTTGGTGGCCTGGCGCTGGGCATCGTCGAAATAGGCCGGCACGGTGATGACGGCACCCGCGAGTTCGCCGCCCAGCGACGCCTCGGCGCGGTCGCGCAGAACCCTGAGGATCTCCGCGGACACCTCCACCGGGCTGACGTCGCCGCCGGCGGTGCGGATGCGCGGCATGCCGGAGACGCCGGGCACGAAGACATAGGGCAGCTGCGTACCCAGGGTCTTGATGTCCTCGACGCCGCGGCCCATCAGACGCTTCACCGATGCGATGGTGTTCAGCGGATCCTGGGCCGCCGCGGCCTTGGCCTCGAAGCCGACCACGCGGCCGCCGTCCGGGAGGTAGCGCACGACCGACGGCAGCAGGTGCCGCCCGTCATCGTCGGGCAAGGTGTCCGCCAGGCCGCTGCGCACGGTCGCGACCAGGGAATTGGTGGTGCCCAGATCGATGCCGACCGCCAGCCGGTGCTGGTGCGGCGCAGTGGACTGACCGGGTTCGGATATCTGCAGTAATGCCATAGCGAGCGATTTTAACCACTAAGGACACAAAGGACACGAAGGGAAAGATTCCCGGGGGTATCCGACCGGTCTGTCATATCGGCGCAGACCGGTATGACGGACGATGCAGATTCCCTTTGTGGCAGTTACTTTGTGCCCTTCGTGTCCTTTGTGGTTGACAGAAGCGACTCAAACACTGTCCTCGTCTTCCAGACCCGCCTCCAGCTCCTCGGCCTCGTGGGCGAGCCTGCGGAAGAACTGCATGCGCTGAATGGCGGTCAGCGCCGACTCGGGGATGCCCTCGGACTGCGCGAGCGCGGCGCCGAGCTCCAGCTCGAGCTCCTCCAGGCGTCGTGTGATGCGGTCCAGAATGACCCCCAGCGCGCCGAACGGGTCCGCACTCCCGCGCACACCCTCCAGCTCTTCGCGCAGCTCGATCTGCTCCATCAGGAACGCGGGATCCTGATGAGTGCTGCGCTCGTCGTCGAAACGGTGGCCGCGCAGCTCGAGCAGGTAGCGCCCGCGCGCCAGGGCGTCCTTGAGCACCCGGTAGCCTTCGTTGATCCGCGTCGCCTGCTGCATGGCGATGCGGCGCTCCTGATCGCCCGCGCCGGCGAAGCGGTCCGGGTGCACCAGCCGTTGCAGATCGCGATAACGGGCATCGAGCGCCGCGCGGTCGAGGCCGAAATCCGGCGCGAGGCCGAACAGTTCGAAGTAGTTCTGCTTGAGATCCACGGATCGGATAGGTGGGTGCCGCTCGCCGGGACGGGCGCGCTCAGACGTTGAAGCTCTCGCCGCAGCCGCAGGTGTCCTTCACGTTCGGATTGTTGAACTTGAAGCCTTCGTTGAGACCTTCCTTGCCGTAGTCGAGCTCTGTGCCGTCCAGGTAGACCAGGCTCTTGGGATTGATGACGACCTTGACGCCGTGACTCTCGAATACCTGATCGTCCGGCTCGACGGCGTCGACGAACTCCAGCACATAGGCCATGCCGGAGCAGCCCGTGGTCTTCACGCCCAGGCGCAGGCCGACGCCCTTGCCGCGATTGGCCAGGAACTTCTGCACGCGCTCGGCGGCGGCTGCGGTCAATGTGATCGCCATGCTTGCTACCCCGCCTCAGGCCGTCCTGCTCTTCTGTCCGCCCGTCTGCTTGCTCTGGTAATCCGAGATGGCCGCCTTGATGGCGTCCTCGGCCAGCACCGAACAGTGGATCTTCACCGGCGGCAGTGCCAGCTCCTCGGCGATCTGGGTGTTCTTGATCTGGCTCGCCTCGTCCAGGGTCTTGCCCTTGACCCATTCGGTCAGCAGACTGCTGGAGGCGATGGCGCTGCCGCAGCCGTAGGTCTTGAACTTGGCGTCTTCGATCACGCCCTGCTCGTTCACCTTGATCTGCAGCTTCATGACGTCGCCGCAGGCCGGCGCGCCGACCATGCCGGTGCCGACGCTGGCGTCGTTCTTGTCCAGACTCCCCACGTTGCGCGGGTTCTCGTAGTGGTCCAGTACCTTGTCGCTGTAGGCCATGATCTATCCTCTTCGCTCTACCTGTGTTGTCAGGTCCTAGGGTCGAGGCTCTAGGTACTAGGGGTTGAAGGGTTTCTGTGTTTTCCTCAGCCCTAGCACCTAGCGCCTAGAACCTGAATTCAATGCGCCGCCCACTGCACCGTGTTCAGGTCGATGCCTTCCTGATACATCTCCCACAGTGGCGAGAGTTCGCGCAGTTTCGCCACCTTTTCCTTCACCAGGGCGATGGTGTAATCGACCTCTTCGGCGGTCGTGTAGCGGCCGAGGGTGAAGCGGATCGAGCTGTGCGCCAGCTCGTCGTTGCGCCCCAGGGCGCGCAGGACGTAGCTCGGCTCCAGCGAGGCGCTGGTGCAGGCGGAGCCGGACGACACCGCGATGTCCTTGAGCGCCATGATCAGGCTCTCGCCCTCGACGAAATTGAAGCTGACGTTCAGGTTGCCCGCGACGCGCTGGGTCAGATCGCCGTTGATGTAGACCTCGTCCATGTCCTTGAGGCCGTTCCACAGACGCTCGCGCAGGGCGAGGATGCGCTTGTTCTCCTCGGCCATCTCCTCCCTGGCGATGCGGAAGGCCTCGCCCATGCCGACGATCTGATGGGTCGCCAGGGTGCCGGAGCGCAGACCGCGCTCGTGGCCGCCGCCATGCATCTGC
This sequence comes from Gammaproteobacteria bacterium, assembly GCA_032907525.1. GTDB lineage: Bacteria > Pseudomonadota > Gammaproteobacteria > Thiohalobacterales > Thiohalobacteraceae > JAHJQQ01. The sequence goes on from JAJJPM010000103.1 coordinate 20,369, forward strand.
GCTTCGAGCCGCACGCGCGGCTTGCGGCGCACGTACAGGGCGCCGATACCCTTCGGTCCGTAGATCTTGTGCGCCGAGAAGCTCATCAGGTCGACGGGCAGGCTGGCCAGATCGATCGGCACCTTGCCGGCGCTCTGCGCGGCGTCGACGTGCAGCAGCACGCCCCTGGCACGACAGATCTCGCCGATCTTCCGGATGTCCTGGATCACGCCGATCTCGTTGTTGACGTGCATCACCGAGGCCAGCAGGGTATCCTCGCGCAGGGCCGCGGCGAACTTGTCGAGATCCAGCAGACCGTTCGGCTGCGGCTCCAGGTAGGTGACTTCGAAGCCTTCGCGCTCCAGCTGCCGGCAGGTGTCCAGTACGGCCTTGTGCTCGGTCTTGACCGTCACCAGGTGCTTGCCCTTCTTCTGATAGAAGTGCGCCGCGCCCTTGATGGCCAGGTTGTTCGATTCGGTCGCGCCGGAGGTGAACACGATCTCCTTGGGGTCCGCGCCGACCAGGGAGGCCACCTGCTCGCGGGCGCGCTCCACGGCGGCCTCCGCGTCCCAGCCGAACGGATGGCTGCGCGAGGCCGGATTGCCGAACAGCCCTTCGCGCGTCAGGCAGGCGCACATGGCCTCGGCCACGCGCTCGTCCACCGGTGTCGTCGCACTGTAGTCGAAATAGATCGGCGTCTTTACCGTCATGGTCGCATCTCGTCCCATCGTTTCTGCCCGCATCCGCCATGCGGACCCCTGGCCGGGGCCGCAGGCCGCCGCTGCCGCGGAAAGGCCCGTCGGTATGCAGGGTCGTTGCATTGCAAGCCGGCCCAAGCCTTCGTCGGCCGACTCGGTATGACCAGCCGCTACACCCGCGCCGGGGTGAACGGTACCGGTACTTCCACTACGTCGTGTTCATGCCTGCCCGCGGCCCGGTCCTGGCGATCAGCCACCTCCCGCACCCCGCCACGCGCCATCAGATCCCGCAGGGTGATCCGGCTGAGGAATCCGCGGATCTGGTCGCTGAGTTCGGTCCACAGTTCGTGCGTGAGGCAACGCTCGTCGTTGTGACAGTTCGACAGGCCGCCGCAGCGCGTGGTGTCGACGTTCTCGTCCACCGCCTCGATGACGTCGGCGACGGCGATCTGGTCGGAGGGTCGGCCCAGCGAATAGCCGCCGCCCGGTCCGCGGGTGCTGGCCACCAGCCCTTCCTTGCGCAGCCGCGTGAACAGCTGCTCCAGGTACGACAGGGATATGCCCTGCCGCTCCGAAATCTCCGCCAGCTTGACCGGCCCGGCGCCGCAATGGAACGCCAGATCCAGCATGGCCGTGACGGCGTAGCGCCCTTTGGTCGTGAGTTTCATTGATCGGTCTGCTAAACTTGGCAGCCCGATTTCGGGCCGCCCATCGTGGGAACGCCCGCTAAGGTGCCATACCTTAGTAAATCAGTCAAGAATTCCCTTCGTCCTTGTCCTTGATCTCGCCGCCCGTCGGCAGCTCGCACTGTTCGGCGGAGCCGCCCGTGCTCTTGATCTCGCAGGGTCCGAGGTCCGGCAGGTTCAGCTCGCCGAGCTCCGCGCCCAGGGTCTTGAGCCCCTTGCACATCTCCTCCAGTTTCTGGTCCATGACGTGCATGTGGTCGAGCATGCAGTTGATGGCGGTCGCCACCGGGTCCGGCATGTCCTTGGTGGTGCCGTAGGCATCGAATCCCATCTTGCGGGCGATGGCGGCACGGCGATCGTCCTGGGGCTCGCGGCGGGTCACCACCCGGCCCGGCACGCCCACCACCGTCGCGCCGGACTCGACGTCCTTGAGGACTACCGCATTCGACCCGATGCGCACGCCGGCGCCGATGGTGACGGGCCCCAGCACCTTCGCCCCGGCGCCGATGACGACGTCGTTGCCCAGCGTGGGATGGCGTTTGCCCTTCTGCCAGCTGGTGCCGCCCAGGGTGACGCCGTGGTAGAGCGTGCAGTCGTCGCCGATCTCGGCGGTCTCGCCGATGACCACGCCCATGCCGTGGTCTATGAAGAAGCGCCGGCCGATCCGCGCGCCGGGGTGGATCTCGATGCCGGTGAACCAGCGCATCAGCATGGAGCCGAAGCGCGCCAGCCATTTGAGACCCAGCGTCCACAGCCTGTGGTTCAGGCGGTGCATGAGCACGGCATGCAGCCCGGGATAGGTGGTCAGCACCTCGAAGGTGTTGCGCGCCGCCGGGTCGCGATCGAACACGCAGCGCACGTCTTCCCGGAGGCGGTCGAACACGGATGTCATAGAGGGCGGATCACCGATGGCAGCGCGGGCTTCTCGCCCCGCCGGCTCGCGGCGTAAACCGACTGCGGGGCTCGGCTATTGTAACGGCTTCGTTCCGGGGGCGACAGGTCGGCGGCAGGCGCGGCGAGCAAGGGCCGGCCCGTTGATACCCTTATCCGCGTCAAGCTGCATGATGCACCGGATGTATCCTTGTGTGGGATGACAGAACTGGCTATGGCGCGAGGCTGCCGGCCGGGCCAGGCCGTGAAGCCGACTTGCGACAGCCGGAGGCGGAGCGACGAACGGGACCGCCGGAGCCCTTTCTGCCAACGAGCCCGTAGGGCAATAAGCGCGGCGTATTGCATGACGGGGGACAGACTCAAGTCTGTCCCCCGCTGCGCCAAGACATCCGGCGCAATACGCTGCGCTATCGCGCCCCACGGGCCGCGCGGGCCTTGGCCTGGGCCGCACCGAGGATGCCGCGCAGGATGTTCATCTCGTTGGTGTCGGGCTGTGCGCGCTGGAACAGCCGCCGCAGCCGCCGCATGAGCTGGCCCGGCCGCTGCGGATCCAGGAACTCCAGGTCGATGACCGTCTGTTCCAGATGGGCGAAGAAGCGCTCCATGTCGGCGGCCGTGCACACGGGAAATTCGGGCGGCGAGCCCTGCCAGGCGCCGGCCAGGCTGGCCATGTGCAGCTCGTAGGTCAGCACCTGCACCGCCTGGGCGAGGTTGAGCGAGGCATAGTCCGGGTTGGACGGGATGTGCACCAGGGCGTGGCAGCGTTCCAGCTCCTCATTGGTGAGCCCCGACTGCTCGCGCCCGAACACCAGGGCGACCGGCGCCCGCGCACTCTCGGCGAGCACCCGCTCGGCGCAGGCGCGCGGATCGAATTCCGGCCAGGGCAGGCTGCGCAGCCGCGCGCTCGCGCCGACCACGAAGCCGCAGTCGGCGACCGCCTCCTCCAGGGTGTCGCAGCAGACGGCCCGCGCCAGCAGATCGTCCGCCCCCGATGCGCGCGCAGTCGCCTCGGCGCTCGGGAAGCGGGCCGGCCGGACCAGCCTCAGTTGCTCCAGGCACATGTTCTTCATGGCGCGCGCGGCGGCGCCGATGTTGCCGGGATGGCTGGTCTGCACCAGCACGATGCGCACGTCGTTCAGCATGGCGGGCTCAGCGCGGCCCGGGCGCGGACAGCCTGGCGATGCAGTAATCGACCACCTCCGGCAGCAGCGCCTGCCAGGCGGCGTTGGCCGCCTGCACGCCGCCGTAGGGCGATTCCTCCGGCGCGGCGCGGCGCGCCTCGAAGGTACGGCTGGCGACGACGCGCCGGCTGGAAAGGTCGACCAGCTGCACCCGCAGCCGCAGGCTGAACTCGCTGGGCCGGACGCGGAAGTCCTGGCTGAAATCCAGCAGCTCGGTGTCCAGGCGCAGATCCGGTGCGGCCGGCGACCCCGCGCGCAGCACGGCCGCGAAGCGGCCGCTCTGCTCCAGCGCCGTGGCCAGCCCGGTCAGCAGCAGCTGCGGCGGCGTGTCCGCCCAGCGGCTGCGGGCGAAATAGCGGATATCGAAATCCTGCCGGCGATAGGCCATGCGCGGCGTGTCGAGATCCGACCGCGCCTGCGGCACGGCGACCAGCAGCACCGGCCCGTCGCCCGCGGTCCGCGCCGCCGCCGGTGCGATCCGCGGCTCCAGGACATAGCGCTCGAAGGACTGCGGCTCCGGCTTGGGCAGGACGGAACAGCCCGCCAGCCAGACTGCTGCCAGCAGCACCGCGAACGACAGACCGCGTCTGTGCATCATCGATATCCTCGCCTACTCGCCCGGCCCGGGGGCCGTCAGTTGCGGGCCGTACAACAGCGCCCGCGGATCCTCCTCCAGGCGGTCGCTGAGACGCTGGAAGCTCGCCGTGAGCCGGCGGATCTCGCCGAGCAGCAGCTCCGCTTCCGGCAGGGTGCGATTGCCCAGCGTCTCCAATCGATCGCCGCCCGCGCGCACCTGCTCCCGCACCTCGCGGGTGGTCGCGGCGATGTCGTCGGCCATGGTCTCCAGCGCTGTCACCGCGGCGTCGACGCGCGCCACCAGGGCCGGCATCTGCTCGCTGGCGTCGGCGGCATTGTCCGCGAAGCGCGAGAATGCCTCGATGCCGCCGGCCATGGCCTCGCGCTGTCCGGCCAGCGTCTCGCTGAGTTCGTCGATGTGCTTGAGCGTGTTCGCGAGGTGACCACGCACCTCGGGGTTGAGCAGGGTGTGCAGGTCGGCGGCCGCGGTGTTGAGATTGCCGATCAGCTCGGACACGGCGGCGTCCATGCGCGTGAACAGCGACGGCACCGCCTGGATGACCGGATAGGGTTCGCCGGGCGTGGCCTCGAGATCCGGCGCCCCGGCCGTGCCGCCCGACAGCTCCACCGAGGCGATGCCGGTCACGCCCTGCACGGCCAGTTTGGCGACGGTGTCTTCCTTGATGCGCACATTTTCGGCGATGTCGACGGTGATGCGCACCTGCTCGGGATTGTCCGGATCCAGTTCCAGCGCACGCACCCGGCCGACCTCGACGCCGCGGTACTTCACCAGCGAATCGACGTACAGGCCGGCGACGGATTCGTTGGTGTAGATGCGGTAGGTGCGGTACTCGAGCGCCAGATCACCGAACGCCAGCCACAGGCTCAGCCCGACCGTCGCCGTGCCCAGCAGCAGGGCGAAGATCCCGACGATGACGTAATGCGGCTTCGATTCCATGTGGCTCGTTCTCGTGCGGCCTCAGTGCGGCTGCGCGGCGCGGGCGCGCGGCCCCTCGAAATAGACCCGCACCGCGGGATGCCCGACGCGCGCCAGTTCCGCCATCGGCGCCACGGCGACCACGCGCCGGTCGCCCAGGACGGCGACGCGATCGGCGACCCGCCACAGCGAATCCAGATCGTGGGTGACCATCACCACCGTCAAGCCCAGCCATTGTTTCAGCCGCAGCACCAGTTCGTCAAAGGCCGATGCGCTCGCCGGGTCGAGCCCGGAGGTCGGTTCGTCGAGGAACAGCAGCTGCGGGTCCAGCGCCATGGCGCGCGCCAGGGCCGCGCGCTTGATCATGCCGCCGCTGAGTTCGCTGGGATATTTCAGTGCCGCGTCCACGGGCAGGCCGGCCTGCTGGATCTTGAGCAGCGCGATCTCGTCTATAAGGGCCGCGTCCAGATCGGTGTGTTCGTGCAGCGGCACGCCGACGTTCTGCTGCACCGTGAGCCCGCTGAACAGGGCACCGTGCTGGAACAGCACGCCGAAGCGCCGGCGCAGCCGCGCCTGCACGGCCGGGGATGCGTCGACGACGTCCTCGCCGAACAGCCGGATCGAGCCCGCGCTCGGGCGGCGCAGCATGATCATCTCGTGCAGCAGCGTGGTCTTGCCGCTGCCGCTGCCGCCGACGATGGCCAGCACCTCGCCGCGGCGGACGTCCAGATCGAGTCCTTCGTGCACGCTGAAGCTGCCGAAACGCGTGCACACGCCGCGCAACTCGATCACCGTCTCGTCGTTTGCCGTCATACCGGACGTGCCCCCATCAGCCCGAAAAACCGCCTCCGCCACGGGAGCCCGTGGAACGATACGGACAAAGCCCCTATTGCCACGAACCCCACGAAATCCACAAAAAGTTTCTTCATTGAAAAAGCCATTTCAGCCACGGAACCCACGGAACAACACGGAAAGCATTCATTGGATAAACCCAGCATCACCCCTCCACGAGCGGGTTTTCGGGTTTTTACAACACGCTTTTTCCGTGTTGTTCCGTGGATTCCGTGGCGAATGAAGTCCTTTATCTCGAAAATTCATTTCAGCCTCCCTGCGTGTCCGTGGCCGAAACGGATTCCGCCGGGATCAGATGCCCAGCCAGCTGAACACCACCGAGAACTGCGCATCGGCGACGATCACCAGAAAGATCGACTGCACCACGGAGATGGTCGTGTGCCGCCCGACGCTGGCCGCGCTGCCCTCGACCCGGAAGCCCTGGAAGCAGCCGATCAGCGCGATTATCAATGCGAACACCGGCGCCTTGCCGAGGCCGATCAGGAAGGAGCGCGCCGAGACCGCTTCCTGGAGCCGGTCCAGGAAGACGGTGAAGCTCAGGCCGATGTGCACCTTCGACAGGACCATGCCGCCGACCACGCCCATGATGTCGGCGAACACCGACAGCAGCGGCAGCGCGATGCACAGCGACAGCACCTTGGGAATCACCAGCAGGTCCAGCGGATCGATGCCGATGGTGCGCAGCGCCGAGACCTCCTCGGTCACCTTCATGGTGCCGATCTGCGCCGTGTACGCGGAGCCCGTGCGGCCTGCGACGATGATGGCCGCCAGCAGCGGCCCGAGTTCGCGCGTCATCACCAGACCGACCAAGTCGGCGATATAGATGTTGGCGCCGAAGCTGCGCAGCTGCACCGCGCCCTGGTAGGCGAACACCACTCCCATCAGAAACGAAAGCAGGCCGACGATGCCGAGCGCGCTCACCCCGGCGGCGTGCATATCGGTCCAGATGGCGTTCCAGCGGACGCGCCAGGGCGTCAGGGCCAGGGCACCCAGACGCAGCATGACCTCGCCGAAGAAGCCGAAGAAGGCATACAGCTGTTCCAGGCCCTCCACCACCCGACGCCCCAGATCGGCGAGGCGCCCGAGGCGTTGCATCGGCGGTGTTTCGACACCACCCAGTTCGGTGACCCGCGTCAGCAGATCCGCGAACGGCGCGCTCAGCCCCTCGATGCGGACCTCCCGCCCCTCCCGTTCCAGGCGGCGCTGCAGGCGCCGCAGCAGCCAGGCGCCCGCGGTGTCGAGCGCGGCCACGCCCGAGGCATCCACCACCAAGGGGCCCGTCCCGCCCGGCTGCAGGCGATCGAGCCGCCGGGCCACCGCGCCCAGTTCCGCGACGATCCACGGCCCGCGGCAGCGCACACCGCCGGCGCCCGCCTCGATCTCGGCCTTGAAGGTATGTGCCTGCATGGGCGGGAAGTTTCCCGGATCTGGCAGGCGCCTGCAACGGACGCGGGCGCGCCGACCCGCGACCTCGCCCGGGCGTGCGTGGCCTCGGCCCGCGCGCCCCGTTCCAGGGCCGTTCCGAAGTGAAACACGGGACGCGGCAGATCACTCATCGGCCATCGTTTTTCTTTGTTTTATCAATCGGATGACCTGGTGGCACAGGCCTTGCTCATGGACATCGATGGGCTCTGACAGCCACAACCAACAGAACAAGACGGCCGGCGCAGACGCGTCGCGGGCAAGGGGAACCATGAACTGGAACAATCTGCTGTTTTACCGCTGGATGGCCTTCAATCTGGTCGGGCTCGCCATTCTGCTGGTGTTCTTCGTGCAGGGCCTGGTGGCGCCGGTGTTCCGGTCCGATTCGTCGCACATCACCTACGTGATCGCGCTGCTGTTCCTGTACGGCATGGTGCTGTGCGGTTATCGCGTCTGGAAGACCACCCGCGAGATCGACGCCGTCAAGAGCGGCGGCAAGGGCAAGCTGCGGGACTTCGTCGAGCTGAGTGCGCGCACCGACCGCGAGAGCGTCAAGGAGGCGTTCGAGATCAAGCTGTTCGCGCGCATCGCCTTCGTCAAGTACATCGCCTCCAGCCTGGTGACGCTGGGCCTGCTGGGGACGGTGATCGGCTTCATCATCGTGCTCACCCAGGTGCCCGCCAACGCCGTCGGCGACACCTCGCAGGTGGGCAAGCTGGTGGCCGTGCTCACCAACGGCATGGGCGTGGCGCTGTACACGACCCTGGTCGGCGCGGTCACCAATCTGTGGCTGACCGCCAACTACACCATGCTGCGCACCGGCGTCGTCAACCTGATCGCTGCCATCCTGGAGGCGGCCGATCCGGACCCCGCCGCATGAGCAAGCACTTCTCCTTCGACGCGGAAGCCGAGGACGATTCCGATGTCGTGTTCCGCGACGTCATCACCCTGGCGCTGCTCGGATTCATCGCCCTGGTGATCATCCTGCTGCCGCACATCAATCCGCCGGAGAAGAAGCGCACCGAACAGGAAGCCTCCGCGCCCGGCAACGTCATGATCGAGGCGCGCTGGAACGACGACATCGACGCGGACGTGGACCTGTGGGTGGAAGGTCCGGGCGACAATCCTGTCGGCTATTCCAATCTGGCGGGCCAGGTCTTCAACCTGCTGCGCGACGACATCGGCTTCCGCAACGACGTCTCCAGGCTGAACTACGAGAACGCCTATTCGCGCGGCATCGTGGCGGGCGAGTACACCGTCAATCTGCACATGTACTTCAACCGCGCCGACGCCTGGCCGGTGCCGGTCACGGTGCTGGTTTCCACCATCAAGCCATCCGGCACCGCGCGCGCCAGCCGGCAGATCCTGGTGTCCGACGTGGAACTGCGGCATATGGGCGAGGAACTGACGGTGTTCCGCTTCCGCCTCGACGAGGACGGCGAACTCGTCGCCGGCAGCGTCAACGCCGCGCCGAAGAAGCTCATCACCACCGCGACCGGCGGCTATAACTTCGACGGCCACAAATGATGCACACCCATCTGATCGCCCTGCTCGTCGGCTATCTCATCCTCTGCCTGGGCTATGCGCTGTTCTCGATGAAGACCACCCGCAGCAACCTGTTCCGCGGCGTGAGCCTGGTATATCTCGCGGCCTCGGTCGGCGTATCCCTGTTCCTCTACAACCAGCTGCTATCGCTGCCCAAGCCCATAAGCCAGGAGTTCTTCAACGACGCCAAGGAGGCGGTGGTGCTGGGCGTGCACCTGAGAAACGACCGGGAGATCTATCTGTGGCTGCAACTGCCCGGCCGCGATCAGCCGGGCTATTACGTCATGCCCTGGAATGGCCGTGCCGCCGAAGAGCTGGAGATGGCCCGGCGCGAGGCGCGTGAGCACGGCGGCCTGGTGGTCATGAACGCACCGTTCCAGCACAACAAGATGTACGGCATGCGGGCGGACGAGGAGGAGCGCGTGTTCTTCCCGGCCTTTCCCGCACGCCCGCCGCTGAAGGACGCCGAGACGGACACCGAATCCGCCGCCCGGCATTTCGAACACACGCACTGAAAACCGGTTTCGGGAACGCCGGTGCCGGCCTCCCGCGCCCCTGATGGCGCACATCCAGCAACCACCGATCGAGGAAGGAACTATGACCGAGAAACTGCTGTACACCCCCGGCGAAGTGATGGAGCTGATGAAGACGCGGAAGGTCCTGCTGATCGACATCCGCGACAAGGACGACTATGCGGAGCGCCACATCCAGGGCGCGGTCAACGTCCCGGACATCTTCTATTACCTGTCCGAAACCTCGCCCGAGGGCCTCGAGAGGATGCACGCGCACTTCCGCGGGCAGCTCTCCGAGATCGGTCTGACGCCGGATACCACGGCCATCGTCTACGAGGACGCCTACGACAGCCGTTACGGCGGCTCCTGCCGCGGCTACTGGCTGCTGCGCTACCTCGGTCACGAGAGGACCGGTGTCCTGGACGGCGGCTTCGGCGCCTGGCTGGACGAAGGACTGCCGGCGGACGCCGATGCCGTCGCCACCACGCCGACGGAGTTCGTCGTGAGGCCGCAGCCGCACATGCTGGCCACCCGCGACGAGGTGCTGAGATGCCTGAAGGATCCCGGCGTCAAGCTGCTGGACATCCGCGACCGCATCGAATGGGTCGCGAAGAGTTCGTCCCCCTACGGCGTGGATTTCGCGCCGCGCAAGGGACGGCTGCCGGGCGCGCGCTGGATGGAGTGGTATCAGTTCCTGGAACGCGACGGCCAGATTCCGTACTTCAAGTCGCCCGACAAGATTCGCGCGCTGTGTGCCGAGTACGGTCTCTATCCCGAGGACGACATCATCATCTACTGCTTCAAGGGTGCGCGCGCCTCCAACACCTATGTCGCGCTCAAGGAAGCCGGCTTCCAGCGGGTGCGGAACTACTTCGGCTCGTGGAACGAATGGTCCCGCGATCCGGGGCTGCCGGCGAACGAAGAGGTGTTCGACTGACTCCGCAGTCTCGTGCGCGTCGCCGTAACGCGGGGCCATCCTGCCATGGACGGCCCCGCTTCCATTCAGGCGCGCGCGATCCCGAATGCCAGCACCGCGTCGATGCGCTCCGCGCCCACGGCGTGCATGACCAGCCGGTCGAACCCCAGCGCGACGCCGCTGCAGTCCGGCAGCCCCGCCTCAAGCGCCGCGAGCAGGCGCTCGTCCGGCGGCAGCGTCGGGCGCCCCGCGGCCGCGCGTGCGGCATTCTCCGCTTCGAAACGCCGCCGCTGTTCGGCGGCATCGCCGAGCTCGTAAAAGCCGTTGGCGAGTTCGACGCCGTCGAGATAGCACTCGAAGCGCGCGGCCACCGGCGGATCGCCGGCCTCGATGCGCGCCAGCGACGCCTGGCTCGCGGGATAACCGCTGACGAACACCAGGCCGCGCAGCTGCGGTTCGATGACATGGGTGAGCAGCAGATCGCGCCACGGGTCGGGATCGTCGTCGGGCATGCCCGGCGGCGGACGGTGGCCGTACCGTTCGAGGCAGGCGCGCAGTTCGGCCGCGCCGGCCGCGAGGCCGTCCACCCCGGCGTACTCCCGGAACAGGTCGCGGTAACTGCGGAGTTCGGCCTGCGGCAGTTCGCGCAGCCCGGTCAGCACGGCGCGCAGGAGGGTCTCGACCTCGTCTATCAGGCGGGGCAGATCGAAACCGACGCGGTACCACTCCAGCAGGGTGAATTCCGGATTGTGGCGCGCGCCGGCTTCGCCGTCGCGGAACACGCGACAGAGCTGATAGATGCTGCCGCTGCCGGCGGCGAGCAGGCGCTTCATGGGGAATTCCGGCGAGGTATGCAGATACAGCCGCCCGGACGGCGGCGCGTGCGGGCCGTGATAGGCGACCGCGAAGCTGTCGAGATGCGGCGCCGGCGTGGCCGCCGCGGACAGCATCGGCGTCTCGACCTCCAGCACGCCGCGCGCCGCGAAGAACTCCCGCACCCGCGCCAGCAGCCGCGCCCGCAGCCGCAGCGTATCCAGGGCGGCGGAGGGCCGCCAGTCATCCATGGCGCATGCCTGCGGCGCCGGCCCGCGGCCATGCGGAACCGATCTCCGGTGCTGGACGGTCCCCGTTCACCCCGAAAAACTCATTTCAGCTACGAAATCCACGAAAAGATCCGTAGGGTGCGTCGGCGCCAGCGACGCACCGTGGCGCGGGCACCCGGTGCGTCAGGCTGCGCCTCGACGCACCCTGCGGATCTGCGCCGCTGGCGCCGACGCGGCCGTCCCTACTCCTTCGCGCGCGAGACGTATTCGCCGCTGCGCGTGTCGACCTTGATGAGATCGCCGATGTTGATGAACAGGGGCACGCGCACCACGGCGCCGGTCTCCAGCGTGGCCGGCTTGCCGCCGCCGCCCGAGGTGTCGCCGCGCACGCCCGGGTCGGTCTCGACGACCGCGAGGACGACGTGATTGGGCGGCGTCACCGCCAGCGGCACGCCGTTGTACAGGGTCATCACGCAGATGTCCTGCTCCTTGAGCCACTTGGCATTGTCGCCGACGGCATTGGCGTCCGCCGCGAACTGCTCGAAGGTGTCCGGCACCATGAAGTGCCAGAACTCGCCGTCGGTGTAGAGGTACTGCATGTCGGTGTCGACCACGTCGGCGCCCTCGATGCTGTCGCCCGACTTGAAGGTGCGCTCGATGACGCGACCGGTCTTGAGGTTGCGCAGCTTGACGCGGTTGAAGGCCTGACCCTTCCCCGGCTTCACAAACTCGTTCTCGATGATGACGCACGGGTCGCCATCCAACATGACCTTGAGCCCGCCCCTGAATTCGCTGGTGTTGTAAGTTGCCATCGACCGCCTTCCGACCTGATTTCCGTTGGGACGGAACCCCGCGCCCATTCGCCGCCCGCGCGCCCGCGTGTAAACTCACGCCTGCGCACCGGCCGCTGTCCGGACGAACCCGAAGGTCCCCTCCATGAACAAAACGGCGCCTATCATACCGCGATCGCCGGACCCGGAACATGCACCCGCCTGGCGTCGCGAACTCGCCGAGGCGGTCACCCGGCCGGCCGAGCTGCTCGCCCTGCTCGGGCTCCCGCCGGAGCCGTCCGCCGAGACCGCCGCCGGGCTGTTCGGCCTGCGCGTGCCCCGCGGCTTCATCGCCCGCATGCGGCACGGCGACCGCAACGACCCATTGCTGCTCCAGGTGCTGCCGCAGGCGGCGGAATGCGCGGCCGCACCGGCCGGCTACGGCCCCGATCCGCTGGCCGAGGCCGCCGCCATGACCGTGCCCGGACTGCTGCACAAGTACCGGGGCCGCGTGCTGCTGACCCTGACCGGTGCCTGCGGCATCCATTGCCGCTACTGCTTCCGCCGCCATTATCCGTACACCGAGGCCAACCCCGGCGGGAGCCACTGGCCCGCGACCCTCGAGCACATCGGCGCCGATACCGGCATCACCGAGGTCATCCTGAGCGGCGGTGATCCGCTGTCGCTCTCCGACGCACGGCTCGCCGCGCTGTGCGCGGATCTCGCCACGATTCCGCATCTGCGGCGGCTGCGCCTCCACAGCCGCCTGCCGATCGTGCTGCCGGCCCGCATCACCCCGGAACTGCTGGAAACCTTGAGCGGCGGCCGGCTCGATGCGGTGCTCGTCGTCCATGCCAACCACCCCAACGAGATCGACGCCACCGTGCGCCTTGCTCTGCGCCGGACCGTGGCGGCCGGCGTGCCGGTGCTCAACCAGGCGGTGCTGCTGCGCGGCGTCAACGACCGCGCCGATACCCTCTGCGCCCTGTCCGAAGCGCTGTTCCAGGCCGGTGCGCTGCCGTACTACCTGCACCAGCTCGACCGGGTCCTGGGCGCCGCGCATTTCGAGGTCCCCGATGCCGAGGCCGTCGCCCTGGCCGCCGAGCTGCGCGCGCGCCTGCCGGGCTACCTGGTTCCCCGCCTGGTGCGCGAAGAGGCGGGTGCGCCCGCCAAGACGCCGCTGGGCGAAGGAATCGCCCTGCATCTATAGGATGCACCTATAGAAAGTGGGTCGGCGGCCGCAACACTGGGAGCGCCGCGGCCGAACGGCGACCGCGGCAGTTCAACATACGGACATGCCATGGACCAGCGCACCCCTGCCCGCAAGGCGCCCACTTCAGACTCCTTCGATACCCGGCCGGCCCAGGTCGAAAAATGGATCGCCGCGCTCCCGCTCGCCAACCTGGGCGAGACGGGCCGGCGGCTGTACCACGTCCTCATCGAGACCAACGGGACGGATCTGCCGGCCGAGCAGCGCCTCGCCATGCTCGAGCGTCTGCGCGCGCCGCTGCGCACGGTCGCCGACGCCATGAAGAAGCATTTCGTCGGTCAGCCGCTGCCGCTGGCGGACAAGAGCCGGCAGATCGCCGAACTGGCGCAGGCGCTCACCCGGCAGATGGCGCTCGGCTATCGCATCGCGGCGGAAGACAGCGCCAAGGGGCGCAACCGCTTCGGCGACCGCCGCACCCGCGCCGTCGCGACGCACCGCGCGCTCGGCTGCCTCGGCACGGTGCTGTTGCGCGCCTACCAGACCTATGCCCCCTATCCGACCGGCGTGTGGCGTGAGATCCACGCCCTCTATCAGGCTGCGGAAGCGGACGGCAGCACGGAGATCTCGATCCGGGATCCGGAGCAACCCGACGTCGAGAGCAGCATCGAGGAGAGCTACAAGCGCATCCTCCTGCTCGCGCTGGCCTGCCCCTACCGCCTCCGCCCGGGGGAAGTGGAACAGATCCATGCCTGGCTGGCCGACTGGTGCCGCCATGCCACGCTCGAGCACCTGGCGGAACCGCGCAATCCCACGGGCCGGTTCGTCGTCGACTTCCAGTCGGACGTCCCGCCCGTCTATCTGGTGCTGCATGCAGCCGAGTACCGCGACGAGACCTGCCGCATCCTCAACGCCACGCGTCTGGCCGACGTCGTCCGCGACCATCTCGGCCGCCTGCGGCGCGACGGTCAGACGGCCCGGCGGGTCAACGAACAGGTACTGCAGCGTCTGATGCTGGCCTGGGGCGTCCTGCCCAAACGGCGCTTCTCGCGCCGCCAACGGCATTCGACCGCGGTGGTCGCGATGGGCCTGAGCGCCGCGCATTACTTCATCGGCGGCGAGGCCGCGTTCGCCGGGGACGCCGCGGACCAGGATCTGTTCAGCAACCCGGCCCGCTTCGATGCGAGGGAACCGGCGGCGTCCCGGCCGTCCCGGGACGTGTGGGACGTCGGCGGCGCGCGGCCGCTGCACGAGCCCCATGCCGGCGCCGGGACCGAGCAGTACATCGACTTCGAGCCGCTGGCGCCGAAGACGGCGACGCCGGCCGCGGCCAGGACACCCGTCGGCCCCGATTTCCGCACTCACGACTGGAAGATGGTGGATGTCAGCGCCGCCGGCTACCGGCTTCTGTGGGACAGCGGCGCCGGCTCGCAGGCGCGCGTGGGCGAACTGCTGGGGCTGCGCGAGAGCACCGATCCCGACAGCTTCCATCTCGGCATCGGCGTCGTGCGCTGGATGAAGGTCGCCGAAGAGGGGCTGGAGCTGGGCGTGGAAATGCTGTCCCCCGGCGCCGTGGCGGTGGGCACCAAGAAGCGCGCGGGGGGTGAGTACACCCGCAGCCTGCTGCTGCCGGCCATCAAGGCGCTCGGTCAGCCGGCCACGCTGCTCACCGCCGCCCTGCCCTACCGGGCGGGCGATCACCTGCTGGTCAACGGCCACGGTAAGGAACTGCGGGTCGAGCTCACCAAGCTGGTGGAGAACACCGGCATCTTCGCGCAGTTCCAGTTCCGCCCGCTGCTTGGCGGCACGGCGACGGACGCCGCTACGCGGGACGACTTCGAGACGCTGTGGGGGCTGCTCTAGGATTTACCCGCCATTGCGGGGAGCCTGGACCTGAAGGGTGAGGGGGGACAGACTTGAGTCTGTCCCCAACTACGCGTTCGGTGCATTGCGCCCGGCGCGCCTCGGCTCGCGGCCTATGGGCCGCCGTCGCCGCGGTGCGAAAGTGTTAACAGACCCTAGGAGCCTGTCGGACTTGAGACTGATCTACTGCGCCGGTGGGAGAGCGGCCCATTTTCCCGATCCTTTTCGTCGAATAGCGACGGCTATTCTCCTCAAACGATCGAAAAAATGATCTCGCTCTCCCACCTTGCTCGCTATGATCGCTCAAGTCCGACAGGTTCCTAGAAGATCTCCGCGAAGACGTCCGGATAGACGACCTTCCCGCCGCCGTTCAAGGCACCGGGGACGAGTTCCATCGCAGTGAGGGCGTCTTCCGGCAGGCGCAGGTTCGAGGCCAGTCCCCAGGTCGATGCCGGCTTGAAATCGAAGCGCTGGTAGTAGTCCGGCTGCCCCGCCACCACGATCGCCGGATAGCGCATGTCCCGGGCCCGCCGGATGGCGGCCTGGATCAGCTCCGAACCGATACCGCGGTGCGATTGCGAGGGAACCACGGACATCGGCCCCAGGGCCAGCACCACGCGGCTCTCGCCGCTGCGCTGCAGCTTGACCTTCGACAGCAGCAGGTGGCCGACGATGCGGCCGTTGAGTTCGGCGACCAGGGACAGATCCGGCACGAAGTCCCCCGAGCGGCGGATCGCGCTGACCAGACGGGCCTCCTCCTCACCCTGGAAGGCACTGAGGTTCACCACATCGATCGCCCTGACGTCCTCGGGGACTTCCGCCCTGACAATGACCTCTTGCATGGCTGACTCCAGATTGATGGCGGCCCGCGTCGGCGGGACCGGATCTCCGCCGCGGCGCTCGCGCGTCGCGACGGTCTTCGGCTTCGATGCTAGCAGGATTCCGGAGCATGGAAAACCGCTGCGGATTCCTGTACAAACAGGCCGCGTGCCCGCGCCCGCCGGCAGTTCAGTTCCCTGTGCGCGCGCCGATACGTCGGAGTAATTCCCAAGGCCCCACGCCCGCCTGGGACCCCGGGGCAGCCTACGGAGAAAGGCAGTGAACAAGGAACAACAGGTGCTGCGCCTGATCATCGCCGAGGAAACCCAGAACGACGCGGAAGCCATCGCCAACGTGCTGCGCAACGCCGGCCAGGCGGTGCGCTTCATGTACGCCGAGGACCAGGAGGACCTGGAACAGGCGCTGGAACAGCAGCTGCCCGACATCGTGCTGTGCTCGCAGGGGCTGGAGAACCTCGGACTGGAAGACGTCGTCGGCTTTCTGCGCGGCCGCAGGCTCGAGATACCCGTCATAGCGATCGGCGCGACAGCCGACGAACGGCATGTCATCGAAGCCCTGCGCGCCGGCGCCACGGACCTTGTCTCATTCGATTACCCGGAACATCTGCAGCTGGTGGTGGCGCGCGAGCAGAAGAATCTGGAGATGCGCCGCGAACTCGCCTTCCACCGCAGCGGCTATCAGGAGAGCGAACGCCGCTGCCGCGCCCTGCTGGACAGTTCCCGCGACGCCATCGCCTACGTCCACGACGGCATGCACATCTATGCCAACCGGTCGTATCTGGAGATGTTCGGTTTCGACGATCTCGAGGAGATCGAAGGCACACCGATCATGGACATGGTCGCGGCGGAGGACCACGGGACCTTCAAGGAATTCCTGCGGACCTACGCGAAGGAGGAAGGCTCGGAGCAGCAGCTCGAGGTCAAGTGCGTCAACGCCAAGGGCAGCTTCAACGCGCGCATGGAATTCACGCCCGCGTCCATCGAGGGCGAGCCCTGCACCCAGATCGTGATCCGCGATCAGAGCCTGGGGGACAAGGAACTGGAGCGCAAGCTCAAGTTCCTCAGCAAGCAGGACGTCCTCACCGGCCTGTACAACCGTCAATACTTCATGGAAGAACTGGAGGTCGCGGTGGGCAACGCGCGTGCCGGTTCCGGCGGCGGCTGCCTGCTCTATCTGCTGCTCGACAATTTCAGGGCCGTCAAGGAATCGGTCGGCCTGGGCTGCGCCGATCTGGTCGTCAGCGACGCGGCCAACCTGATCCGCCAGCACGTCGGCGAACAGGGCATCGCGGCCCGTTTCGGCGACAACTCCTTCACCGTCCTGCTGGCGCCGGCCGATGCCGCTACGGCCCAGACGCTGGCAGAGACGTTGCGCCGCGCGGTCGAGGAACACATCGTCGACATCGAGGGCCGCAGCGTCACCATCACCGTCAGCGCCGGCATCAGCCTGATCACCGAAAGCTCGCCGGAGGCGCAGGAGATCCTGTCGCGCGCCGATCTGGCCTGCGAGGTGGCGCGCTCCTCGGGCGGCAACCGCGTGCACCTGCACAACCCCGTGGCGGACGAACAGGTCGGCAAGGAGCGCGAGCAGGCCTGGAGCAACCTCATCCAGGAGGCGCTGGCCGAAGACCGCTTTCATCTGGTCTATCAGCCCATCGTCAGCCTGCAGGGCGAGATCAGCGAGAAATACGAAGTGCTGCTGCGTATGCGCGACAGCGAAGGCGAGGATATCCGGCCGGGGCAGTTCCTGCCGGTGGCGATCCAGACCGGCCAGATCGCGGCGATCGACCGCTGGGTGCTGGCGAAGGCGATCGAAGTGCTGGCGGAACGCCGCCGCGGCGGTGCCGACACCGTCTTCTTCATCAAGATCGCCGGGCCGACCCTGGACGACCACGAACTGCCGCTGTGGATCAACGAGCGGCTGAAGGCCGCGCGCCTGTCCAGCGACGCCATCGTGCTGGAGATCGCCGAGGCCGACGCCTGCAAGCACCTCAAGAGCGCCAAGTCCTTCGTGACGGCCGTGGCCGCCCTGCACTGCAAGACTTCGCTGGAACACTTCGGCAGCAGCCCGAATTCGTTCCAGCTGCTCAAGCACCTGGCCGTCGACTATCTGAAGATCGACGGCAAGTTCATCCACAACCTCATGCGCGACGACAGCAACCAGGTCATGGTGAAATCCATCATCGAGATGGCCCGTTCCATGAACAAGGTGTGCATCGCGGAATTCGTCGAGGACCCCACCAGCCTCACCGTGCTGTTCCAGTACGGTGTGCAGTACATCCAGGGCAACTTCCTGCAGGAACCCTCCGAGGGCCTCACCTACGACTTCTCGGAAGGCTCGGTCTGACGGATTCCGTCAGTCGAGCAGGTGCGAGGCGAGACCGTCGGCGAGCTTGGGCTCGAACCAGGTCGACTTCGGCGGCATCACCTCGCCGGCATCGGCGACCGCCATCAGATCCTGCATCGGCGTCGCGAACAGCGCGAAGGCGACCTGCATCTCGCCGCTGTCGACGCGCTTCTCCAGACCGCCCAGCCCGCGGATGCCGCCGACGAAGTCGATGCGCGCGTCGCGCCGCGGATCCTCTATGCCGAGCAGCGGCCGCAGCAGGTTGTCCTGCAGCA
The DNA here is from genome assembly GCA_032907525.1 of Gammaproteobacteria bacterium. Taxonomy (GTDB): domain Bacteria; phylum Pseudomonadota; class Gammaproteobacteria; order Thiohalobacterales; family Thiohalobacteraceae; genus JAHJQQ01. Next base: position 38,908 of record JAJJPM010000103.1, read on the forward strand.
GGCTGACGTCCAGGCGCGCGACCGGATCGGCGGGGATGAGTTCCGGACGGATGCGCAGCCGGTACCACCGCCCGTCGAGATACATGCCGAACTCGCCGCGCTGCGCCGGCCGCGCCTGACCGGCGCCGGGCTCCACGGCGAACGCCTTGCCCACCTCGGCCAGGAAGGCCTCGGGCGTACGGCCGTTCAGGTCCTTGACCACGCGGTTGTAGTCGAAGATGCGCATCTGCGCATGCGGGAAGATCACGGCCAGGAAATAGTTGTACGGCTCGTCGCCGGTGTGGTGCGGATTCGCGGCGCGGCGCGCGGCGGCGATGCGCGAGGCCGACGCCGAGCGATGGTGACCGTCGGCAATGTAGAGGTTGGGCATGGCGTCGAAGCGCCGCGTGATCTCGTCGAGCAGCGCCGCGTCGCGGATCACCCACAGCCGGTGCACGATGCCGTCGTCGGCCGTCACCTCCACCTCCGGGGCCGCGGCGGCGACGCCGGCCAGCAGGCCGTCGACCGCGGGATCCGAACGGTAGGCGAGCAGCACCGGCCCGGTCTGCGCGTTCAGCGCGTCGATCTGGCGCACGCGGTCGTCCTCCTTGTCCGGGCGCGTGAACTCGTGCTTGCGGATGCGGTTGGTGTCGTAGTCCGCGACCGAGGCGACCGCTACCAGACCGGTCTGGACATGCTCGCCCATCTGCAGCTGATAGACGTAGTAATACGGCCGCTCGTCCTGCACCAGCACGCCCTCGCGGCGCATGCGCGCGAGGTTTTCCGCCGCCTTCGCGTACACCGCCGGATCGTAGGGATCGATATCCTCCGGCAGGTCGATCTCCGGCTTGGAGATGTGCAGGAAGCTCCACGGCTTGCCCCGGGCCCGCTCGCGCGCCTCGGCGCTGTTCAGGACATCGTAGGGCGGCGCGACGACATCGGCGGCACGGCCGGCGACCGGACGCAGCGCGGCGAAGGGACGGATCAGGGTCGGCATGGCTCAACTCACGGCTGGGTTGCGAAAGCCGGCTATTCTAACCGCTCCGACCGCGCCTGTCCGCCGGAGGAAAAGGGCTTTCAACACGAAGGCGTGCGAAGGAAAACATGTCATGGCCACGAAACCCACGAAATCCACGAAATTTTTTTGTGAACCCATCTAATCAACGTTCGTGGGTTTCGTGGATTTCGTGGCTGATAGGGTTTCGGCTTTCCTTCGCGTCCTTCGCGGTAAACGTGAACTCGGTGACCCGTTTCACCCCGCCCGCAGGGCGGCGATGCGCTCCTCGAGGGGCGGGTGGCTCATGAACAGGCGCTTGAGGCCGTGGCCGATACCGCCGGAGATGCCGAAGGCGGCCATCTGATCGGGCAGGTGCGGCTGGCCGGCGGTCTGCTGCAGACGCTCCAGGGCGGCGATCATGTGCGGGCGGCCGGCCAGGCTCGCGCCGCCGGCGTCGGCGCGGAACTCGCGCTGGCGGGAGAACCACATGACGATGATGCTGGCCAGGATGCCCAGCACCAGTTCGGCGACGATGGCCGTGACCCAGAAGGCCGGACCGTGTCCGCGCTCGGTCTTGAACACCACCCGGTCGACCAGATGACCGATGACCCGCGACAGGAAGATCACGAAGGTGTTGACAACGCCCTGGATGAGGGCCAGGGTCACCATGTCGCCGTTGGCCACGTGACTCACCTCGTGGGCGAGCACCGCCTCCACCTCTTCGCGGCGCATGCGGTCGAGCAGTCCCGTGCTGACCGCCACCAGGGCGTTGTTGCGCGAGGCCCCGGTGGCGAAGGCGTTCACGTCCGGGGCATCGTAGACGGCCACCTCCGGCATACCGATGCCGGCCTGTTCCGCCTGACGGCGGACCGTTGCCACCAGCCACTGCTCGGTCGGAGTGCGCGGGGTCTCGATGACCTGGGCACCGACCATGCGTTTGGCGGTCCACTTCGACATCGCCAGGGAGATCAGCGAACCGCCGAAACCCAGCACCGCGGCGAAGATCAGCAGGGCGTTCAGGTCCAGGTTCGCGCCCTGTTCGTCGAGGATGCGCTCCACGCCGAGGAGGCGCAGGGTGATGCTCAGCACCACGATGATCGCCAGGTTGGTGGCCAGGAACAGGAAAATGCGCTTCATGATGGCGAAACCTCTATGACATTCAAGGGTCACTGAAAGACAGCGGCAAAGCTCCAAGGTGCCGCTGAACGGGCAGCCGGCACGAGGATGCGGGCTGGACCGGCGGATTTCAAGGCGTTGAGGTATGATTCGTGCATACCATTAGACCGGCTGCCAGCCCCAAGAGCCCCGGCTTCCAGTCCCCAGGACCATGATGATGAACGGCACCGCAACAGATCCACAGGCCGATCCCGCCCAGGCGGTTCCCGCGGACCTCCCCCCCCGGGAAGCCGTGCCGGCGCCCGGCGCCTGGGCACGGATCAAGACCGTGCTGCAGCGCCTGAACCCGGCCCATATCCCCATCGTCTACAAATTGTCGCTGACCATCTCGGTGCTGATGGTGGCCTGCATCGGCATGCTCGCCGGCGTGATCGTCCAGCACCAGAACCAGGTGCTGCGCGGCCAGATCGACCAGCTGGGCAACACGCTCGCCGCCCAGATCGCGCATTCGGCGCTGGACCCCCTGCTGACCGACGACCGGCTGGCGCTCGGCGTGCTGACCACCAATCTGACGGCCGAGGGCAACGTCCTCGGGACGGCCATCCTGTCGGCCACGGGCGAGGTGCTGGCCGAGGCCGGCCTGACCCCCTTCCATGCCGACGCGCCCTATGCGGGCGAGCGGTCGGGCGTGGACGCCCGCAATCTCCGCGGCCTGGAGTGGACCCACCGGCCCCACCCCTATGCCCCGCCCCGCACGGTGGTCGCCTACACCAGCAGCGCGCGCTTCCAGGATGTCGTGGCCGGCTACGTGGTCGTCACCCTCAGCCGCTCGACCCTGGATCAGTCCATGCGCAGCGCCACCCAGAGCATCGTCTTCGCCAGCATCCTGGTGGTCGTCATCGGCGCGTTCATCACCCACCTCGTCAGTCGCCGGCTGTCGCGCCCGATCCACGACCTGATCGACGCCAGCCGTGCCCTCGAACAGGGCCATTACAACTTCCGCTTCGCCGAGCGCCGCAACGACGAGATCGGCAACCTGATGTCCTCCTTCAACCGCTACGCGGAGCGCATGAAGGAGAAGAACGAGGTGGAGACGGCGCTGTCGCGCTACCTCTCGCCCAGTGTCGCACGCGAGGTCCTCACCGGCAGCCACTCCATCCAGCTCGGCGGGCAGCGTGTCGAGGCCACGGTGCTGTTCGCGGACATCGTCGGCTTCACCGGCATGGCCGAGGGCATGAATCCGGAAGAGGTCGCCAACCTGCTCAACCGCTATTTCGCCCACATCGTCAGCGCCTGCGAAATGAACCAGGGCATGGTCGACAAGTACATCGGCGACTGCGCCATGCTCGTGTTCGGCGTGCCCCAGGCCGACCCCGAACACTGCTTCCACGGCATCACCTGCGCCCTGGCGGTCCAGCGGCTGGTGGCCATGGAGAACGAGCAGCGCGAAACGCGCGGCCAGGCACCGGTCCGCTTCCGCCTGGGCCTGAACAGTGGCAGTATGCTCGCCGGCAACATGGGCGCCCACGAGCGCATGGAGTACACGGTGGTCGGTGATTCCGTCAATCTGGCGTCGCGTCTGGGATCGGCCGCGGAGGCCGGGCAGATCGTCGTGACCGAACAGGTCTACGCCCGGCCGGACGTGGCGGACCGCTTCGTGGCCCGCAAGCATCGCTCCATCCGTCTGCGCGGCATCCAGCACCCCGTCACCACGTACCTCATCGAGGACGTGGCTCCCCCGTACAAAGAAGCCTTCGAACGGCAGATACAACAGTTGTGGTGGCAGGGTCACCGACGCACCGGCTGATGAGAGTACAGCGCGTGATTTCCCGTATCCCGGTCCTGCTCGCCGGCTGCCTGCTCGCCGGCTGCTCGATGCTGCCCCAGCAACAGAGCGCGCTGGACGACCAGTCCCTCCGCGATGCGCTCGCCGCCTATACCGAAGCGCGCAAGGCCCAGGATACCGCTCCCGGACCGGCGACCGAGCGGCAGACGGACGTCGCTCGCAAGGCCTTCGAGGACGAGGTCGTCACGCTGGCGGGCCGGCAGCGCGACGCCGGCGAATGGTTCCGTGCCGAGGACACCCTGGATCTGGCGCTCAAGGAACTCCCGCACAGCAAGCGCCTGCTCGACGCCCGCCGCGAGATCGCCGAGGCGCGCGTCCGGAAGCTGGCCTCCAACGAATGCCGGATGAATGCCGCGCGCGCCCGCTATCTGGCGGACAAGTCGGCGCTGCTGCTGGAACGCGCGCCGCTGGAGGCGCGCGATTATCTGCAGGACTGGATGAGTCGGCGCGAGCGGCAGGAGTTGAGCGAGCTGGCCATACGCCTGCGCGACTGCGCCAACCAGGCGATCGCCAGGGGACAGCTGCGGCTGGCGGAGGAGACGCTCGCCGCGGCCGTGCGGGTGAACGGCACCGAGTTCGTCGCCGCCGAACGCCGCCGCCTGGAGGAGATCCAGCGTCCGGCCAAGGCCGCCGCCCCCGTCAAGGCCGCGCCGCCGCGTGCGACCGTCACCCCCCAGCAGCGCATCCGCCAGCAGCGGACCGCGCTGATGGACGCCATGACGCGCGGCGATCTCAAGGAAGCCAGGAGCGCCCTGACCGAACTGCGCCGCCTGCAGGGCGACACTGCGGAGCTGCAGGAACTCGGTGCCTCGATCGACGCCGCCATCGCCGCCTATGCCCAGGAGGCCAACGAACGTGCCAGCGTGCACTATCGCGATCGACAGATCGAGCAGGCGCGCGACATCTGGAAGGAGATTCTGGAGCTGGACCCCGAAAACGAGCAGGCGCGTACCAACCTCGATCGCGCCGAACGGGTCCTGAAGAAACTGGAGGAACTGCAGGGCACCAATCCCGAGGCCACGGCGCCCCCCGTCGCACCGACCGCCGCCCCGGCCGCCTCACCGCCGGCGGCGGCTCCCGTTCCGTCGCCCTGACGCGCTCGAGGTCGCCGCTCAGTCCTCGACCTCGAGCCCGCCGACGCTCTGGAAACCGCGCGGCAGCTTCGCACCGCGCTCGCCGCGCCCGCCGCGGTACGCGTCCAGATCGGTCCCCTTGAGCTTGAGGTGCCGCTTGCCGCACTGCACCAGCAGGGTGCCGCCCTGCGGCAGCGGCCGCGCGGCGACGACGAATTCCTCGCGCGCCGCGAGCTTCTTGCCGGGAATGGACAGGTACTTGTTGCCCTTGCCGCGCGCCATCTGCGGCAGTTCCGCGAGCGGGAACACCAGCAGCCGGCCGGCGTTGCTCACCGCCGCCAGCAGATCACTCTGCACGTCGCCGATGCGCTGCGGCATCAGCACGCGTGCGCCGGCCGGCAGGCTGAGCACGGCCTTGCCGTTCTTGTTCTTGGCATACAGGTCTTCGAGCCGCGCCACGAAGCCGTAGCCCGCGTCGCTCGCGATCAGATAGAGATCGTCCGGATTGCCCAGCGCCAGGCCGGCGAAGACCGCGCCGTCGGGCGGATTCAGCCGGCCGGTCAGCGGTTCGCCATGGCCGCGCGCCGACGGCAGCGAGTGCGCCGGCAGCGAGTAGGTCCGGCCGCTGGAGTCGATGAACACCGCCTGCTGATTGCTGCGCCCCATCGCCGCAGCGAGAAAACCGTCGCCGGACTTGTAGGCGAGCGCCGCGGCATCGACCTCGTGGCCCTTGGCGGCGCGCACCCAGCCCTTCTCCGACAGCACGATGGTGACGGCCTCGCTGGGCAGCAGCGCCGTCTCGTCCAGCGCCTGCGCGGCCTCGCGCTCGACCAGCCGTGAGCGGCGCGCATCGCCGTATCGCTCGGCGTCTTCGTTGAGCTCCTTGCGGATGAGCGTCTTCAGCCGCCGGCTGGAGGCCAGCGTCTTCTCCAGCTCGTCACGCTCCTCGGCCAGCGACTTCTGCTCGTCGCGGATCTTCATCTCCTCCAGGCGGGCGAGCTGGCGCAGGCGCGTATCCAGGATGTAATCCGCCTGCTCCTCGCTCAGGGCGAAGCGCGCGATCAGCACTGCCCTGGGCTCGTCCTCGGTGCGGATGATGCGGATGACCTCGTCGAGATTGAGGAACGCGATCAGCAGACCGTCGAGCAGGTGCAGCCGGCGGATCACCTTGTCGAGGCGGTACTCCAGGCGGCGACGGACCGTCGTGGTGCGGAATTCCAGCCACTCCGACAGGATGGTGCGCAGATCCTTGACCTGCGGCCGGCCGTCGATGCCGATGATGTTGAGATTGATGCGGTAGCTGCGTTCGAGATCGGTGGTCGCGAACAGATGCGACATCAGCGCCTCCACGTCCACGCGGTTGGAGCGCGGCACGATCACCAGCCGGGTCGGATTCTCGTGGTCGGATTCGTCGCGCAGATCCTCGACCATGGGCAGCTTCTTGGCGTTCATCTGCTGCGCGATCTGCTCCTGCAGCTTCTCGCCCGAGACCTGGTAGGGCAGCGCGGTGATGACGATGTCGCCCTGCTCCACCTCGTAGCGCGCGCGCATGCGCACCGAGCCGCTGCCGGTGCGGTAGGCCTGCAGGATCTCGGCGCGCGGCGTGATGATCTCGGCGTCGGTGGGGAAGTCGGGCCCGAGGATGTGTTCGCAGAGCTGCTCGACCGTGGCCTTGGGGTCCTCCAGCAGCCGGATCGCCGCGGCGGCGACCTCGCGCAGGTTGTGCGGCGGGATGTCGGTAGCCATGCCCACGGCGATGCCGGTGGCACCGTTGAGCAGCACGTTCGGCAGACGTGCCGGCAGCAGCGCGGGCTCCTCCAGGGTGCCGTCGAAGTTGGGCACCCAGTCGACCGTGCCCTGACCGAGCTCGGCCAGCAGCACCTCCGCATAGGGTGCCAGACGCGCCTCGGTATAGCGCATTGCCGCGAAGGACTTGGGATTGTCGGCCGAGCCCCAGTTGCCCTGTCCGTCGACCAGCGGGTAGCGGTAGGAGAACGGCTGCGCCATGAGCACCATGGCCTCGTAGCAGGCCGAGTCGCCGTGCGGATGGAACTTGCCGAGCACGTCGCCGACGGTGCGCGCGGACTTCTTGTACTTGGCGGTGGCCGCCAGTCCGAGTTCGGACATGGCGTAGACGATGCGCCGCTGCACCGGCTTGAGGCCGTCACCGATGTGCGGCAGGGCACGGTCGAGGATGACGTACATGGAATAGTCCAGGTACGCCTTTTCGGTGAAGGTGCGCAGCGGCAGGCGCTCGATGCCTTCGAAATTCAGTTCGGTGTCTTGCATGGCGGATTACGCATCTCGTGACGAAGCAACATTCGGGATTCGGGATTCGGGATTCGGGATTCGGGATTCGGGATTCGGGATTCG
>JAJJPM010000104.1:0-14812 GCA_032907525.1 Gammaproteobacteria bacterium
ACCTGTGCCTGAAGCTGCTCGACATGGCGGCGCGCGTGCTCGGCGACGAGGTCGATATCGAGATCATCGAGGCGCACCACCGGCACAAGGTCGACGCGCCGTCGGGCACGGCGCTGCGCATGGGCGAGGTGGTGGCCGCGGCGCTCGGCCGCGACCTGAAGGACTGCGCGGTCTACGGCCGCGAGGGCGTCACCGGCGAGCGCGACCGCAAGACCATCGGCTTCGAGACCATCCGCGCCGGCGACATCGTCGGCGACCACACCGTGCTGTTCGCCGGCATCGGCGAGCGCATCGAGATCACCCACAAGGCCTCCAGCCGCATGACCTTCGCCAAGGGCGCGGTGCGCGCCGCCGACTGGCTGATGGGTCGCGGTGCGGGCCTGTACGATATGCAGGACGTGCTCGATCTGAAGCGATGAGTGCCCGCCGCGCGCCGCTCATGCCCGTGTTCGTGGAGACGGGCCGGGCTCCATAATGAAGAACCGGTGCCGGATACCCCTTCGCGACACATCCGGTGCAGTCCTGCTTTCGGTCCGGGCGCCCGGCAGGGCGCTCGGGCCGCAACCCATCCTCCCGCCGCTCCCCACCCGCTGAATATCAGGCCATCCGCGCGTCGCGCGGATTCCGGCAGCCCTCGTTCACGTGTCCTCCCTTCGCGCGCCCGTGTCCGGTTGCGGATGACAGATGGCCAGCGGGCGGGATGACCCGAGTTCGAGTACCCGCCCGATATTGTGACAAATGTCAACGGTCCATGATCGTCCTGCCCCCGTACCTGTCGCGTGATTCCACGCGCCTGCGCGGTGAGATCACGCAGTCGGGCAGAGAGGCGGTGCCCGAGGGGGGCGCACAGGAGTGCGGCTCGCACGGGGGCGATTGCTGGTGTTCGAGGGAGTGGATGGCCAGAACGCACCGGGAGGCCAGGCTCTGGGCCACCCGGGGAGCTACCAATAATAGGAGGATCTGCGATGTGTGAACCCAACTACAAGCTGTACAGGCTGATACGCCGCTCGGCGGTGGCCTTCGGCGTGGCGGCGGCCCTGGGCGTATCGGGCAGCGGCTATGCGCTGGGGCTCGGAGGAGGCGGTCTCACCGACACGACCAATACCCTGCTGCACACCGTCGGCACGACGGAAGAGGTCGGCGGGCAGACGGTGAGCACCGGCCAGACCGGCACCGACGTCGGCGGCGTGGTCGAGACCACGCTGGACGGGCTGCTGGGGACCGGCGACGGCGGCCAGCGCGCGCCCGAGGCCGTGCACAAGGTCACCAATCAGGTGATTCCGAACGGCTCCGTGCTCATCGCCTGGACCGGCGACCATGCGATGGACGACGGCGTGCATGACGGCGATTTCGTGGCCGTCATCGACATCGAGCCGATGTCCAAGACCTACGGCCAGGTGATCTGGACCGCTGGCCTGCCGGCGTACCTCGGGACCAACAATCCCGGCGCGGCGCTGGGCCATACCTCCAATACCCACAACGAGCCTCACCACGGCAACACCTACACGCAGTACGTCGATCCGGCCACCGGCAAGAAGCTGCTGTTCACCGGCGGTCTGATCAGCGGCAACATGTTCCGCTACGACATCACGGACCCGCGCGCCATCCCGACCGCGGAGCTCGCGATCTGCGGCACGGAGCTGTTGTTCTCCTCGCTGACGGACGACATCTTCACCATGCCGCGGCCGAACCCGGAAACCGGCGAGGTCAACATGGTCGCCACTTACATGGGCGGCAAGACCTACGCAGGCCCCGGTACCCTGGTGGAGTTCCATCCGCTGCGCAAATCGACCTGCACGGGCGGCCTGCCGTACATCCCGCTGATCAATCCGGATGCGAAGCAGTACCTGGCCGAACACGCCGCGGCTTTGATCGGCGGTCCCAAGCGCTACAAGCCCAATCCGGTCACGGGCAACACGGACAGCGGTCTGGAGGCCTACCCGCACGGCATGTGGGTCGATCCGTCCGGCCGCTACATCGCGACCTCCGACTACGCGATGCCGGCGAGCATCGGTGCCGGCGATCCGGTCCAGAACCTGTTCAACAGCACCTTCCTGAACGCGCCGCTGAGTGCCAACGACACCAGCATCCGCATGTTCGGCACCACGGTCCGTCTGTGGGATGCCACGGATCTGTCGCGGGGTCCCATCGACATCAGTCAGGTGCCCGACGGCCCGCGCGTGGAGGATATCTACTTCCACGAGGAGCCCGAAGGTCTGATGCCGTTCGGCATGCCTCACAAGCCGGGCCACAAGGGCGCGTTCGTCGCCAGCATGTGCGGCGGCACCATGTTCTACACACCGAACATCCTGTCCAAGGTGGAAGGCAAGGGTGAGGTGAAGTGGAACGCGGTATGGGACGTCGGTCCGTGCTCGGGCGTGTCGGTGTTCGCCATCTCGGACGACGACAAGTTCCTCATCGCTCCGGTCGCAGGCATCCAGAGCCCGGGAGATCCCGAGTACAACCGCGACTACGAGGGTGAGCACAACCGGCGCGAAATCGTGCTGAACATCCAGCCGCTCATGGCCAAGGGTGAAGGCCCGATCGACTGCGACTTCCCGTTGGCCAACCCCGGCCGTCCGGGCAACACCAGTCTCGGTCTGCCGGATCCCAACTGCCCCGGACCGATGTGCAAGGATCTGGTCGCCGGCCTGATCCACAACAACGGTGCTGCGGACTGTCCGGTCAAGGTCAGCGAAGTGGTGCACAACTCGCCGCTCAACTATGCAACGCACGGCGGCGCGCACTACACCCTGATCGACCGCATCGGATCGGCGACCCGCAAGGGCACCGAGCCGGGCGTCTGCCAGTCGGTGGACGGCGGTCTGAACAAGGGCTGCCGCGTGGCCTGGGCCGATTACTTCGTGGTGCTCGACCACATGGCTCTGCAAGGCACGGGCTCGGGCGGCGACCGCAAGATCTACATGGCGGACTTCAACCCGGTGACCGGCGCCATGGCGCTCGACACCACTTTCCGCGACGAGCTGACCGGCGAGGTCGGCGTGAACTTCGCCGGTCTTGCCCGCGGCGGCTATCACTGGCCGAACCGCGGCGTCACCGGCGAGGCGCGTCCGCACGCCTTCGCGATGGAGCGCAAGGGTGCGGTGGTCGCGGAACCGTGGCAGTGAGTCAGGCTGAAGGCACCGCTGTGCGATAACAAACGCCTGCATCACAGCGTACCCCATTGGCTGGTGGCGCCGACCAGACGGCGTCACCAGCCCCTTTTCCGGCAGGGGTGCGGATGCGGAGACGACAACATCATCGTGGGGAGTACGTTTCATGAATCGCAAACTATGGATACGGCCGACACTGGCCGCGGCGCTGCTGATCGGCAGTGTCACCGCGTCCGCGGCGGACGATGCCCGGTCGATCGTCGTCAACGGCGAGACCATCGGCGCCGCCAGCCTGGAGCTGCTGATCGAGGCGCGCAGGGAGCACGGTGCCGCGGTCAGTGACGAACTGCGGGCCGACATGCGGGACGAACTGGTCACGCGGATGGTCCTGGCGCAACAGGCGCGCAGGCGCGGCCTGGATGCCGACGAGCGAGTTCAGGCGCAGAACCGGCTCAACGAACTGGCCGTCCTGAGCCAGGCCTATCTGCGCGACTATGCGGATGACGTCGACGTCACCGACGAGGAGAAGCGCGCCGCCTATCGGGACTATCTCGAGGATTACGATCCGAAGGAATACAAGGTGAGGCAGATCCTGGTGCGGAACGAAGTCACCGCCAGGGAGCTGATCGCCCGGATCGAGAAGGGCGAGGACTTCGCCAGGCTCGCCGCGGAGAATTCCATCGATCCGGGCGCCGACGCGACTGGCGGCGACATCGGCTGGTTCCGGCCGGACGTCTTCGTCGACCAGCGGCTGTCCCGGGCCGTGGAGAAGCTGGCCAAGGGCGAGTACACGCACGAGCCGGTCCTGACGCGCTTCGGCTGGCACGTGGTCAAAGTGGAGGACGGCCCGCGCCCGGTGAAGCTGCCCACCTACGACGAACTTGCCGAGAACTGGAAGGAAAAGATGCGCGAGCGGGTGGTCATGCAGAAGGTCCAGGCGCATGTCCGGACGCTGACCGAGGCGGCGCAGGTGGCCGGCCGGGCCGGCACGGAGCAGCACGCCGCGCGCTGAGCGGACGGGCGTTGTATACAGATAACGAGATCAGAGAGGGGACACGAGGATGAAAAACGCAACGATCGCTAAATCGGTGCTGCTGGCGTTGGGTCTGGGACTGACGCTGGGCTGCACCATGAATACGGCGAACACGGCCAGGATCTCCGCCGGCGACGGGACGCACGCCGCACAGGCCGGTGGCGGGGAGCGCGCGCCGGCGCTGTCGCAGGATCAGAAAGACATGATGACCGCCGCCTGGAACGGCCAGATGATCGAGGTGGAGCGCCTGCTCAGAGAGGGCGTCGATCCCGACAGCCTCGGGCACTTCGGGGTCACGGCGCTGAGCCTCGCCGCGCAGAACAACCAGACCCGGGTCGTGAAGCTGCTGCTGGACCACGGCGCGGACCCGAATCTCCAGGACACCAAAGGCGGCTGGTTCCCGCTGATGTGGGCGGCCTACAACGGCAACAACGCGGTCGTGACCATGCTGCTCGGGCACGGCGCCGACGTGAACCTGCGCAACGCCTTCGGCGAGACGGCGATGATCCACGCCGCCTTCGAGGGGCGCGACGACACGGTCCGGCTGCTGCTCGATCGCGGCGCGGATTACACGGTCAAGAACGATCGCGGATTCGATGCGATGAAGGCGGCGCAGAACAAGGGCTACTACCGGATCGTCGAAATGCTGATCGAGGCGGGAGCGGACAAGGCCGACGCGGCCGCCGGGTCCTCCAGGGATTCCGGTGCGGCACCCGAAAAGGCGGCGTCCTCCTGATCGGGCGATGACCGTCACCGGGGCTGGCTGGCGAGCGATCCTCGCCAGCTTTTTTTTGATGCCGGAATGCCCGGTGCGGCTTCACGCCTACCGAACTTCGCGGGCTGCCGTCGTTCCGCGCGGTGCCCCGTCATTCCGGCGGATCCGGCTGCCTCCCGTGGCGGGGAGGACCGCCTCTCAATGGTGAGGATGCGCCTCCGGCCGGTGCGCGTCGGACGGGAGTGTGGGGATGCGGCCGGCCTGCGGTCCCGGTGTGAAACGTGCCTGATGCACGGAACCGTCGGGCGTGCGCACCGACAGCACCACCAGCATGTCCGGCTGCGCGTCCGCCTCCACCTCACCCACGAGCAGCGCCCCGTCGCCGGGCTTCATCTCGATCTCGGAGCGCTCTCCGCCGGACAGCACCGTTGCCCGTGCCGAGAGCCCGCTCACGTCCTGCGGTTCGCCGGCATGATCCGTGACGTGCACTCTGAGATGCGGCGGAGCGACGACCAGTTCCAGGTGGAACGGGCCGGCCATGCGCATCCGCCCGCCGTGCGGCGAGGCGTGGCCGTCGAAATAGGCGTCGTCGTGCGCGCCGGCGGAGGCGGCCGACAGGGCCAGCAGCAGACCGCACAGGGTCCTTGTGGTGATCATGGTGTGTTCTCCCCCCTCGTCCGTGTCGTCGTTCTCAGAAGATCTCGCCGTGTTCCCGGTTGCGGATCAGCCTCAGCAGCGGACGTTCGCCCCAGCGCAGGAACAGCACCGGCGTGAGAAGAGTGTCCAGCAGGGTCGCGCTGATGAGCCCGCCGAAGATCACCACCGCCACCGGGTGCAGGATCTCCTTGCCGGGGGCTCCGGCGTCGGCGAGCAGCGGCGTCAGCGCCAGCGCCGCCACCAGGGCGGTCATCAGCACGGGCGCCAGCCGCTCCAGCGAACCGCGCACGATCAGCGCGGGGCCGAAACGTTCGCCCTCGTGCATGGCGAGGTTGATGTAGTGGCTGATCTTGAGGATGCCGTTGCGGGTGCTGATGCCGGCCAGGGTCACGAAGCCGACCAGGCTCGCCAGGGAGATCGCGTTGCCCGACAGCCAGAGTGCGATGAGTCCGCCGGTGCAGGCCAGCGGCACGTTCACCAGGACGATGCCGCTCAGGGCCAGCGAGCGGTAGCGGTTGTAGAGGATGATCAGGATCAGCGCCAGCGACAGCGACGCCAGCCAGAGGATGCGCATGCGCGCCGCCTCCTGCGCCTGGAAGCGGCCCTCCAGCGCGACGGTGTAGCCGGGTGGGAGCGCCATGCCGTCCAGCGCCCCGCGCACCCGCCCGAGCACGGCGTCCAGATCCGCGCCGCCGGCATTGGCGTAGAGCAGGGCGCGGCGCTGGCCGTTCTCATGGCTGATGCGGCTGGGACCGTAGGCCTCGTGGATCTGCGCCAGCTCGCCCAGCGGCAGTGTCCCCGCCGGCGTCAGCAGCGGCAGCGCGGCCAGGGCGGCGGGATCGCGCTGGTCCTCGGCGAGGCGCAGCACCAGATCGAAGCGCCGGTCCCCGTCCAGGACCTGCGACACCACGCGGCCGCGGGCGAGCGTCTCCAGGGAGTGCGTCAGCACGGCCGGCCGCAGCCCGTAGCGGCTCAGCGGTTCGGCCGCGGCCCGCACGTGCAGCTGGGCCACGCCGGCCTCCTGCTCGCGCTGCAGATCGACGAGCCCGTCGACCCCGGCCAGGCGCTGCTCGGCATCGGCAGTCAGCGCCTGCAGTGTCTCGATATCGGGACCGAAGAACTTGACCGCCAGATCGGCGCGCACGGTCGCGAGCAGATGATCGAGTCGGTGCGAGATCGGCTGGCCGACATTGATGTGCGCGGGCAGCGGCGCCAGCCGCCGGCGGATCTCGGCGGCGACGGCCGCCGGCAGCCGGCCGCTCTCCGCGAGGGTGACGTCGAGCTCGCTGTAGTGCACGCCTTCGGCGTGTTCGTCGAGTTCCGCTCGGCCCGTGCGGCGGCCGACCTGCGCCACGTCCGCCATGTCCAGCAGCGCCAGTTCGGCCAGTCTGCCGATGCGGTTGGACGTCTCCAGGGACGTGCCGGGACGGGCGATCACGTTCACCGTCAGCGTGCCTTCGTTGAACGGCGGCAGGAAGGTCACCGGCAGCTGCGGAATGATCGCCAGCGCTACGGCCGTGAACAGCGCCACGGCCGCGAACACCGGCGCCGGCCGCAGCAGGGTGCGGTCCAGCAGGCGCATGTCCCAGCGCTTGAGCACGCGCAGCAGCGGGCTGTCGCCGGTGCGCTTCGGCGCGCCGCCGCCCAGCAGGTACCAGCACAGCACGGGCGTGAGGCTGATGGACACCAGCAGGCTGGCGAGGATGGACAGGATGTAGGCGACGCCCAGCGCGCCGAACAGCCGCCCTTCCATGCCGGGCAGGGCGAACAGCGGCACGAACACCACCACGATGATGAGCGTGGCGTGATAGATGGCGGAGCGCACCTCCAGCGTGGCATCCAGGATCACGCGCGCGCGCGGCCGCGGCGACTGCTGCAGGGCGTTCTGGCGCAGGCGCCGCAGCACGTTCTCCACGCCGACCACGGCATCGTCGACCAGTTCGCCGACCGCGATCGCCAGGCCGCCCAGCGTCATGGTGTTGATGCTCAGCCCAAGCCAGTGGAATACCAGGACGGTGGACAGCACCGACAGCGGGATGGCCGCCAGGCTGATCAGCGTCGCCCGGGTGTCGAGCAGGAAGACAAACAGCACCAGCACCACGATCAGCGCGGCATGCCACAGCGCTGCGCCGAGGTTGTCGATCGAGCGTTCGATGAAGTCCGCCTGGCGGAATACCACGTCGATCGCCACGGGCGTTTCGGGATTGACGCGCCGCGCGTCGAGCAGATCCTCGACGGCGCGCGTCAGCGCCAGGGTGTCCGCGCCCGGCTGCTTCTGCACCGACAGGATCACGGCGGCGTGTCCGGCGAAGCCGGCGTCGCCGCGCGGCACGCGCGCGCCGTAGTCGACGCGCGCCAGCTGCTCCAGCCGCAGCACGTCGCCGCCGTCGCGGACGACGGCCAGTTCCCGCAGATCCTCCAGTGCCGCGGTCTGGGCGAGATGGCGCAGCATGCGTTCGGAACCGCCGTGGACCAGGAAGCCGCCGCTGGTGTTGCGGCCGAAGTCGGCGAGCGCCGCCTCCAGGGTTCCGATGCCGATGCCCAGCGCCTGCATGCGGGCCGGATCGGGTTCCACGCGGTACTGGCGCACCTGTCCGCCGATCACAGTCACCTGCGACACACCCTGCAGGCCCAGCAGCCGGGGCCGCAGGGACCAGTCGGCGAATTCGCGCAGCTGCATGGGATCGAGGCGTCCGTCCGGGCTGTGCAGGGCGAGCAGCATGATTTCGCCCATGATCGAGCTGATCGGGGCGAGCTGCGGCTGGATCCCGGCCGGCAGGCTGTCGCGCAGCAGATTGATGCGCTCCGTCACCAGCTGACGGCTGCGCAGGATGTCGGCGTCCCAGTCGAACTGCACGGCGACGCTGGACAGGCCTATGGCCGAGGACGAATACACGCGCTGCACGCCGGGCAGGCCGGCGAGCGCGCGTTCGAGCGGGAAGCTGATCTGCTGTTCGACTTCTTCCGGGGCGAAGCCGGCGGCCTCGGTCATGACGGTGACGGTGGGCTTGTCCAGATCCGGCAGCACGTCCACGGGCAGCCGCGCGAGACCGAAGGCGCCGGCCAGCGAGACCAGGACAGCGGCGGTCAGCACGGCGACGCGCTGACGCAGGGCGGTGCGGATGAGCTGCCGGAACATGCGGCGGCCTCAGGGCAGGGCGCCGAGCAGGTCGGCACCCGCGGTGACCACCTGTGCGCCGGCGAGGGCGCGGTCGCCGACGAAGGCGCGGCCGTCGGCGCGGCCGATCACGTCGACATCCAGCGGCATGAAGCGTTCCGGTTCCCGATGGATCCACACGCGGTGCCCGCCGCGGCCGCCGCGCATGAGGCTGCCCTCGGGCAGGGTGACGCCTTCGCGCGCGGGACCGTAGCCGAGGGCGACCGTCACCAGCTGTCCGGGCGCCAGGCCTGCCACGGACGCCGTCGGCGCGAACTGCAGCGCCTGTCCCAGTCCGCGCAGCTGCGTGCCACGGCCGACCAGCCGCAGATCGACGCGCATTCCATCGCCGAGTTCCGCGCCGGCAGTGACGGGGTCGAGCAGGGCATCGTCGTAGACCAGGGTCTCGATCAGCAGCCGGTCGGTGTCGACCAGGTCGAACAGGGGCGTGCCCCGGTCCACCGCCAGCCCGGTGCTCACCTCGATCCCGCTGACGCGGCCGGCGATGGGCGCCCGGATCGCCTCGCGGGTGGTGAACAGACGCTCGATCGCCGCTTTCTTGTTCAGCAGTCCCTCCAGTTCGGTCGCGCGCACTTCGAGCAGCACGCTGTTGTCCTGGTTGGCGTGGCCGCTCTGCAGCTCTATGCGTTTGATCTGCTGCCGGGTCAGGAAGATGTCCCGCTCGAGCAGCGCCAGTTCGGCCTCGCGGCTGGCGCGTTCCGCGGCCGAGACGGTCGGTGTCAGATAGGCGAGGATCTCGTCCGTCTCGACCCGCTGGCCGAGCCGGGGAAAGCCGCCCTTCGGCGGCGAGACAGTGCCGGCCTGGGGCGCCAGGATACGCGCGCTCGCGGAGGGGTCCGCGACGACCGTTCCCGGCATGCGCCGGCCGGCATGACCGGTGGCGCCGGTGACGGGCGCGGTGCGGAGGCCCAGCGCATGCTGCGCGGGCTTTGGCACGAACACACTGCCGTCCGGCATGCGCCGCGGCGCCTGCATCAGGTTCTCCGCCGCCGGCGTGGCCGCCGACAGCTGGGCGTGGACCGCGCCCGCGCCGCTGCGCAGGCCCAGCGTGCCGGCGGTCGCCATCACGGCGATGACCGTCAGATCGAAGGCGAGGCGCACCGCGCGCACATGCGGGAGGCCGGAGCGGATCAGCCAGAGCACGTAGAGCGCGAGCAGGGCGACGCCGATCGCGGGGAGATATTCGCCGGGATTTCCCGGCCAGGCGGACGCGCCGCTGTCCTGCGGCGGAATGTTCAGCTCCGCCGTGAGCAGATCCTGCACGGTCGGCGCGATGACGCTGACGATCAGCGGATGAGTCCTGCCGGGCCGCAGCCAGTCCGCCGGCACGACGTAGCGCCCCGGCGCCACGGCCGTCGCGCCGAAGCGCCGCCCGTCGGATTCGAGTTCGACATGGGCGTCGCCGATCGGCGTGTTGTCCAGGGGGGAGTCGACGAACAGCTCGATGGTGTCGCCGGCGACGATGCCGACGACCTCCGCGCGATCGGAGCGGACCGCGAAGCGCGGCTCGCTGATGGCGTGGATCGCGGCCGCCGCGGCATCGTCGCCATGATCCACGCCGTTGTGGGCCACGGCGGGTCGGCCGGAGCCGAGCATGCCCGCGAGTGCGAGCGCACAGGAGAGGAGCAGGCACGGAACCGCATGTCGATGACGCAGACGCATGGCTCTATCCTTCGAGTTATGGAAGCCGCTGCTTCGTTGACTGGGTTACATAGTTCACCAGCCGGCATGGCCTGCACATCAGCGCGTGGTTCGAATGGATGTCATCCACCGTCCGGCAGACCGTAGGGCGGTCGGGAAGCGCCGCGGCCGGAGGTGCCGTCGACGGGGGTGTGCCGGCCGCCGCGATGCGGCGGCGTCGCGCGGCGGAGCGGCACGGAGGGCGGGCTCAGTCGATGAGCCGGTTGCGTACGGCGTAGTGCGTGATGTCGGCGTTGCGCCTAAGGCTCATCTTGCCGAAGATCCTACGCCGGTAAGTGCTGACGGTCTTGGGACTGATGTGGAGTGCTTCGCCGATCTCCTTCACCGTCATACCCGAGGCCAGGCGGCAGAAGATGTCGTATTCGCGGTCCGACAGCCGCTGATGTTCAGGACCGTCGCGCGAAACAGTCAGTTGGTCCGCGATCAGTTCGCCGACCTCGGGCGTGAGAAAGCGCCGCCCTGCGACGATCGTGCGCACGGCGGAGGTGAGCAGTTCGGGCGCCGTTTCTTTGGTCAGGTAGGCGGATGCGCCGCACCGCAGCAGACGCATCGCATACTGCTCGGGCGGGTGCAGGCTCAGGACGAGCACGCCGACG
Organism: Gammaproteobacteria bacterium; assembly: GCA_032907525.1. Lineage (GTDB taxonomy): Bacteria > Pseudomonadota > Gammaproteobacteria > Thiohalobacterales > Thiohalobacteraceae > JAHJQQ01. The sequence goes on from JAJJPM010000104.1 coordinate 10,994, forward strand.
TCCGGTTCGATTTCCTTGACGCGTCTTATGGTCTCGGCGGCGCCGCGGCCCGGCATGGTGATGTCCATGACCACCGCATGGACGGGCTGACTGCGGCGCTGGCGGCTGGACAACCTCTCCAGCAGTTCGGGGCCGCTGCCGGCCTCGTCGCACACGCTGATGTCGGCGTCCTCCTCGAGGATCGTTCTGAGGCCGGTACGCACGACGGGGTGATCATCTGCAATCATTACCTTGATCATGACGCCTCCTTGTTATTGGAATCGCTTTCTCTGCCGACGCGGCAGCGATGCCGGTGCCGCAGGTCATCTCAGGAGTGACGGCTTCCGCTCGATCGGGACATCCGTTTCATGAAGGGGTCGGGGGCGAGTCCATTCGGGCTGCATCACGTCGCGGGTCCCGGATTTTCGTTCAATCCGATTCAGCCGTTCTTCCGACTATAGATTCTTTGCGGCGCATGGCAAGCGTGTCCGGCGAAGCACGGTTGCCGGTGAGCGGATGTCGGCAGGAATCGACGTCCATCCGGTGCCGTGCTGAACGACGTGTGCGTGCACGAATGCCGGGGATTTCCGTGATGCACACGCATTCGGAACACGTCTCGACCGACGGCTGTCGGCGCGGCACCGACACGGATTCCGGCAATGCGCCTATGGCCCGCGATTCGCTGCCGGCGTATAGCTGGAGTCGACGGCGGCGCTCGTATGCGGAGAGTGCGCCGATACCAACAACGCAGCCGAATCCCGTTTCGAGCGGCGCACATCGGGGATGCCACGATGACGACGAGAATCCGCGACACATACTGTGCGGCGCTGGCGACGGTCATGCCGATGCTGTTGTGCAATGCCGGCGCGCAGGGCGCGACCCTGGGCTTCGAGCCGGACGATCCGAACGACCATTTCGTGTTCGACCGGCTCGGTGCATACCAGCCCAATCCCTACGATGCGCCCGCCGACGGCGCCGACAACCTCGCGCAGCAGACGGCGAGCGGCTGGGTCGGACTCAAGAGCGGCGAATCGCCGTCGGCGAGTCTCTTGTGGGACGGCGGGCTGGAGGGCGGCAACAACTCGCTGCTGAATCTGCTGCTGCCCGACACCTTCGATCTGAACCGTTTCATGATCGTCGGCGTCTACGGTTCGCAGACGGTCACCGTGCGCGGGCTCGACGACGGCCGGCTGCTCTACAGCCGGGATCTGGCGATCGACCTGACTCCGCGGCTGTTCGTCGCCGACTGGCTGGGCATCGACCAACTGCAGATCCTGAGCGGCACGGACTTCGTCGCCGATCCGCTGCACGTTTCCGGCGGGGTGCGGCGGAACTGGGCCATCGACGACCTGGTGTACGGCGAGGCGGCGGCGGTACCGTTGCCGGGGACCGGCCTGCTGTTCGCGTCCGGCCTGATGCCGCCGGTCGCGGGCATGTGGCGCCGGTCGCGCCGCGCGCGGCCCCGCACTAACATACCGTGTTGATTTTCCTGCGCAGTCTTCGCCCCGAACCGGTCCGCCACGAATAGACAGGTCGGACGGCGTCCGCTACAATTCGCCCCCGTGGTCGCCCCTGCGGCATACATCCATTCCATCGAGCGGGACGGTCCGGACGGACCCTCCCGCTTTGCATATCTGATACTTGGAGGTCCCCTTGCGGAAGCCGGCCCTGCTGGTCCTGGAAGATGGCAATACGTTCCGGGGCGAATCCATCGGCGTCGACGGGCAGACCACGGGCGAGGTGGTCTTCAACACGGCGTTGACCGGATATCAGGAGATCCTCACCGATCCTTCCTACGCACGGCAGATCGTGACGCTCACCTATCCCCACATCGGCAATGTGGGCGTCAATCCGGAAGACGAGGAGGCCGCGCACATCCACAGCGCCGGGCTGGTGGTGCGCGACGTGCCGCTGCGCGCCAGCAACTGGCGCTGCCGCGAGACGCTGGAGGCCTACCTGCAGCGGCGCGGCATCGTCGGCATCGCCGGCGTCGACACCCGCCGGTTGACCCGCATCCTGCGCGAAAAGGGCGCGCAGGCCGGCTGCATCGTGGCCGGCGACGGCATCGACGAGGCGGCAGCCCTGGCCGCCGCGCGCGCCTTCCCGGGCCTCAAGGGCATGGACCTCGCCAAGGAAGTCACCACCCATCGACCTTATGAATGGGCGCAGGGCAGCTGGACCCTGGAGGGTGGCCTGCCGGCGGCACCGCACCCCATCGAGGAGAAGCTGCCCCGCCACGTGGTCGCCTACGACTACGGCGTCAAGCGCAACATCCTGCGCATGCTCGTCGACCGCGGCTGTCGCCTGACGGTGGTGCCCGCGCAGACCCCGGCCAGCGAGGTGTTCAAACTGAAGCCTGACGGCGTGTTCCTGTCCAACGGGCCGGGCGATCCCGAGCCCTGCGACTATGCCATCGCGGCGATCCGCGAGTTCACCGCGCGCAGGATCCCGCTGTTCGGCATCTGTCTCGGCCATCAGCTGCTCGGCCTGGCCAGCGGCGCGCGTACGATGAAGATGAAGTTCGGCCACCACGGCGCCAACCACCCGGTGCAGGATCTCGCCAGCCGCGCGGTGATGATCACCAGCCAGAACCACGGCTTCGCGGTGGACGAGGCGACTCTGCCGGCGAACCTGAAGCCGACGCACCGCTCGCTGTTCGACGGCACCCTGCAGGGCATGGAACGCACCGACTGCCCGGCCTTCAGCTTCCAGGGTCACCCCGAGGCGAGCCCCGGCCCGCACGATGTCGCACTACTGTTCGATCGATTCGTAGAATCGATCGAACAGTATCGAGGGACGAGGGACTAGGGACGAGGGAAACCAACATCGTCCTAGCACCTAGAACCTAGCTACTAGAACCTGAATTCATGCCGAAACGTACCGACATACACAGCATCCTGATTCTCGGCGCCGGTCCCATCGTGATCGGCCAGGCCTGCGAGTTCGACTATTCCGGCGCGCAGGCCTGCAAGGCGCTCAAGGAGGAGGGTTACCGGGTCATCCTGGTGAACTCCAATCCGGCGACCATCATGACCGACCCGGAGATGGCCGACGCCACCTACATCGAGCCCGTCGAGTGGCGCACGGTGGCGAAGATCATCGAGACCGAACGCCCCGACGCGCTGCTGCCGACCATGGGTGGCCAGACCGCGCTGAACTGCGCCCTGGATCTGGCCAGGCACGGCGTGCTGGAGAAGTTCGGCGTGGAAATGATCGGCGCGACCCGCGACGCCATCGACAAGGCCGAGGACCGTGACCGCTTCCGCCAGGCCATGAAGAAGATCGGCCTGTCCATGCCGCGCTCCGCCATCGCGCACAGCATGGAGGAGGCGCTGCAGGTGCAGGTGCAGATCGGCTTCCCGACCATCATCCGCCCGTCCTTCACCATGGGCGGCAGCGGCGGCGGCATCGCCTACAACAAGGAGGAGTTCGTCGAGATCTGCGAGCGCGGTCTGGACCTCTCGCCGACCAACGAGCTGCTGATCGAGGAATCGGCGCTCGGCTGGAAGGAGTACGAGATGGAGGTCGTGCGCGACCGCAACGACAACTGCATCATCGTCTGCTCCATCGAGAACTTCGATCCGATGGGCGTGCACACCGGCGACTCCATCACCGTCGCGCCGGCGCAGACGCTGACCGACAAGGAATACCAGATCATGCGCGACGCCTCGCTGGCGGTGCTGCGCGAGATCGGCGTGGACACCGGCGGCTCCAACGTGCAGTTCGCCATCAATCCCGAGAACGGCCGCATGATCATCATCGAGATGAATCCGCGCGTGTCGCGTTCCTCGGCGCTGGCCTCCAAGGCCACCGGCTTCCCGATCGCCAAGGTCGCGGCCA
>JAJJPM010000105.1:0-14805 GCA_032907525.1 Gammaproteobacteria bacterium
GACGGGCCAGCAGAATGTGCTCGCGCGTCTGCGGCATCGGACCGTCCGCCGCCGACACCACCAGAATCGCACCGTCCATCTGCGCCGCACCCGTGATCATGTTCTTCACGTAGTCCGCGTGCCCCGGGCAGTCCACGTGCGCGTAGTGCCGCGTGTCCGACTCGTACTCCACGTGCGACGTCGAAATCGTGATGCCGCGCGCCTTCTCCTCCGGCGCGTTGTCGATCTGGTCGTAGCCCTTCGACTCACCACCAAACTTCTTCGCCTGCACCACCGTCAGCGCCGCCGTCAGCGTCGTCTTACCATGGTCAACGTGACCAATCGTTCCCACGTTCACATGCGGCTTCGTACGTTCAAATTTTCCCTTGGACACGGCTGACTACCTCTATCTCGGTTCTGGTTTGCGCCAAAAAATTTAGGATGCCTTCTTGATGACCGCCTCGGCGACGTTGGCCGGGGCTTCCATGTATTTCTTGAATTCCATCGTGTAGGTCGCGCGACCCTGGGTCTGCGAACGCAGCGAGGTGGAGTAACCGAACATCTCCGACAGCGGCACTTCGGCCTTCAGCACCTTCACGCCGGCATTGTCTTCCATGCCCAGGATGATGCCGCGACGACGGTTGAGGTCGCCCATGACATCACCCATATACTCTTCCGGCGTCTCGACCTCGACCGCCATGATCGGCTCGAGCAGGGCCGGATTGGCCTTGAGTGCGCCTTCCTTGAAGCCCATCGAACCGGCGATCTTGAACGCCATTTCGTTGGAGTCCACGTCGTGGTAGGAGCCATCGAACAGGGTGACCTTGACATCCACCACCGGATATCCGGCGATGACGCCGTTCTGCATCTGTTCCTGGATGCCCTTGTCCACCGCCGGGATGTATTCCTTCGGCACCACGCCGCCGACGATGCCATTGACGAATTCGTAGCCGCTGCCCGGCTCCTGCGGCTCGATCTTGAGCCACACGTGGCCGTACTGACCGCGACCGCCGGACTGGCGCACGAACTTGCCTTCCTGCTCGACCGCCTTGCGGATGGTCTCGCGGTAGGCGACCTGCGGCGCGCCGACATTCGCCTCGACCTTGAATTCGCGACGCATGCGGTCGACCAGGATGTCGAGGTGCAGCTCGCCCATGCCCGAGATGATGGTCTGACCGGACTCCTCGTCGGTGCGCACCCGGAAGGACGGGTCTTCCTGCGCCAGCTTCTGCAGCGCGATACCCATCTTCTCCTGATCGCTCTTGGTCTTGGGTTCCACGGCCACGGAGATGACCGGCTCGGGGAATTCCATCTTCTCGAGCGCGACGGACTTGTCCAGCGAGGACAGCGTGGTACCCGTGACGATGTCCTTCAGGCCGACCAGCGCGGCGATATCGCCGGCACGCACCTCTTTGATCTCTTCGCGGTTGTTGGCGTGCATCTGCAGAATACGGCCGATGCGCTCCTTGTTGCCGCTGGTGGAGTTGCGCAGGCTGTCGCCCGAATTCAGCACGCCGGAATAGCAGCGGATGAAGGTCAGGGTGCCGACGAACGGGTCGGTCATGATCTTGAACGCCAGCGCGGCGAACGGCTCGTCATCGCTGGGATGGCGCTCGATGGGCTCTCCGGAATCCAGATCGGTGCCGCGGATGGCGGGCACGTCGGTGGGCGCCGGCAGGTAATCGATGACGGCATCGAGCATCGCCTGCACGCCCTTGTTCTTGAAGGCGGAGCCGCACAGCATCGGGAAGATTTCCAGGGCGAGGGTACGCTTGCGCAGCGCGGCCTTGATCTCCTCCTCGGAGAGTTCACCCCCCTCCAGATACTTGTTCATCAGGTCTTCGTCTGCCTCGGCGGCGGCCTCGACCATCTTCTCGTGCCATTCCTGCGCCACCTCGACGAGGTTGGCGGGGATGTCCTCATAGGTAAAGGTGACCCCCTGATCGGCTTCATTCCAGATGATGGCCTTCATCTTGACCAGGTCGACGACGCCCTTGAAGTTGTCCTCGGCGCCGATCGGCACCTGGATCGGCACAGGGTTGGCGCGCAGACGCTCCTTCATCTGGCGCACGACCTTGAAGAAGTCGGCGCCGGCACGGTCCATCTTGTTCACGAAGGCGATGCGCGGCACGCCATACTTGGTGGCCTGGCGCCACACCGTCTCGGACTGCGGCTGCACGCCGCCGACGGCGCAGTACAGCATGCAGGCGCCGTCCAGCACGCGCATTGAACGCTCCACCTCGATGGTGAAGTCCACGTGTCCGGGGGTGTCGATGACGTTGATGCGGTGCTCGGGATACTGCTTGGACATGCCCGACCAGAAACAGGTGGTCGCCGCCGACGTGATGGTGATGCCGCGTTCCTGCTCCTGCTCCATCCAATCCATGGTCGCGGCGCCATCGTGCACTTCGCCGATCTTGTGCGACACGCCGGTGTAGAACAGGACGCGCTCGGACGTAGTGGTCTTGCCGGCGTCGATGTGCGCCGAGATGCCGATGTTGCGATAGCGCTCGATGGGGGTTTTGCGTGCCACGGACTGACTTCCTTAAAAATGTTCTTGCTTACCAGCGGTAATGCGCGAAGGCCTTGTTGGCCTCGGCCATGCGATGCGTGTCTTCGCGCTTCTTCACGGCGGCACCACGGCTCTCGGCGGCGTCCATGATCTCGCCCGCGAGACGGCCGGCCATGGACTTCTCGCCGCGGCTGCGGGCCGCATCGATCATCCAGCGCATGGCCAGTGTGGTGCGGCGCACGGCACGCACTTCGACCGGGACCTGATAGGTCGCGCCGCCGACACGGCGTGACTTCACCTCGACCATCGGCCGCACGTTGTCCAGAGCCTTGTTGAGCACGTCCATGGGATCGGGGGCGCCCTTGCCGGCGATCTGATCCAGCGCGCCGTACACGATGCGCTCGGCAACCGACTTCTTGCCGGATTCCATGACCATGTTCATGAACTTGGCGAGCATCTCGTTGCCGTACTTGGGATCCGGCAGAATCTCTCGACGCTCAGCTGATTTTCTTCTCGACATCGCGATACATTCCTGTTCGTTGCAACCGACTCGGCCCTGCGACCCGTCAGGACTTGGGACGCTTGGCGCCGTACTTGGAGCGGCCCTGGCGGCGCTTGTCGACGCCGGAGGCGTCCAGACTGCCGCGCACCGTGTGGTAGCGCACGCCCGGCAGGTCCTTGACGCGGCCGCCGCGGATCAGCACCACCGAGTGTTCCTGCAGGTTGTGGCCCTCACCACCGATGTACGAAGCGACTTCATAGCCGTTGGTCAGCCGGACGCGCGCGACCTTGCGCAGCGCGGAGTTCGGCTTCTTCGGCGTAGTGGTATACACACGCGTGCAGACACCGCGCTTCTGCGGGGAGGATTCCAGCGCCGGCACAGCACTCTTTTCCGTCTTGTGCTTGCGCGGCTTGCGCACTAACTGATTGACTGTTGCCATGAAAAACTCGCCTTAAGCTTTGAATACAGTCGGAATTTCGAGCGACCTGAAAACAAACGACAGGCCGGTTTTGGGTACCCGGCCTGTCGTAAAGAGGCGCAATTGTAGAGAGGCCCCCACACCCTGTCAAGCGCCAAACCGCCCTGCGCTCAACAGGCTAGGGGACCTCCTTCACCGACGTCAGGATTCCGCCACCTGCTCCGTCGAACCGCTGTCCGCCGGGGCAGCGAAGACCGCTTCTTCCGGCTGACGCCGCCGGCGGCGGTCGGCGTGGTAGGCCTGGCCCGTGCCCGCCGGAATCAGGCGGCCCACGATGACGTTTTCCTTCAGGCCGCGCAGGTCGTCGCGCAGCCCCCGGACCGCGGCCTCGGTGAGGACGCGGGTGGTCTCCTGGAAGGAGGCCGCCGAGATGAAGGACTCGGTCGCCAGGGAGGCCTTGGTGATGCCGAGCAGCATCGGCTCGTACAGCGCCGGCGTGCCGCCCTTGGCGGTAACCCGCTCATTCTCCTCGAGTACGCGGGGTTTCTCCACCTGTTCACCCTTGAGGAACCGGGTGTCGCCGGGGCTGGTGATCTCGACCTTGCGCAGCATCTGGCGAATGATCACCTCGATGTGCTTGTCGTTGATCTTCACGCCCTGCAGCCGGTAGACGTCCTGGATCTCCTTGACCAGGTATTCCGCCATCACCGTCACGCCCAGCAGGCGCAGGATGTCATGCGGATTGGGCTCGCCGTCGACCACGGTCTCGCCGCGCTCCACGTGCTCGTTCTCGAACACGGTGACATGGCGCCACTTCGGGATCAGTTCCTCGTGCTGGTTGCCCTCGGAGTCGGTGATCACCAGGCGCTGCTTGCCCTTGGTATCCTTGCCGAAGCTGACCGTGCCGGAGATCTCCGCCAGAATGGCCGGGTCCTTGGGCTTGCGCGCCTCGAACAGATCGGCGACCCGCGGCAGACCGCCGGTGATGTCGCGGGTCTTCGAGGACTCCTGCGGGATACGGGCGACGACGTCGCCGACCTCCACGCGGGAACCGTCCTCCAGGCCGACGATGGCGCCGGATGGCAGGAAGTAGTGTGCCGGCATGTCGGTGCCCGCGATCTTCAGCTCGTCGCCGTTCTCGTCGAGCAGCTTCACCATCGGGCGCAGATCCTTGCCGCTGGAACCGCGCTGCTTCGGATCGCTGATGACGAGGCTGGACAGGCCGGTGATCTCGTCGGTGGTGCGGTTGACCGTGACGCCCTCGACGAAGTCGCTGAAGCGCACGTGACCGGCCACCTCGGTGACGATCGGGTGGGTGTGCGGATCCCAGCTCGCGACCAGCTGACCGGCCTCGCAGGCATCGCCGTCGTTGGCGGAGATGACCGCGCCATAGGGCACCTTGTAGCGCTCGCGCTCGCGGCCGTTCGGGTCGATGACGCCGATCTCGCCGGAACGCGACACGGCCACCAGGTTGCCGTCGCGGTTGGTGACGGTCTTCACGTTGTGCAGTCGGATGGTGCCGGCCGACTTGACCTCGACGCTGTTGACCGTCGCCGCGCGGCTGGCCGCGCCGCCGATATGGAAGGTGCGCATGGTCAGCTGCGTGCCAGGCTCGCCGATGGACTGCGCCGCGATGACGCCGACGGACTCGCCGTTGTTGACGCGATGGCCGCGCGCGAGGTCGCGACCGTAGCACTGTGCGCACACGCCGTAGCGGGTCTCGCAGGTGATGGCGGAACGCACGCGGATCTCGTCGACGCCCAGCTGCTCCAGCCGGTCGACCCACTTCTCGTCCAGCAGCGTGCCGGCCGCGACGGCCAGCGTATCGGTACCCGGCACGTAGGTGTCGGTGGCCACCACGCGACCCAGCACGCGCTCGCGCAACGGTTCGACCACGTCGCCGCCTTCGACGATGGGCGTCATGAGCAGGCCCTGCTCGGTGCCGCAGTCGACCTCGGTCACCACCAGATCCTGGGCCACGTCGACCAGGCGGCGGGTGAGATAACCGGAGTTCGCGGTCTTCAGCGCGGTGTCGGCCAGACCCTTGCGGGCGCCGTGCGTCGAGATGAAGTACTGCAGCACGTCCAGGCCTTCGCGGAAGTTCGCGGTGATGGGCGTCTCGATGATGGAGCCGTCCGGCTTGGCCATCAGGCCGCGCATGCCGGCGAGCTGGCGGATCTGGGCCGCGCTGCCGCGGGCGCCGGAGTCGGCCATCATATAAATGGAATTGAAGGACGGCTGCTTGACGTCCTTGCCGTCACGATCCTTGACCAGATCGGTGCCGAGCTTCTCCATCATCGCCTTGGCCACCTGATCGTTGGTGCGGGACCAGATGTCGACGACCTTGTTGTAGCGCTCGCCATTGGTGACCAGACCGGAAACGTACTGGTTCTCGATCTCCTTAACTTCGGCCTCGGCGCGGCTCAGGATCGGCGACTTCTCCTCGGGAATGACCATGTCGTTCACGCCGAACGATACCGCGGCGCGCGTCGCATACGCGAAACCGGTGTACATGAGCTGATCGGCGAAGATCACCGTCTCCTTCAGACCGACGCGGCGGTAGCAGGCATTGATCAGGCCGGAGATGGCCTTCTTGCTCATGTCGCGGTTGACCAGCGCGAACGGCAGACCGGCCGGCAGGATCTCGAACAGCAACGCGCGGCCGACGGTGGTATCGACGCGCTTGGTCTCGGTGTGCATCTGACCGGCGTCGTCCAGGACGTTCTCGGTGATGCGCACCTTGATCTTGGCGTGCAGTTCGACCATCCGGTTGTCATAGGCGCGATGCACCTCGTTGAGATCCGTGAAGGCCATGCCCTCGCCCTTGGCGTTCACGCGCTCGCGGGTCATGTAGTACAGGCCCAGAACCACGTCCTGCGACGGCACGATGATCGGCTCGCCGTTGGCTGGCGACAGGATGTTGTTGGTCGACATCATGAGGGCGCGCGCTTCGAGCTGGGCTTCCAGCGACAGCGGGACGTGCACGGCCATCTGGTCGCCGTCGAAGTCGGCGTTGAAGGCGGCGCAGACCAGCGGGTGCAGCTGGATGGCCTTGCCCTCGATCAGCACCGGCTCGAACGCCTGGATGCCCAGGCGGTGCAGGGTCGGCGCGCGGTTCAGCAGCACCGGGTGCTCGCGGATGACCTCCTCGAGGATGTCCCAGACCTCGGCCTCTTCACGCTCGACCAGCTTCTTGGCGGCCTTGATCGTGGTGGCCAGGCCGCGGCGCTGCAGCTTGGCGAAGATGAAGGGCTTGAACAGCTCCAGCGCCATCTTCTTCGGCAGGCCGCACTCGTGCAGGCGCAGGGTCGGGCCGACCACGATGACCGAACGGCCGGAGTAGTCGACGCGCTTGCCGAGCAGGTTCTGGCGGAAGCGGCCCTGCTTGCCCTTGATCATGTCGGCGAGCGACTTCAGCGGGCGCTTGTTGGTGCCGGTGATGGCGCGGCCGCGGCGGCCGTTGTCGAGCAGCGCGTCGACGGCCTCCTGCAGCATGCGCTTCTCGTTGCGCACGATGATGTCCGGCGCATTCAGCTCAAGCAGGCGCTTGAGACGGTTGTTGCGGTTGATGACGCGGCGGTACAGATCATTCAGATCAGAGGTCGCGAAGCGGCCGCCGTCCAGCGGCACCAGCGGACGCAGTTCCGGCGGCAGCACCGGCAGCACGGTCATGACCATCCACTCCGGCTTGTTGCCGGAATCGATGAACGACTCGATCAGCTTGAGGCGCTTGCCCAGGCGCTTGAGCTTGGACTCCGAGTTGGTGGAGCCGATTTCGTCACGGATCTTGGCCGCCTCGACCTGCAGATCCATGCTGCGCAGCAGTTCGAATACCGCCTCGGCGCCCATGCGCGCGTCGAACTCGTCGCCGTTCTCCTCGATGGCTTCGAGATAGGCCTCGTCGGAGAGCAACTGACCGCGCTCCAGGGTGGTCATGCCCGGATCGATGACGACGAAGCCTTCGAAATACAGCACGCGCTCGATGTCGCGCAGCGTCATGTCGAGCAGCAGGCCGATGCGGGAGGGCAGCGACTTCAGGAACCAGATGTGCGCGACCGGGCTGGCCAGCTCGATGTGGCCCATACGCTCGCGGCGCACCTTGGCCAGCGTGACCTCCACCCCGCATTTTTCGCAGACCACCCCGCGGTGCTTGAGGCGCTTGTACTTGCCGCACAGGCACTCATAGTCCTTCACCGGCCCGAAGATCTTGGCGCAGAACAGGCCGTCACGCTCGGGCTTGAAGGTACGGTAATTGATGGTCTCCGGCTTCTTGACCTCGCCGTAGGACCAGGAGCGGATCATGTCCGGGGACGCGAGACCGATGCGGATGGCATCGAAGTCCTCGACCTGACCGGTGGGCTTTACGAGATTCAATAAGTCTTTCATCGTCTACTTGCCTCGATTGTGCAGGAGCGACCTCGGTCGCGAACGGTTGCGAACAACCTGTCTGTGCCCTGAGGAGCTCCTGCTAGTCCTGCTCCAGTTCCAGATTGATGCCCAGCGAACGGATTTCCTTCACCAGCACGTTGAAGGATTCCGGCATGCCGGCCTCCATGCGGTGGTCGCCGTCCACGATGTTCTTGTACATCTTGGTGCGGCCGTTCACGTCGTCGGACTTCACGGTCAGCATCTCCTGCAGCGTGTAGGCGGCGCCGTAGGCCTCGAGCGCCCAGACCTCCATCTCACCGAAGCGCTGGCCGCCGAACTGTGCCTTGCCGCCCAGCGGCTGCTGGGTGACCAGCGAGTACGGCCCGGTGGAGCGCGCATGCATCTTGTCATCGACCAGGTGGTTGAGCTTGAGCATGTACATGTAGCCCACGGTCACCGGACGGTCGAAGGTCTCGCCGGTGCGGCCGTCGATCAGATGGGTCTGCCCGGACTCCGGCAGGTCCGCCAGTCTGAGCATGGTCTTGATCTCGTCCTCGGTCGCGCCGTCGAACACCGGCGTCGCCATCGGCACGCCCTTCTCCAGGTTGCGCGCGAGCTCGATGACCTCGTCGTCGTTGAGCGACTTGATGTCTTCGGTCTTGCCGCTGCAGTTGTAGATCTCATCCAGGAACTTGCGGATGTCCGTGACCTTGTTGCCGTTGGCGACCATCTTGCCGAGCTTCAGGCCCAGACCGCGCGCGGCCCAGCCCAGATGCGTCTCCAGCACCTGACCGACGTTCATGCGCGAAGGCACGCCCAGCGGGTTGAGCACGATGTCGACCGGGGTGCCGTCGGCGGAGTACGGCATGTCCTCCACCGGCACGATGGACGAGATGACGCCCTTGTTGCCGTGGCGGCCGGCCATCTTGTCGCCGGGCTGCACGCGGCGCTTCACCGCGAGGTACACCTTGACCATCTTCAGTACGCCGGGGGCGAGGTCGTCGCCGGCGGTGATCTTCATGCGCTTCTCTTCGAGGCGCTTGTCGAACTCTGCGCGGATGCCCTTCAGCTGCTCGGCGGCCTTCTCCAGCTGCTCGTTGGCATCCTCGGCCTTGAGACGGATCTCGAACCACTTCTCGCGCGGCACCTCGGCCAGATAGTCCTTCTCGATCTTGGCGCCGCTCTTGAGCTTGAGCGGGCCGCCTTCGGCGACCTTGCCCAGCAGGAGCTTCTCGACGCGGTGATAGACGTCCTCCTCCATGATGCGCATCTGGTCGTTCAGGTCCTTCTTCACGCCGGCCAGCATCTCGTTCTCGATCTGGATGGCGCGCTTGTCCTTCTCGACGCCGTCGCGGGTGAAGACCTGCACGTCGATGACGGTACCGTCCATGCCGGAGGGTACGCGCAGCGAGGTGTCCTTCACGTCCGAGGCCTTCTCGCCGAAGATCGCCCGCAGCAGTTTCTCTTCCGGGGTGAGCTGGGTCTCGCCCTTGGGCGTGACCTTGCCGACCAGGATATCGCCCGGCTTCACTTCCGCGCCGATGTAGACGATGCCGGACTCGTCCAGCTTCGCCAGCGCGCCCTCGCCCACGTTCGGGATATCGCCGGTGATCTCCTCGGCACCCAGCTTGGTATCGCGGGCGACGCAGGTCAGCTCCTCGATGTGGATGGTGGTGAAGCGGTCTTCCTGCACCACACGTTCGGAGATGAGGATGGAGTCCTCGAAGTTGTAGCCGTTCCAGGGCATGAACGCGACCAGCAGATTCTGGCCCAGCGCCAGTTCGCCCATGTCAGTGGAGGGGCCGTCGGCCAGCACGTCGCCGCGCGCGATCACGTCACCGGTCTTGACCAGCGGCGACTGGTTGATGCAGGTGTTCTGGTTGGAACGGGTGTACTTGATGAGGTTGTAGATGTCCACACCCGGCTCGCCGGCGACGGTCTCGTCGTCGTTGACGCGCACCACGATGCGGCCCGCGTCCACGGAATCCACCACACCGCCGCGCTTGGCGACCACGGTCACGCCGGAATCGGTGGCCACGGCGCGCTCCATGCCGGTACCGACCAGCGGCTTCTCGGCGCGCAGCGTGGGCACGGCCTGACGCTGCATGTTCGAGCCCATCAGTGCGCGGTTGGCATCGTCGTGTTCCAGAAACGGAATCAACGAGGCCGCCACCGACACGATCTGCTTCGGCGATACGTCGATGTAGTCGATGCGGTCCGGCGAGGACAGCGTGAACTCGTTCTGGTGACGGCAGGAGACCAGCGCATCGGTCAGACGTCCCTTCTCGTCGACGGTGGCGTTGGCCTGGGCGATGACGTACTTGCCCTCCTCGATGGCCGACAGGTAGTGCACCTCGTCGGTCACGCGGCTGTCGACGACCTTGCGGTACGGCGTCTCCAGGAAACCGTACTGGTTGGTGCGCGCGTACACGGACAGCGAGTTGATCAGGCCGATGTTCGGACCTTCAGGGGTTTCGATCGGGCACACGCGGCCGTAGTGCGTCGGGTGCACGTCGCGCACCTCGAAGCCGGCGCGTTCGCGGGTCAGGCCGCCCGGGCCCAGGGCGGAGACGCGGCGCTTGTGGGTGACCTCCGACAGCGGATTGTTCTGATCCATGAACTGCGACAGCTGCGAGGAGCCGAAGAACTCCTTGATCGCGGCGGCCACCGGCTTGGCGTTGATCAGTTCCTGCGGCATCAGGCCCTCGCTCTCGGCCAGGCTCAGGCGTTCCTTCACGGCGCGCTCGACGCGCACCAGGCCGATGCGGAACACGTTCTCGGCCATCTCGCCGACGCAGCGGATGCGGCGGTTGCCGAGATGATCGATGTCGTCCACGAAACCGTTGCCGTTGCGGATGTCGATCAGGGTCCTCATCACATCGATGATGTCCTCGTTCGACAGCGTGCCCGGGCCGGTGATCTCGTCACGGCCGACGCGGCGGTTGAACTTCATGCGGCCGACGGCCGACAGGTCGTAGCGCTCGTCGGTGAAGAACAGGTTGTTGAACAGGTTCTGGGCCGCTTCCTTGGTCGGCGGCTCGCCCGGACGCATCATGCGGTAGATCTCGACCTGCGCCTCCAGCTCGCTGCGGGTCGGATCGATGCGCAGGGTCTCGGAGATGTAGGGACCGCGGTCCAGGTCGTTGACGTACAGGGTGCGGATCTCCTCGACGCCGGCCTCGCGGATCTTCTTGATGGCTTCCGCGGTCAGCTCGTCATTGGCGTTTGCCACGACTTCGCCGGTCGAGGTGTCGACGATGTTGTGCGCCAGCACCTTGCCATGCAGATAATCGTCGGGGACCACCAGTTCCTTCACGCCGGATTTTTCCAGCTCGCGGATATGGCGGGCGGTGATGCGACGGCCTTCCTCGACGAGCGTCTTGCCGCCGATGACGATCTCGAAGGTCGCGGTCTCGCCGCGCAGGCGCTCGGGCACCAGATCCAGCGTCACCTGATCCTTGCCCAGGTGGAAGGTATTGGTCTCGAAGAACATGCCGAGGATCTGCTCGACGTCATAGCCGAGCGCGCGCAGCAGGATGGTCGCCGGCAGCTTGCGGCGGCGGTCGATGCGCACGAACAGGCAGTCCTTCGGGTCGAACTCGAAGTCGAGCCAGGAGCCGCGGTAGGGAATCACGCGCGCGGAGAACAGCAGCTTGCCGGACGAATGGGTCTTGCCCTTGTCGTGATCGAAGAACACGCCGGGTGAGCGGTGCAGCTGCGACACGATGACGCGCTCGGTGCCGTTCACCACGAAGGTGCCGGTGTCGGTCATGAGCGGCAGTTCGCCCATGTAGACCTCCTGCTCCTTGATGTCCTTGACTGTCGGCGTGTCGCCGCCGGCCTCCTTGTCGTAGATGACCAGGCGCACCAGCGCGCGCAGCGGCGCGGCGTAGGTCATGCCGCGCATCTGGCATTCCTTCACGTCGAAGGTGGGCTCGCCGAGGCGATAGCTCACGTATTCCAGCGCGGCGTTGCCGGAATAGCTGGTGATGGGAAATACCGACGAGAACGCGGCATGCAGTCCCGTATCGCTGCGCCGCTCGGGCTTCTTGTCGAGCTGCAGGAAATCCCGGTACGACTCGATCTGGGTCGCCAGCAGAAACGGGACTTCAAGGATGCTGGGGCGCTTGCCGAAATCCTTGCGAATGCGTTTCTTCTCGGTGAAGCTGTAGCCCATCGGTATGCCTCTCTTAAATGCAGGTGCTAGGTTCTAGGTTCTAGGGCCGAGGCGAAGGAAGAAGGTTTTCCCTCGGCCCTAGAACCTAGAGCCTAGTCTCTTAGTAACGGGAAAAGGCCGGCAGCGAAATCACGCTGCCAGCCATATCCCTGCTTGAGCTCGGGTGCGCATGGCGCACCCGGGAACAAGATGCGCAAGCTCGATCTTACTTGACCTCGACGCTCGCGCCCGCTTCTTCCAACTGCTTCTTGATGTCATCGGCCTCGGCCTTGGACACGCCTTCCTTGACGGTCGCCGGAACGCCTTCGACCATGTCCTTGGCCTCTTTCAGGCCCAGACCGGTGATGGCGCGGATCGCCTTGATGACGTTGACCTTGTTGGCGCCGAAGCTGGTCATGACGACGTTGAACTCGGTCTGCTCTTCGGCAGCCGCGGCGGCACCGCCGGCGGCGGCCACCGGCGCAGCGGCCACGGCGGCAGCGGCGGACACGCCGAACTTCTCTTCCATCGCGGAGATGAGGTCGACGACTTCCATCACGCTCATGTTGGCGATGGTTTCGAGGATGTCTTCTTTGGAAACGGCCATGATCAATTACTCCTGGTTACTCTTGTCCGCGTGACAGCGCGGCATGATATAGGGTTGAAACGAGAATCAAGCTGCCGCCTGCTTCTGGTCGCGGATTGCGGCCACCGTGCGAACCAGCTTGCCGGGCACTTCGTTGATCGTGCGGGCAAGCTTCTCGATCGGGGCTTTCATCACGCCCATCAGCATGGCCAGGGCCTGGTCGCGGGTCGGCAGGCTGGCGAGACGCTCGATGTCGCCGGCGCCCAGCAACTGGCCGCCCACGGACACGAACTTCACGATCAGCTTGTCGTTGCCCTTGGCGAAGTCTCGAACCACGCGTGCCGCCGCACCCGGATCGGCCTGGGAAAAGGCCAACACCAGCGGCCCCACCAGTCCGGGGGAGATGCACTCGAATTCGGTACCCGCCACGGCCCTGCGCGCCAGGGTGTTCTTGACCACGCGCACATACACACCGCCTTCGCGCGCCTTCTTGCGCAGTTCGGTGAGCTGTTCGACGGTCAGACCGCGATACTCGGCGGCCACTGCGGACAGGGCTGTTGCAGCCACCTCCGCCACCTCGGCGACGACAGTCTTCTTTTCTTCAAGACTCAGTGCCATCGTTTACCTCCTGGGATGCACGAGCCGGGGCCGTACATCCAGACCACTACAAGGAGAGCCGGTCGGGGGACGGAATGAATTCCATCCCCGTTCCCTTCGGTACTCTCCGCGGTACGGTGGCCACGGACAAGAAATCCTGTCTGGGGCGACACCGTCTGCGCAGGCCGTTGCCATTAAGCCTTCAATCCGGTCCGGGGACAGAATTCATTCTGTCCCCTGCCAATCGTCAGCGCCTGCGGTCTTTGACGGCGGCTGCCGGCGGGTTCGCCCGCCGGCAACGCCACAAAGTTCTATAAAACCAGGGATGAGGTTCTAGTTTCTAGGATCGAGAAGATCGTTAGATTCCTCGGCCCTAGAACCTCAGCCCTAGCACCTGATATTTAGGCCAACGAAGTCTGATCCAGGACCACGCCCGGACCCATGGTGGTCGAGACGGTGACCTTCTTCATATAAATGCCCTTGGCGGTGGACGGCTTCATCTTGTTCAGATCCGCCAGCAGCGCCTGGAGGTTCTCCTTCAGGGCGTTGACCTCGAAATCCACCTTGCCGATGGTGCAATGGATGATGCCCGCCTTGTCGGTACGGTAGCGGACCTGACCGGCCTTGGCGTTCTTCACCGCCTCGGCGACGTTCGGGGTCACGGTACCGACCTTCGGGTTCGGCATCAGGCCGCGCGGGCCGAGGATCTGGCCGAGCTGACCGACGATGCGCATGGCATCCGGGCTGGCGATGACCACATCGAAATCCATGCTGCCGCCCTTGATGCTCTCGGCCAGATCCTCGAAACCGACGATGTCGGCGCCGGCGGCCTTGGCGGCCTCGGCATTGGCGCCCTGCGCGAACACCGCGACGCGCACGCTCTTGCCGGTGCCGTTGGGCAGCACGGTGGAACCGCGCACCACCTGATCGGACTTGCGCGGATCGACGCCGAGATTCACAGCGACGTCGACCGATTCCTTGAATTTGGCGCTGGCGAGCTGCTTCAGCAGGCCGAGCCCCTCCTCCACGGCATACAGCTTGCCGGGAGTGACCTTTTCATTGATCGCCTTGATACGCTTGGACAGTTTGGCCATGGTTCAACCCTCCACTTCCAGACCCATGCTGCGGGCGCTGCCGGCGATGGTGCGCACCGCGGCATCCATGTCGGCCGCCGTGAGATCGGGCATCTTGGCCTTGGCGATCTCCTCGAGCTGGGCGCGCGACACCTTGCCGACCTTCTGGCTGTTGGGGCGCGGGCTGCCGCTCTCGATGCCGACCGCCTTCTTCAACAGGATGGAGGCGGGCGGGGTCTTGGTGATGAAGGTGAAGCTGCGGTCGCTGTAGACGGTGATGACCACCGGCAGCGGCAGGCCCGGCTCGACATTCTGGGTCTGGGCATTGAACGCCTTGCAGAATTCCATGATGTTGACGCCGTGCTGGCCCAGCGCGGGACCGACGGGCGGACTCGGGTTGGCCTTGCCGGCTGCGACCTGCAGCTTGATGTACGCTTGGATTTTCTTTGCCATGACGACCTCTATAGCGGGTGCAAGCGCCTGTTGTCAGGCTCCCCGGTTAACATCAGGTGCTAGGTGCTAGGTGCTAGGGCCGAGGGAAAACCTTCTTCCTACCTCGGCCCTAGCACCTAGCACCTAGCACCTTGTATCAATTACGCTTTTTCGACCTGACC